>NZ_JADPKH010000137.1:0-9540 GCF_023073835.1 Bradyrhizobium sp. 153 | reverse complement strand
TGCAGATAGTTGCGCTCAATCGTCCGGTCATAGCTGTTGTCGCGCATCGGATCGTCCTCCGCTGGAGCGATCCAATCAGCGAATTAGTGAACATGCACAATTGCGAGGAGCCCTTGCGACGAAGCAATCCAGACTGCCACCGCAGAACAATTCTGGATTGCTTCGCTTTGCTGACGGTGAGGAGAGAGTTAGCCCCTCACCGGCAGCGTCACCACGTCATACCCATGCCTGATCGTTCGCTTCAGCACGGGATCTTCCAGCTCGAATTCGAACCGGTCGGCAGGGCGGATGCCGCCCTTAGCGGCGAAGGTGCCGCCGAACATTGCGCAGCCGTCGGGCAGCTTCCCGCCCGGAAAGCCGCGTGCGATGAGCTCAGTGACCGGGAGCATGGCATCGAGGGTGCCCTCCTGATAGAGCATGCGCTCGCCGTCGATCGTGGCGTAGGAGCGCAGGATCATCTTGTCCCAATGGCCGACGACGTCCTCGAGCTCCCACAGCGTCGACGCGATCGGCTTGTCGCACATCTGCTTGGACACTGTGACGTTATAGGCCTCGACCTTGCGGTCGGTGTGATCGGAGCCGCAGCCGACGAAGATGCGGCCCTGCCACCCGAGCAGCACGAACTCGACCTCGCCGGACGAGTCGCCGCCGGTGCATTCGATGCGGTCTTCCATCGTCAGCCGCCGCGCCGAGACGCGATAGTAGATCGGCGTTGAGGCCGGCCGGGCGATGCCGACGGCCTCGAGCTCGGCGATGTGCTTGTCGCGCGCGACCGGATCGCGGCCGGTCCAGCCGGCGATGAAGGCCTGGTCGATCGCCAGCGTCAGCGGCGTTGTGGTGTCCTGGGCGTCGACGGTGAAGGTCAGGTCAAACACGGATTACGGCCTCCATGCCGGCAGCAAGTTCGAAGATGCGGCGGTCGGTCCCGCCCGCCCCCGCCAGCATCAAGCCGACAGGAACGTGGCCCTCGCGATGCGCAGGCAGCGAGATGGCGCAGCCGTCGATCAGGTTGATCAGGCTGCAATTACGCAAGGCGCGGATATTTTCGCGGGCGAATGCCTGGTCGTCGGCGAGATCGGCGATTTTCGGCGGTGTGTTGGGCGTCGTCGGCAGCACCAGGGCGTCATAAGGCGCAATCCGTGCATTGACGCGGGCGATCAGCGAGCGCCGCTCGTTGAGCAGATCGATGTAATCGGCCGCGCTCTGCACCTCGCCGCGCATGATGCGCACGGCGACCCTGGGATCATAGACGTCGCCCTTCGCGGTGATGAGATAGCGATGCCAGGCATAGCTTTCGGAAGCTGCAAAGCCGCCTTTGGCGTTCATCGGGCCGATGTCGTGGAATTCAGCCATTTCGATGCGCTCGACCATGGCGCCGTGATCGGCGAGCGCCTTCAGCGCGCGCTCGAAGGTCTCGGAGACCTGTGCATCGAGGTCGTCGAGCGCGATCGTGGTCGGCACCGCCAGCCGCAAGCCCTGGATCGGCCGCGGCTTGAGCGGAACGATCGGCTCGTTGGCCAGCACCGCGTCGAGTATGGCACAGCAACTGACCGATCGCGCCAGCGGCCCGATGCTATCGAGCGAGAACGACAGCGGCACCGCGCCGTCGAGCGGCACACGGCGCTGCGTCGGCTTGTAGCCGACGATGCCGTTGAAGGCGGCCGGAATCCGGCAGGAGCCGCCGGTGTCGGTGCCGAGGGCGCCATGCGCCATGCCATCGAGCACGGACACTGCCGCGCCCGAGGACGAGCCGCCGGGCACATGGCCCTCCGCCCGGTTCCATGCGCCCTTCGGCGTCCCATAGTGCGGATTGATGCCGATGCCGGAATAGGCGAACTCGGTCATGTTGGTGCGCCCGATCACGACGAAACCGGCTTTGCGCAGCCGGGCCACTGCGACCGCATCCTGCTCGGCCGGTGAGGAATCGTCGAGCGCGCGGGAGCCGGCGCGCGTCACCTGGCCCCTGATGTCGAAGAGATCCTTGATCGAGATCGGGATGCCGGCATAGCGCGACGGCGCGGCCTTGGCCTTGCGCAAGCCGTCCATCGCGTCAGCGGCCGCGAGCGCAGCATCCTTGTCAACATGGATGAAGGCGCGCTGGCCTTCGCCGGCCGGATCGGCGATCCTGGCGATGCACGCCTCGACCAGCTTGCGGGAGGTCGTGCGGCCGCCTTCGAGGTCTCCGGCGAGCTTCGCCAGTGTCGGAAAATCGGGCATGTCTGTCTCACGGAATATTGGCGCGCGCAATCTATAGCGCCGGCCGAGGTCGACACAAGCATTGTGCGCATGATGGCATGCATGCGCATTGCTGGACCGTTGACGCACTATAGTCGATTGTCGCATCAAGATCGAAACAGGCGGGCGCGAAGCCTGTCTCTTGGGAGGAGCTGCCGATATGGCCGAACCGCAGCGCGCGCGACCGAAACCGACGCCAGAGACCCAGCATTTCTGGGACGGCACGAAGGCGGGCGAATTGCGCCTCCAGCGCTGCGACGCTTGCGCGCATATCTACTTCCCGCCGCGCCCGTTCTGTCCGTCCTGCGCCTCGCGCAAGGTCTCGGTGTTCAAGGCGAGCGGCAATGGTTTTCTCTACAGCTACGTGATCAACCACCGTCCCGCTGCGCCCGGCTTCACGCCGCCTTACGCCATCGCCGTGGTCGAGCTCGATGAGGGGCCGCGAATGATGAGCAACATCATCGACTGTCCGCAGACGCCCGAAGCGCTCGAGCTCGACATGAAGCTCGAGGTCGCCTTTGAGAAGCTCGACGACAACATCACCCTTCCCGTCTTCCGTCCGGCGAAGGGCTAGGCCATGCGCAAGAACCAGGTTGCCGTTGTGGGCGCGGCCGAGACCACCGAGCTCGGTGTCATCCCCAACGCCTCGCAGCTCCAGCTCCACGCCGACGCGGCGCTCAATGCTATCGCCGATGCCGGGCTGAAGCTCTCCGACATCGACGGCTTTGCGACTGCGGTCGAAACGCCACAGCAGGTCTGCCATTATCTAGGCATCAAGCCGACCTGGGTGGACGGCACCTCCGTCGGCGGCTGCTCCTTCATGCTGCACGTGCGCCACGCGGCCGCGGCGATCGAGGCCGGTCTGTGCAAGACCGTGCTGATCACCCATGCCGAGAGCGGCAAGTCGATGATCGGCAAATTGCCGCGCTCGACGCCACCGGACAGCCTCAACGGCCAGTTCGAGGCGCCCTATGGGGTCTACGGCCCGCCCAGCATGTTCCCGATCCCCGTGCTGCGCTTCATGAAGACCTACGGCATCACGCACGAGCAGCTCGCTTCGGTCGCGGTGGTGCAGCGGGAATGGGCGGCCAAAAATCCGCGCGCGATGATGAAGGAGCCGATCACGGTCGCGGACGTGCTCAACTCGCGCATGATCGCCTATCCGTTCCGCCTGCTCCAGTGCTGCCTTGTCACCGACGGCGGCGGCGCGCTGATCCTGACCTCGGCCGACCGAGCCAAGGATTTTCCGAGGAAGCCGGTCTACATCATGGGCACTGGCGAGAGCGTGGAAACACCGATGGTCAGCCAGATGGAGACGTTCAATTCCTCGCGCGCGTTCAAGACCGCAGGGCCCCTCGCCTTCAAGGAGGCCGGCATCGCGCACAAGGACGTCGACCATCTCATGATCTACGACGCGTTTGCACATCTGCCGCTGTTCGGGCTCGGCGACCTCGGCTTCATGCCCTATGAGGAAACGGGCAAGTTCATTGCGGACGGCAACACGCGGCCTGGGGCTAAGCTGCCGCTCAACACCAATGGCGGTGGTTTGAGCTATATGCATTCGGGCATGTACGGCATGTACGCGCTCCAGGAGAGCGTGCGGCAGATGCGTGGCACCGCGCCGGCACAGGTGCCGAACGCGAAGGTCTCGGTGTGCCACGGCGTCGGCGGCATGTTCGCGGCGAGTGGCACGATCGTGTTTACGAACGAGAGGTAAGCCCTCGTCGTTCCGGGATGGTCCGAAGGACCAGACCCGGAACCTCGAGATTCCGGGTTCGTGCTTCGCACGCCCCGGAATGACGCAGACAACAGGAGAACACACGCATGAGCAAATCACTGCAAGACAAGGTCATCATCGTCACCGGCGCAGGCCGCGGCATCGGGCGGGAGATCGCGCTGCTTTGCGCCGCGGAAGGCGCTAAGGTCGTCGTCAACGATCCCGGCGCCGCCGCCGACGGCGCCGGCTCGAACACGGCGCCCGCCGAAGAAGTGGTCGAGGAAATCAAGAAGCGCGGCGGCACTGCCGTTGCCAATTTCGAGTCGGTGGCCGAAGCCATTCCCGCGAGCAAGATCGTGAAGACCGCGACCGATCATTTCGGCCGGCTCGACGGCGTCGTCAACAATGCCGGCATCCTGCGCGACATGATCTTCCACAAGATGAGCGTGGAGGCCTTCGAAGCGGTCATCAAGGTGCATTTGATGGGCTCGTTCTATGTCTCCCACGCCGCGGCGCGGATCTTCCGCGAGCAGGAGTCGGGCTCCTTCGTCCATTTCACCTCGACCTCCGGCCTGATCGGCAATTTCGGCCAAGCCAACTATGCCGCCGCCAAGCTCGGCATCGTTGGCTTGTCCAAGTCGATCGCGCTCGACATGGGCCGTTTCAACGTCCGCTCCAACTGCGTCTCGCCGTTCGCCTGGACCCGCATGATCGGCACCATCCCGACCGAGACCGAAGCCGAGAAAGCGCGGGTCGAGAAGATCAAGCAGATGGGACCGGAGAAGATCGCCCCGCTCTGCGGCTATCTGCTGGGCGATTCCGCCAGGGACGTCACCGGGCAGATCTTTGGCGTGCGCATGAACGAGATCTTCCTGTTCAGCCAGAACCGTCCGATCCGCTCGGTGCAGCGAAGCGAGGGCTGGACGCCGCAGTCGATCGCGGAACACGGCATGCCGGCACTGAAGGGGTCGTTCTACAAGCTGGACCGCTCGGCCGACATCTTCACCTGGGATCCCGTCTAGCTGGATTCCAAGCTATTGCTGCATCGCGGTCTCCGGTTGTTCGGCCGGGATCGCCCGCTTTACGCCCGATTGCAGGCGGATGGTTTTCCTCCCAACAAAAAAATGGGAGGCGACTATGACGAAACCACTGACCATTTCTGCCGAATCCAGCGAACCCTCTCTCGCGCGCCGCACCCTGTTGAAGGGCGCGGCGGCCGCAGTCGCGGCGACGGGCGTTACCATGAACGCGGCCTTGGCAGCCTCCGTCGCGCCCTTGGGCCAGACAGGCGCGCCGACGAGATCGACGGCGCCGTTGCCCTTGGGACCACTGCCGGGCAGCCGCTATCCGGACTCCCACTTGGAATCCGCCAAGAAGGGGCCGCCATCCTTCGGGCCCTCCGGCTTTCCCGCCTTCGCCGGCACCATGGCCGTCGAGCGGGTCGCCACCGGCTTCCGCTGGGCCGAAGGTCCGGTGTATTTCGCCGCGGGGCGCTACCTGTTGTTCAGCGACATTCCGAACAACCGCATCATGCGCTTCTCCGAGGATGACGGTCACCTCAGCGTCTACCGTCAGCCCTCCATGAACTCGAACGGCAACACCATCGATCGCGAGGGACGCCTGATCACATGCGAGCATAGCGGTCGGCGCGTGACGCGGACCGAACTCGACGGCTCGATCACCATCATCGCCGACAAGTTCAACGGCAAGCGGTTGAACTCGCCCAACGATGCGGTGGTGACGGCCGATGGCGCGATCTGGTTCACCGATCCTGCCTACGGGATCGGCGGCTTCTATGAGGGGATCAAGGCCGAGCCCGAGCAGGACAAGAAGAACGTCTACCGGGTCGATCCGAAGTCCGGAGAGGTCAAAGTCGTCGTCGACGATTTTGTGGAGCCCAACGGGCTCGCTATCTCGCCGGATGAGAAGAAGCTCTATATCTGCGACACCGGGTTCACCGATGGGCCGGACAACCCGTCCCATATCCGCGTGTTCGATCTCGACGTGACCGGGGGGAAGGTGTCGAACAGCAAGGTCTTCGCTGAAATGCCAAAACCGAGCATCACCGACGGCGTCCGCTGCGACACCGAAGGACGGGTCTGGTGTTCGGTGGGCTGGGGCGACCCGAACGAAGACGGCGTGCGCTGCTATACCCCATCGGGCGAATTGCTCGGCAAGATCCATATTCCGGAAACAGTCGCCAATCTGTGCTTCGGCGGCCAGCAGCGAAACAGGCTGTATATTTGCGGCTCGACATCGCTCTATGCCGTCTACACCAGCGTGCAGGGCGCCATGAAGCCGTGAGATAGTGCCGTCATTCCGGGGCGGCTCGAAGAGCCGAACCCGGAATCTCGAGGTTCCGGGTTCGATGCTTCGCATCGCCCCGGAACGACGACGTCAACCCGTATTCCTCAAGCCAGCCGAGATGCCGTTGATGGTGAGCTGGATCCCGCGCAGCACCTGCTCGTCCGGGTTCTGCGCGCGATGCTCCTTCAAGAGCTCGACCTGGACGTGGTTGAGCGGATCGAGATAGGGGAAGCGGTGGCGCACCGAGCGCTCCAGCAGCGGATTGCTTTGAAGCAACCGGTCCTGGCCCATGATGTCGAGCAGCGTTTCGATGCAGGAATGCCATTCGCGGCGGATGCGGCCGAAGATTTTTTCCCGCAGGGCTTCGTCCGGCACGAGCTCGGCATAGCGCGAGGCGATGGCGATCGAGCTTTTCGCCAGCACCATGTCCATGTTCGAGAGCAGCATGCGGAAGAACGGCCATTCCTGGTAGAGCTCCTTCAGGAACGGCATGCCCTTGTCGGGATGCTCGGCGATCCACTGCTCGACCGCGCTGCCAAAACCGTACCAGCCCGGCAGCATCAGACGGCATTGCGCCCAGGAGAACACCCAGGGAATGGCACGAAGGTCCTCAATCGCGCGCGTCTTCTTGCGCGAGGCCGGGCGGCTGCCGATATTGAGCGTCGCGATCTCGTTGATCACGGTCGATGACCAGAAGTAGTCGACGAATCCATCGGTCTCGTAGACGAGGCCGCGATAAGCCCTGAAGGCAAGGTTCGACAATTCGTCCATCGCGGTCAGATATTCGCGGCGCGGCGCGCTCTGGCGCGGATTCAGCAGACTCGCCTCCAGCGTCGCTGCGGCGAGGATCTCCAGATTGTAGCGGCCGACCTCGGCGTTGGAATATTTCGACGAGATGATCTCGCCCTGCTCGGTGATGCGGATCTGGCCGTTCACGGCACCGCCGGGCTGCGCGATGATGGCATCATAGCTCGGACCGCCACCGCGACCGACCGAGCCGCCGCGGCCGTGGAACAGGCGAAGGCGCACGCCGTGGCGCTCGAACACGTCGACGAGGCCGATCTCAGCCTTGTAGAGCTCCCAGCCCGAGGTGACGAAGCCGCCATCCTTGTTGCTGTCGGAATAGCCGAGCATGACCTCCTGCACGCAGCCGCGGCTGTCGACGAGGCGGCGGTAATCGTGCAACGACAGCATGCGGTCCATGATTCCGGAGGAGGCCTGCAAATCCTCGATGGTCTCGAACAGGGGGACGATATTGATGGCGCTGCGGCCGGAGGGATGGACGAGGCCGACCTCCTTGAGCAGCACCGCGACCTCGAGCATGTCCGACATGCCCTTGCACATCGAGATGATGCATTGGGGAATCGCGTCCGAACCGAACTTCGCATGCGCTTCCGCGGCAGCATGGAACACGTTGAGCTCGCCCATGGTCTCGTCGCTGTACTTGACGAATGGCGAGACCAGCGCGCGCGTCGAGCGTAACTCGTTGGTGAGCAGCGAAATGCGGGCGTCCTCGCCGAGCGCGAGATAGGACATGCCGGGGTTGGCAGCATCCATCAGCTCGGCAATGGTGCGCTCATGCACGGCAGAGTTCTGGCGGATGTCGAGCCGCGCCAGATGGAAACCGAAGCAATCCACCGCGCGCCGGAGCAGCCGCAGCCGGCCGCGGGCGATGACGCGGGCATTGTTCGAGATCAGCGAGCGGTGCAGCACGTCGAGATCGGCTTGCAGCTCCCTGACGCTCTCGTAAGGCTTGCCCTTGCCGACCGGCCGCCGCGTGATCTCGACTTCCAGCTTTTCGGCGGTCGCGGTAAGGCGCGCATAGATGCCGGACACCGCGAGGCGATAAGGCTCGCCGCTTCGGTGTGGCGAAGTATCCGGCGAGCGTTCCGCCAGCGTGCGCAATTCCTCGGAGACATCGGCGAGATGCGCGGCGATCGACAGCTCGGAGCCGAGCACGTGCAGCTCGTTGAGATAGAACTGCAACACCCGGCTGGACTGCAGCCGCAGCGTGCCGCGCATGACGTCGGCGGTGACGAAGGGATTGCCGTCGCGGTCGCCGCCGATCCAGCTGCCCATGCGCAGAAACGAGGCGAGCTCGCCCGCCGCCTGCTCGCCGCCCTCCTCCAGCCGATCTTCGAGCGCGTTGATCAGGCGCGGCACCTCGCGCAGGAAGGTGTAGTCGTAGAACGCCAGGCCGTTGGCGACCTCGTCGAGCACCGTGAGCTTGGTCCGCCGCAAAAGGTTGGTCTGCCACAGCGTCAGCACCTCGCGGCGGAGCTGCTCGTCGCTGGCGGCGGCCTCCTCGGCGGTCAGGGCGACGCGCTCGCGGCGATCGAGCAGGGCTGCGATCTCCATCTCGCGGTCCATGGTGCTCTTGCGGCGGACCTCGGTCGGGTGCGCGGTCAGCACCGGACTGACCAGTGCGGTCTTGAAGAAATTGCGCAGCGCGTCGGGGCCGATGCCCGCCGCCTTGGCATGGACGAGCGTTTCCGCCAGCACGCCGGAGCCGCCGTTCTTGCCCGCGGTGCGGGCGCGCATCTGCCGGATGTTGTTCTGGTCCTCGGCGATGTTGGCGAGATGGGAGAAATAGCTGAAAGCGCGGACGATCCGCACGGTCTCGGAGATCGACATGCCATCGAGGATCTGCTCGAGCTCGCGGCGGGCGAGCCGGTCCTCGTCGCGGTGGAATCGGATCGAGGTCTGGCGGATGCGCTCGACCAGTTCGAACAATTCGGCGCCCTCCTGGTCGCGCACGGTATCGCCCAGGATGCGCCCGAGCAGGCGGATGTCGTCCCGCAGGCGCGCCTCCGCTTCCATCGCCTGGACATCCTCGGGACGGTTGGGGCGATGCTCGGTGGCGTCGGATGGTATGGTCTGGAGGGACATGGCTCGCTCCTCGGTTCGAGCTCGCTTGGATGCCCGGCACGAGCGAGTGTGCGATATTTTTCTGCCGCAGTGCAAGATGAACTTGGTGGCGGCGCGGCAACATGGCTGACCGTGGCAGGATGGGTCTTGCAGAGCGGCGCGCACACGTTCTCGGTCTCGCGGCGCAGGCGCCCGAGGTTTGCTATCCGTCTTCACCCTCATCGAGAAGAGAGGGCGCAGGGAAGGCCGGGCGCCGGCTGGCACCCAGGGTCCGCACGCGAGAAACGCACGCGGGGTGACCACAGGTGACGCCGGGACATCCCGGCCTTCCCTGCGCAATGGTTTTACGGCTTATGGCGCGCTCTTGTGTCTGGGAAATCTGCCAGAATGTGCAAACGGGCGGTTCTCGCAAA
>NZ_JADPKH010000138.1:0-11184 GCF_023073835.1 Bradyrhizobium sp. 153 | reverse complement strand
ATGCTGTCGGGCGCATCATCGACACCTACACGCCCGCAGAATCCACAAACTACTTCACTGCCGCAGGCTACTTGCAACCTGATCGGCTAACGCTCTAGCGGGACGCGCTGGTACGATGGACCAGATGAAGCCGAGCAGCGCCCGCGCAACTGCAGCGGTCGCGACAACCGAGGGGTCGGTTCCCGCGTGCGGTTAGCTTCCGGTCTTCTGGAGGCGTAGCCGGGCCTTCCCAGGCGATTTCTTGTGAAACTGGTGGGCAACGCTTTTCTTTCATCCACTGTCCGACCTTGGGTGTAGTGCGATAGCTCTCTAGGCGGCTTCACATAACACCGCCCGTGCAGTCGAGCTTCCGGCCTTTTAATGCCGCGGTGCGTTACCGTCCCGCCGCTGCTGTGCTCGCCGAGAGCGAGGCCGAAGTAGGCAACGAGCTGCCGCGGATGAGCGAAGCGGGAGAAATCTCCAACATCAGAAAGCACAGTAGCGGCAACAAATGGACCGACGCCCTTCAATGCTCGCGGAGCCTGGATCTCTTTGGCCACGGCGAGCTCGTGATCGCTTCTCGGATTTGCTGCTCAATTACTGTCTTGCAGGCCTCATTATGCTCGATCACGTTGAGGTAGGTCTGCAACGCAATCTGTTGCGCCGGATGGGCGAACGTTCTATTGCAGACCCACATCCGGTGTCGGCGACTCCGGGCCTCACCTTTGAAGCGCAAGGCGCAACGGAGCATGAACGCCTGGATGCGGATGCGGTCTTGCGGACATCTTGACTAGCTGCGTGTCGTGCTCTTACCAGGTGGCGCAGTGCTTCATGAAGCGCGTCAGGCATCCAGACATAGCTGAGCTCACCGGCCCGGTGCAGACGAGCCAAAGCGATGGGGTCCCGTCGGTCATTCTTTTCCGCTCGCCCGGCTTTCGTGCCCTCAGCAAAGGGGCGCAGACGCTGCAGATTACCCATTGCCGAGAGTTGACGCTGAACGTCGTAGCCACATGATCCAGCCTCTTAGACGAACTCGAACTCGAGACGGAGAGCCACTGGCCTTGAGCATCGGCCCGCGGCGACCGGTGAAGGCGCCGATGACGCCTCGTCGGTCGGTCTGCTCGGCCCCCAACGCTGACGCCGCACGGGCCAGCGCAACACAAACTCGCTGTTTTGATCGACGGAGGTTGTGCCGAAAACCCATTTCCTCATTACAGGTCCTGCAGGACTTGCATGCCCGTGGATGGTGAACCGTCGCTTTAGCGCTGGCGAAAACGGAGAGTAGACAATCTTAAGAACGCGAGGCTTGTGTCCTATCGCCAATCGGGCGTGAATGAAGTTGATCGCCGAAGTCTCGGCTGATCTTATCACCGGTTTTCAGCAACGCGGCGCCTCGCGTTGAATCGGAGCTGGATCATTCCTGTTGAAGCCCGAGTCGCGATGGACGCGCGATGCCGCCGTGGCTTCTTCTGGCCGTATCATCCAACGCGCCCGGCTCCCTAAGGGATACTGCTGGCCTTAGTAGGTTCGCGGTTGTCGGTTCCCATGTAACTACGTGGGACGCGGCTGCATGCGTCGTCATGCGAACGGGGAGCCCAGCCAGGTCGGTGCGTGTGTCCGATCGGCGTGTCCAGTTCGCAATCTGACGGAGCCTGCTTGTTCATGAATTTCTTAAAGGAGACGACGATGGGTGAGGTGGCTATTGGCGAGCCGAACAACTTGCAAGCTTTCGAAACATTGGAATCGAACGTCCGTTTGTACTCCCGTTCGCTTCCGGATGTCTTCAGTCGGGCGCGCGGCTCCGTCATGACAACGGACGGTGGCCGAAAGGTCATAGACTTCTTCTGCGGTGCCGGAGCGCTGAATTACGGTCACAACAATCATGAGATCAAGGCCGCTATTACCAAGTATCTCGCCTCAGATGCCGTCGTACATGGGCTCGATATGGCCACTCCCGCGAAGCGCGAATTTATGGAGACTTTCAACGCTGTCATACTTCAGGAACGCGGTCTGGAGAACTATCGTTTTCAGTTCACAGGGCCTACGGGCGCGAATGCCGTCGAAGCAGCGTTGAAGCTTTCCCGCAAAATCACTGGCCGTCAGAACGTCATCTCATTCACGCATGGATATCATGGCTTGAGCCTGGGTGCGGCCGCCGTGACCGGCGGTCGTCTTTTTCGCAAATCCAGCGGCGTGTCTTTGTCCGGCGCGACATTCATGCCCTATGACGGCTATCTGGGGCCAGGAATCGATACGGCTGACTACCTGCGGAAAGTATTGCTGGACGAGAGCAGTGGAGTCGATTCCCCAGCAGCAATCCTTGTCGAAACTGTGCAGGGGGAAGGGGGAGTAAATGTGGCTGGCAAGGAATGGCTGCAGTCACTTCAGGCCATAGCAAAGGATGTGGAAGCCCTTTTCATCGTCGACGATATCCAGATGGGTTGCGGCCGCACGGGCGAATTCTTCAGTTTCGAGTTCGCGGGTTTGTCGCCCGATATTGTTGTGATGTCGAAGTCGCTTAGTGGGTACGGCCTGCCATTGTCAATGCTGTTGATCAAAGAGGGGCGTGACGCGTGGCAGTCAGGAGAACACACGGCCACGTTTCGAGGGAACAACCTCGCGCTTGTATCCGCTACTGCGGCCGTAAACACTTTCTGGCGGAGCCGTACTTTCTCACATGCGGTGCAGGATATGGGGGAACTTATGCGCCACCGGCTTGATGCGATTGCATCCCAGCATGGAAACAGTTTTGCTGTTCGGGGACGGGGAATGGTCCTGGGCTTCGATTGCCAAATTGCCGACATCGCAGGGGCGACGACCCGCAAGGCCTTCGAGAACGGGTTGATTATCGAACGATGCGGCCCCAACGACGAGGTCGTAAAATTTCTGCCGGCGCTTACGATCGACCTGGAGACATTGAATCAGGGAATTGACATATTCGAAGTATCTCTCGCCGAGACGATGGAACAGGCCAGGGGCGCATGATCTGACGGTGCTTGTCAGCGAGACGAGACCGAGGCGCGGAGGATGGCGGTGGTCTTCCGAAGGGGATGGTCCGGAATAGGCGATGGTCGGCAATGCTCGACCAGTCCCAGCTTCGATCCGGCGGCCTGCTCGCGATGGCGCGTATCCTCGTGGAGGCGCCGTTCTCTTGTGATCAAACTCCGTCTCAGCACGGGCGATGCGTATCCAGGGCAACAGCGGCCGCCGGCAAGCTCGCGAACGTGCACTTAGCCCCCCGTCGGCCCGCTATCGAAGGATACGGCGCCGCCCTCAAGCGCTGATAAGGGCCAACCAGCGCTTTCTCAAGCGCCGATTACAAATTGCATTACCAGAATAGGTAGTTGTCTGGATCCGTCACGGCGATGAACCATCGGGGAGTAACGAGCCGCATAGGCGGACGCACATCACGAAAGGACTGCAGCGATGAAAAGCGTTGTTAGTCCTTTGAACGTC
Organism: Bradyrhizobium sp. 153; assembly: GCF_023073835.1. NCBI lineage: Bacteria > Pseudomonadati > Pseudomonadota > Alphaproteobacteria > Hyphomicrobiales > Nitrobacteraceae > Bradyrhizobium > Bradyrhizobium sp. 153. The sequence continues at coordinate 7,749 of NZ_JADPKH010000138.1, read as the reverse complement.
TCGCGCCTCCTGCAAGTATATGAGGCCGCCGCCCCCCAACTGGGAATCTGGATTTATAGGTTTCGATTTCAAGAGTATGTTTCGATAACGCAGGCTACTCGGATAAAAGGGGCCGGCATATCCAGATTTTCGGCCCGATCGCTTGCCAATCAAAACGGGTGACCGGTTTTGAATTATGGGCATGGACCAGGAAGAACGAGGTCGCGCTTCCATACGCTGTCCGACTGTATGACTTTTCGTCCGTCAACTTCGCACAACATCTCCAATCCCTCAATGCGTTTTACGCCGATCCGACGGCACATGCGCATCCTCGGGAACGTAATACGTGCGCGGTACCAACTGCGAAGAGATGATTGTGGAATATAGCCTACCAAGGGAGATTGGGTCCGACGCGACTTTAGAGGCCACCGCATCGCCAGGTTTGTCGAACGAACAGCGCACCGTGTCATTTGCATTTGGAGCGTCCTGACTTCATATGTGGACTTGCGCGCGCTGGACGCTGGAAGAGCACGTCTACGATATGAAGAATCATGAACCCGGCGGCTCGGTATTGGGGCTGGTGGAAGAGGATATTGTTGACTTCGATTGGTTGATTTGGATGATGGGGAGCAGTTGATGAGGGAAGTTGCGCGTAGCATCATGTTTGTGGCACGGGGAAGCAGGACTTAATATACGCACAGCTAAGCAACCGATCCGAAAGGCTCTGCCGTTGATGATCGTCAATGTTGGATGCCTATGTTAAGTAGATACCATCCCATCGGCAGGGTCCCTCGGTGGTCAGCTGATGAAGCCGCTCCCAGTTCAATTGGAGGTCAATGCGGCTCGATGCTCGCACCGACGGAGCGGCCCTCGCGGGCCGCTGAGCTACCGCTCGTACGGCATCTTGGCGTCGACGTAGGTCGAAGACGGGAGTACATCACGATTGTAGGCGGCTATAGCTGCGGACCGGACGGAGCAACTGAAAGATATGTTGGCATGCCTGACGGCCTTCTCCGCCAGCAGGCAGTTTGAAGCAGAAGCAGCCTGATTTGGGAATCCTAACAACTCGATCGGGTCAGGACCCGCCTTAGGCGGTAGGCCGTGGCCCGGCTTTGGACCTGAATGGCACAGCCTTGCATTCAGCAATCTAGCCGTGTCGGCTACTGCCGAAGCACACGGTTTATGTGATGTTGGACGGCATTGCTTGCGGCGCTAGCGACATGCGCTTCCTTCGCCTCATGCGCGATAGCCTGCAAGCCAGCGATAAGCCGCCTATTTGTCGATTCCTTCGTGCGTCGGAAAGTAATTTCCGGAAAGTTACCGAGAGTTTTCGCTCGCTCGATAGCGGTCTCTACAAGCGAACTCGCATTAACCACCTCGTGAAGCAGCTTGTGGTCCGCCGCCCACGAAACTGGAACGGCCTCGCACCCATAAATGATGTCGGACATCGCCGCTCGGCCCACGAAAGTCTCGAGCATATAGCCACCGATGGTACAGGCGATCCCGTGCTTCAATTCCCACATAAGCAGCTTGGTTTCGGGGGATCCGACGCGCCAGTCGCAGGATAGCGCCATCTGAAAACCGACGCCTATTGCGTATCCCCCGACTGCGGCAACAGTCGGCTTGGTCACTTTGAGTATCGTACTATAGAAGTCAATCCACCTGTCGATAAATCCCTCCACGGCCGTGCGTCCGGAAAGCTGGGCCACCTCCTTGAAATCACCACCGGCGCAAAAGGATCGCTCGTTTCCTCCTGTCAATACTAAAGCCCGTATCGCAGGATTATCCTCTGTCTCTCGGCATATGGACCGGATGGCGTTCTCGAGTTCTAGGCTCATCGGGTTAAGAGCGTTGGCGTGGTTGAACTGCGCGACCAGAACAGCTCCTTGAGCTTCTATTTTTAGAATGGCCATTCATGTCTCCCTGTCGCGGGGCTCTCCTCAACACGGCACTCACGCTGCGCATTTTGAAGAGCACCGCCCGCAGCCGCATTTTGATGGTAAAATCATAGAACAGAAATGAAGAAAGCTCCCCGACTATTTCTGGTAGGAGGCTCAAGACCGCTCTCGCGCTACATATTCGCTACGACGCCTGCGGCATGATCCACATATGAACAGAGTCATAAGGAGATCGAGCCGCGCAGGAAACGTCGTGTTCGAGCTGTCGCGCCATAATTACCCACCGAGGAATTCATCGGATCGCACTTAAGGAGACGAGCATGCATTTCGCTAAACAAATATTTACGTCGGTCGTGACGCTGCTCGTGATGTGCGGGCACTCGTTTCCGACCTTCGCGCAAATGGAAGACGCCCTTCTCGCTTCCGTTCGCAGCGCGCGCGAGATGAAAGTGGCGCTGGGATCTGCGCCGCCTTGGTCATACGTGTCGCCGAGCGGGAAGGCTGAGGGTTACGGAGTCGAGATGGTCAATCTAACCCTCAAGGAGATGGGTCTGCCACCGCTTATTGGCGTTCTCACAGCATGGGACGCTATGATTCCTGCCCTTCAGGCACACCAGGTCGACTTCGTGGCTCCTGGCCTTACGATCACCGAAGCCCGTTGCAAGGTGGTGGTGTATTCCGCGCCGCTATCCGCGCAGCAGGACGCCTTATATGTGCTTCCCGGAAACCCAAAGAAGCTCGCTGGCTACTCGGATATTGCACGCAGAACTGAAATCAAGCTGGCCGTGGTTATAGGCTCGTCCCAAGAAGCATATGCGCTTGAGCAAAGAATCAAGCCCGAGCAACTCGTCCGCGTAATTGACGTTCAGGCCGGCGCTGCGACAGTCATCGGCGGTCGGGCGAGCGCGTTTGCGGTCGGCCAGTTCACCATATCAAGTCCGGAGCAGAAAGGCCTAGAGATAGTGCTTGATAAGCAATCGCCGGTCAACGGATATGGCGTGGCATTCCGCAAGGAAAACGCGCGTTTCCGCGACGCGTTCGACAAACAGCTGAGGTTATTGATCAGAGATGGTACGGTACAGAAGCTATACGAAAAGTACGGGATTCCCAACGGGGATACAGCAGCCCAGCTGCTTGCCACGGTTAGCAAGGCCCACGAGGTCGTGCCAAGCTGCGAATAAGGAACAACTGCGGTGGCAGCCGTTTCAGAGTACTGGGATTCGCTCGCACGGGGCTTTTGCGTTACTTTGTGGGTAGGGTTGCACGCTATCCTAGGTGCAGCACTGGGCTCGCTCATCCTCGGGCCATTGAGACTCTCCAAGACGCGTGCGATACGTGTAACGTCGATGGTTTTCATCGAGTTAATTCGTGGTCCTTCGGCACTGATTCTCCTGTTCTGGGTGTTCTATGTGCTCCCCTTGATACCTGGGATGCCGCAATTGAGCCCGCTCGCAGCAGCGATTCTTGTCCTTGCGGTCGACGGCGCTGCGTACGGGGCCGAGATCGTTCGTGCTGGTATTGAGTCTGTCCATCGGGACCAATCCGATGCGTGTCATGCACTTGGGCTGAGCAACCTCCAGACTCTCAGGAAAGTGGTGCTGCCACAGGCGCTCTCGCAAATCGTACCCGCTTTCGGCAGCATGGCGAGAGATATGTTCAAGTGGACCTCGATCGTGAGCTTCGTCGGCGTGCCCGACGTGCTCTACGTTGCCAACAATGTTCGCAGCCAAACCTTTGAGGCGGCTATCGTCTTTTGTTTGGTGGCGGCGATCTACTGGATTCTGTGCCTTCTTTGCGCGGGTGTTTTTCGTGCCATTGAGCAGGTGCTCCCACTAAACCAGGCTTTGCGAGCGTCACGTACATCGGCGCAAGTCGTATCCAATGCAAAAGCGGTTGCGGGGGCTGCCCAATGACTTGGGATTGGAGCTACGCGCTGCAGATCCTGCCGCGGCTCATGGTTGGTGTGTGGTACACCGGTCTGGTGACGCTCGCGAGCTCAGCCATTGCACTAACGCTCGGTCTTCTGCTTGCGATCTTGGAGGCTGTGAGCACTACGATAGGGCATGCATTCGTGCGTTTCCTGCTCGAATTCTTTCGGGGTGTACCGATCCTTGTGCTGCTCTATTTCGCCTTTTATGTCCTGCCGGAAGTCGGCATCACCCTTCCAGCAATGCCTATTGGCATTGCCGTGTTAGGCATGGTCTATGCTGCATTCTGCTCGGAGGTATACCGCGGCAGCCTGATCACGATTCCAACCGAACTGCGCGACGCTTGTGTAGCGCTCAATTTGAGCCCGAGTATTACATGGCGGCGCGTCCTCATCCCGTTGATGATCAAACGCGCTATCCCAGCGCTGCTCAACAACGTGCTCGGGTTGTTCAAAGCATCCGCGCTCCTCTTTGCGATCGGGGTGCCAGTACTGCTGGGCGAGGCTCAAGCGGCTGGCTATCAAAGCTTCCGCTATCTCGAGCCTTTCACGCTTACCGGCATCATTTATCTCGGCATGAATTTGCCATTCTTCTATCTCCTCTCCCGGTACAAGGACCAGTATGTCGAGCACCGCAGACCTTAGTCAATCACAATCCTTTCGAACCGCGGAGACCGCAGCCGTCAACGCGATGGCGGCACATGCATCCGTTCGCAGGTCGCAAGCCATGTGGGCGATCGAGTTCGAAAAGGTCACCAAATCTTTCGGTGCTCACCGCGTTCTAGTTGACCTCGACCTGCAAGTACGGCCCGGTGAAAAAGTCACGCTGATTGGCCCGAGCGGTTCGGGAAAGACGACCGTATTGCGTCTGGCGATGACACTTGAGAAGCCAAGCACCGGCGATATTAGAGTGCTCGGCGAAAGCATCCTGTTCGATTCGGCTGGCAAACCGCTCTTGAGATCACAGGAGGCGCGAATCCGCCGCCGGTGCGGCATGGTGTTCCAGCAATTCAACCTGTTTCCGCATATGACCGTATTACAAAATCTGATTTTGGCGCCAACGACCGTGTTGAGACAGTCTAGCGAGCAGGCTGAGAAGAGTGCGCTCGAATACCTTCGAATGGTTGGTTTGGAAGACAAAGTGCATGCCTATTCCGACCAACTTTCCGGTGGTCAGCAGCAGCGGATCGCGATAGCGCGGGCGTTGATCTTGAAACCTGAGATACTGCTCCTGGACGAAGTCACCTCGGCGCTGGACCCGGAACTCGCCGGAGAAGTCCTCGACGTCGTGCGAAGTGTGGCGGACGAGATGAAGGTGACGCTGCTGATTGTCACACACAACATGCGCTTCGCAAGAGAACTCTCCGATCGAATCGCGGTATTTAACGCGGGCCGCATTATCGAGCATGGCTCGCCTGACAAGATTTTTCGAGATGCCGAATCGGAGCGCACGCGTGCGTTCCTCCACTCGGTCATGAACTGCTGAGCCAAGCCACACCGATGCACGATCCCGCAACCTGGCCCCCCTTATCCTGTGATCTGCCGCCCGTCGATTCTTTGCAGGTGCATCGGGCCACTTCGGTATTGTCGAACAAGGCAGAGCGCAGTGACCAAAGCTGGGAGACGCAGCATCCTAGGTCTGACTTTGAAAGCGTTTGACTCTGCTTATTGCAAACGAAACAGAAATTGTGCTTCTGCGTCGGCGGGATATATTCTCATCGGTTCACCTAAAGCCTTATTGGACCACCGGCTCCGCGGGATGATCCGTTGCAGGAAAGGAAAGCGCATAACAGAGGGCCATCAAGCCTAGCAAGATCAGCGCAATTTAGGAGTTCGGTGCGTCAAGTTCAGCAAAATTGATCATGGGTCCGGCCGAGCCATCCCCTTGGTGGGCCTGAGCATCGTCAGGCCGCTTGGCGTAGTGCCTCCTTCTTGTGTTCCTTCAGCAGGTCCATGTTCAGATAGGGATGATCCTCGAGCCAAGTCTCGTGACGCTCGACGGTCAAGGCGCGCACCAGCCGCAAGCAGCTCTCGGCATTGGGGAAGATCCGCACCACATAAGTGCGCCGCCTGATCTCCTCGTTGGCCTCTCCAGCATGTTGGTAACCGGTATGAGATGTCTCGGTGCCAACGTTCCCGCTGCGGTGTTCTACATCGTGGCGTATGGTGCGACCATCGGGACAGAGGCACCGGGAGCACGAAGTGCGGGCAGGCCGATGTTATTCGATGAGCCGAGAGCTCGAGTTAGTAGCTGGCCGCCTCTGCGACTCGCCCGGTTGCGCTGGGACCGCGAATCCGTAGTTGTCGTGTCGCCCGCAGCTCCCGTCATATGTCTGGCAGGAGGTGCGAATGCGACGGGTGATTGGCATCGACGTCCACCGAACTTTCGGCGAGGTGGTGTTTTGGGAGGACGGCAGGCTCCGACATGCGGGCCGCATCGATATGACGCGGACTGCGCTGGAGGGATTTGGCAAGACCCTGCTGGCCAGTGATGAGGTGGTGGTCGAAGCGACTGCCAACAGCATGGCGGTGTCGCGGGTTCTGGCGCCGTTCGTGGCACGGGTGATTATCGCCAATCCGCTGCAGGTGAAGGCGATCACCCAGGCTCACGTTAAGACCGACAAGATCGATGCCGGCACGCTCGCCAGTCTGCAGGCGGCCGGGTACCTGCCGCAGATCTGGACGCCTGACGCGGAGACCGAACGCAAGCGTCGGCTGGTGGCGCGGCGCTACCAGGTCGTGCGGCATCGCACGCGGCTCAAGAACGAGGTGCATTCGATCCTGCACGCGCACCTAATCCCGAAGTGCCCGCATGCCGACCTTTTCAACGCCCGCGGCCGGGCGTGGTTTGGGGGCCCAACAGCTGCCGCACGATGAGCGCGCGGCCATCGATCGGCATGTCCGTGAGCTTGACCGACTGGCGGAAGACCTGGCTCTGCTCGAGCGTGAGATCGCGCAGGACGCCATCGACGATCTCGCGGTCAACAGATTGATGACGATCACCGGCGTCAATCTGGCGGTCGCCGCCGGCATCGTGGCGGCGATCGGCGACATCAGCCGGTTTAACAGCCCGCAGAAGCTGGTGAGCTATTTCGGGCTGAACCGCGGGTGCAGTCGGGACTGGGAGCCGCCCATCACGGTCGCATCAGCAAGATCGGCCGCAGTCACGCGCGCGCCATGCTGGTCGAGGCCGCCTGGGCCGCGGCCAAGGCGCCCGGTCCACTGCATGCTTTTTTCGTGCGGATTCGCGCCCGGCGTGGCCATCAGGTCGCCGCGGTGGCCGTGGCTCGCAAGCTCACGGTGCTCTGCTGGCATTGTTGACGAAGGGCGAGGATTACCTGTGGGCGCGTCCGGCGCTGGTCGCCAACAAGACCCGCGCAATGCAACTTCAAGCTGGACATCCGCAACAGAAGGGCAGCCGGCGCGGACCAGCCTATGCCTACAACATCGCGGCGCTGCGCAACCGTGAGATGTTGATTGCCGCCCAGGCGGAGCGAAACTACGAACGAATGGTGTCGCAATGGAAACCGCGGCGGCCAAAACCCGGCGCGCGGGCGCCTCAGCTCGGCAGGACAAAATAGGCAGTCCGGTGACGCTTTCAGCCGACGCGTCACGCTTCGCCACGAGGTCGCCCGCGCCCGACAACCATAACCGCCGCTGACGGCAAGTGCCAGCCAGGAATGCAGTCCCGTTCCACGCCAGCATGCCGCCGTGCTCGGGCCGGTCAAGGCCAAGCCGTGCGGTGGCCGCAAACGTGGCCAGCCTTGACCGACCCTGCGCGCGGCGGCTGCGAGATCGGTGGCCGGGACGAAAGAATGGCCCCGCCGCGGCCGAACAAAAGAATGGATGCGGATTCCGCTCGATGTCGCCCAGCATTCCGAGATGATCTCGCCCACCTTTCCGATTTGAAGTCGCCCACCCATTCCGAGATGATGTCGCCCACCG
>NZ_JADPKH010000094.1:0-11262 GCF_023073835.1 Bradyrhizobium sp. 153 | reverse complement strand
CCCATCAGGCCTTGGCAGGACAAACTCCCAAGGCCTTCGCCGCTACCAAGACCACCGCGATCCAATCAGCGAATTATTGAACATCGACAATTGCGAGCGAAGCGAAGCAATCCAGAAATTCTTCCGCGGAAACGGTCTGGATTGCTTCGTCGCAAGAGCTCCTCGCAATGAGGAAGGCGAGACGTGAGTCCTAAACCCTGACTGGCCCCAGCGTCTTGAAATGGCCGCGCTTCTGGAGCCAGGCCAGCAGTACCAGGCTCGGGATCGCCACCAGCACGCAGATCACGAAGAACAGCGCCCAGCCGGTCGTATCAGCCACGAAGCCGGCACCCGAGGAGAGATACGTTCGCCCCACCGCCGCGAGCGCGGTGAGCAGCGCGTATTGCGTCGCCGTGTGCAACGGGTTCTTGCACAGGGCGGAGAGATAGGCGACGAAGATCACGGTGCCGATGGCGCTGGTGAAGTTCTCAGCCGTGATGGCGAAGGCGAGCGCCCATTGGCTGGTGCCGACGAACGCCAGCCAGGAGAACGAAAGGTTGGCGAGTGCCTGCACCACGCCGCCGATCCACAGGCTGGTCGCGAGCGAATAACGCCGCGCGACAAAACCGCCGGCAAAGCCGCCGAGCAACGTCGCGGCGAGCCCGACACCCTTCACGATCGCCGCATAATCGTTGCGGGAAAAGCCGAGGTCGATCACGAACGGCGCGGTCATCGTGCCGGAGAACGCGTCGGTGAACTTGAAGAGAACGACGAAGGCGAGCGCGGCGAGCGCGTCTTTCCGCGACAGGAATTCCGAGAACGCCCCGATTGCGGCGCGCAGCACGCGCGCGAACGCGGTCTCGGCCTTTGTCGCAGCTTCCGCCCGCACCGATTGCTCGGGCTCGGTTGCGAGGAGCGCCGTGATGGTCCCGATCAGCACCATCGCCGCCATCACCACATAGCCCCACATCCAGGCCGATTGCCGGCTAATGCCGGTGCCCTCGAAGCCGGAGACGATGAACAGCGCGCCCGCGGTCGAGACCAGCATGCCGATGCGATAGGCCGCGACATAAGCGGCCATGCCGGCCGCCTGCTCGCTCTCGGGCAAGCTCTCGACGCGGAAGGCATCGACCACGATGTCCTGGGTCGAGGACATGGTTGCGACCAGCAGCGCGCCGAGCGCGACGTAGAACGGCGAGCGCGCGGGATCGGTGAGCGCCAGCAGCAGGATGGCGATGATCAGCAGCATCTGCGAGAACAAGAGCCAGCCACGCCGCCGCCCGAAGGCGCGGGTGAACAGCGGCACATGCATCGCATCCACCAATGGCGCCCACAAGAATTTCAGCGTGTAGGGCGTGCCGACCAGCGCAAACAGCCCGATGGTCTTGAGATCGACTCCGGCCTCGCGCATCCACACCAGCAGCGTCGAGCCCGACAGCGCCAGCGGCAGGCCGGATGAGAAGCCGAGGAACAGCACGATCAGCACCCGCGGTTGCAGGTACACGGCAAGGCTGTCACGCCAGGAGGCGGCAGCGCCGGCGGAGGAGGTCGCGTCGGGTGCGGTCATGCGCAGGTGTTAGCAGATTCTGGCCGAAAAGACTCTGGCGGAGCTCGGTGGGCGGAAGCTCTCTCCATCCCTCGCTGTCATCGTCCGCGAAGGCGGACGATCCAGTAATCACCAGCGCCTCGGCTCAACCACGATCGCCGCGGCGTACTGGAGGCCCCGCCTGCGCGGGGCATGACCGTGTACCTTAATCTCACTCCCCTGCCTGCAGCTTCCTCGGGAACAACTCACCCGCGCCCGTCGCGACCAGCCGCGGGGCATCGGCCGCATCGCTCTTGCTGAAATCGAGTTCCTCGATACGTCCGGCGCGCTTCTCGATCTTGTCGGCGGAGATCAGAACCTGGCGGACGTCCTCGTTGACGTCGGAGAAATGCTTTTGCAGCTTCAGCACCCGGTCGCGCAGACGGCCCAGATCGTCGCCGAGCTTGATAACCTCCGTGCGGATCTGGTCGGCGGCGTCGCGCATGCGCGCGTCCTTCATGATCTGCTGCATCACCTGGATCGCGAGCATCAAAAGCGACGGCGACACCAGCACCACGCGAGCGCGGTACGCTTTCTGGATCACGTCGTCAAAGCCGTCATGGATCTCGGCATAGACCGATTCCGACGGCACGAACATCAGCGCCATCTCCTGGGTCTCGCCGGCAACGAGGTATTTTTCGGCGATGTCGCTGACGTGCTTCATCACGTCGCCGCGTAACCGCTGCGTGGCAATCCGCCGCTCTTCGTCCGTACGGGCATCGTGCAGGGCCGTCACCGCCTCCAGCGGAAATTTTGCATCGATGCAGAGCGGGCGCTGGTCGGGCAGGAACACGACGCAATCGGGCCGCTTGCCGGTCGAGAGCGTGAACTGGAACTCGTAGGACCCTTTTGGAAGACCGTCCTGGACAATCGCCTCCATCCGCGCCTGGCCAAAGGCGCCGCGCGACTGCTTGTTAGCGAGCACGTCGCGCAGGGTCGTCACCTGGGTGGTGAGGTCGGAGAGGTTCTTGTGCGCGCTGTCGATGATACCGAGCCGCTCATGCAGCGCGCGCAGGCTCTCCATGGTGTTGCGGGTGGAGTGTTCCATGGACTGGCCGACGCGATGCGTCACCGAATCCAGCCGCTCGTTGACCGCCCGTGCCATCTCGGCCTGGCGGCCGGCCAGCGCCTGGGTCATGGCGTCGACCCGGCCCGAAGCCTCGCTCTGGGCCCGCAGCACCTCGCTCAGGCGCTCCTCGAGCTCGTCGGCACGGATGGCATTGGCCATCGCGAGTTCCGCGCCGCGCCGCCCGGAGCGCGCGATCACCCCGGCAATCACCACCAGCAGGATGAGGACGAGGGCGCCGAAGCCGATCAGCGCGTCGATGGTGCGCACCGGCCAGTCGCCGAGCACGAAGATGATCTCGTTCATGCCGACCCTTCTAGCCGATTCGCCGGGCTCCACGAACGAATAGCGAACGTTTATGGCCAAAGTCCCGTTGATTCTTATGGTTAACGAAATCTGAAGTTTTATGGTTAGCGAAGGGTTAACGGAGTTCCGCGCCGGATTGACCGCACCCGACACGCGGCTTAAATCGCGGCCATGGCCCTACGAGAAATCATCATCCTGCCCGACAAGCAGCTGCGTCTGGTCTCCAAGCCGATCGAGAAGGTCACGCCGGAGATCCGCAAGCTTGCCGACGACATGTTCGAGACCATGTACGACGCGCCTGGCATTGGCCTCGCCGCGATCCAGGTCGCGCAGCCGCTGCGGCTGATCACCATGGACCTCGCCAAGCGGGACGAGGACGGCGAGACCAGGCACGAGCCGCGCGTCTTCATCAATCCGGAGATTCTCTCCTCCTCAGAGGAACTTTCAGTGTACGAGGAAGGCTGCCTCTCGATCCCCGAATATTACGAGGAGGTCGAGCGCCCGGCGAAGGTGCGCGTGCGCTTCACCGATCTCGACGGCAAGCTGCACGAGGAGGATGCCGAAGGCCTCTATGCCACCTGCATCCAGCACGAGATCGATCATCTCAACGGCGTCTTGTTCGTCGACTACCTGTCGAAGCTCAAGCGCGACCGCGTGATGAAGAAGTTCGAGAAGGCCGCCAAGCGGGCGGGGTAGAGTTTAGTGTTGCCTCACGCTCAGTCTGCTCCCTCGCCTTGGGGGGAGGGCAGGGGAGGGGGCAGCCCAGCAAAAGGCGCTCCTGATTTGCGGAGCGCGAGCAACAAAGCGCCCGCGCTCACGCCGCTAGAGCGGTCGTGTGGCACCCCCTCCCTAGCCCTCCCCAAGGGGGAGGGAACGCAGCGAGTCTGTTGATGCCCCTCCGCCTGATCTTCATGGGCACGCCCGATTTCTCCGTGCCGACGCTGCTCGAGCTGGTCGCGCATGGCCACGAGATCGCCGCCGTCTACACCCGCGCGCCGAAGCCGGGCGGACGGCGCGGCCTGCAATTGCAGCCCACTCCGGTTGAAGAAGCGGCGCGAAAACTCGGCGTCCACGTGCTGACGCCGAAGACGTTGAAGACGCCGGAAGCACTCGACGAGTTTCGCGCCTTCGATGCCGATGCCGCCGTCGTCGTCGCCTATGGCATGATCCTGCCGCAGGTGATCCTCGATGCGCCGAAGCTCGGCTGCTACAATCTGCACGCTTCGCTCTTGCCGCGCTGGCGCGGCGCCGCGCCGATCAACCGCGCCATCATGGCAGGCGATGCCGAAAGCGGCGTGATGGTGATGAAGATGGATGTCGGCCTGGATACCGGCGACGTCGCCATGGCCGAGCGCATCGCGATCACCGACAGCATGACCGCGGCCGATCTGCACGATCGCCTGTCCCGGTTAGGTGCCGATTTGATGGTGCGCGCGATGGCGGCGCTCGCACGCGGCGGGCTCCAGCTCAAAAAGCAGAGCGAGGACGGTGTCACCTATGCCGCCAAGATCGACAAGGCCGAGGCGCGGATCGACTGGACGAAACCCGCACGCGCGGTGCTGCGCCACATCCATGGCCTGTCGCCGTTTCCCGGCGCCTGGACCGAGCTTGTGGACGTCAGCGAAAATGCGCGCGTCAAGATCCTGCGATGTGAATTGGCGAACGGCTCAGGTGCGCCGGGCGAGGTGCTCGACGACCACCTCACCATCGCCTGCGGCGAGGGTGCCGTCCGCATCCTCGAGCTGCAGCGCGAAGGCAAGGCCAGGATGCGGGCCGCGGACTTTCTGCGCGGCGTGCCTGTGAGGGCGGGCGCGAAATTCAGCTGACACTGTCATACCCCGCGAAGGCGGGGTATCCAGTACGCCGAGGCTTCTCGGTTGATCTGATCGGCTGCGGAGTACTGGATTGCCCGCCTTCGCGGGCAATGACGGTGAAACTGGACACGATGCCCCGTTACAAGCTCACCATCGAATATGACGGCGCGCCGTTCTTCGGCTGGCAAGTGCAGGAGACGCTGCCCTCGGTGCAGGGCGCGCTAGAGGCCGCGGTGAAGGCGATGACCGGCGCGGACGCGCGGGTGCATGGCGCTGGCCGCACCGATGCCGGCGTGCACGCGCTTGGCCAGGTCGCGCATGTCGACATCGGCAAGCAATTTGCGCCGGATCGTTTTCGCGACGGGCTCAACGCGCATTTGCGCCCCCATCCGGTCGCGGTGCTCGAGGCCGAGATCGTCCCCGAGACCTTCGAGGCGCGCTTCTCGGCCATCAAGCGCCACTACCGCTACCGCATCATCAACACCCGCGCCAATCTCGCCATCGACGTCGGTCGCGCCTGGCGCGTGCCGCGCCGGCTCGACAGTAACGCGATGCATGCAGCAGCCCAGCGTCTGCTCGGCAAGCACGACTTCACGACGTTCCGCGATACCGAGTGCCAGGCCAAGTCGCCGGAGAAGACGCTCGATCAGCTCGACGTGATACGCGACGGCCGCGAGATCACCATTGTCACCTCTGCGCGCTCGTTCCTGCACAGCCAGGTGCGCTCGATGGTGGGATCGCTGGTCTGGGTCGGCGAGGGACGCTGGACGGCCGATGATCTGTCGGCCGCACTCGCCGCCCGCAGCCGCGCCGCCTGCGGCATCGTCGCCCCGCCGCAGGGGCTGTATCTGGTGAAGGTGGATTATTGAGATGCGCGGAGGGCGCAGGGTGCGCTCTCGCTACATCAGCGCTGTCATGCCCCGGCTTGCCGCCTTCGCAAAAGCTTCGGTGGCCGAGCACCCTTGTGGCCCCGGCGTAGCCTTGGCGGCGCCGGGACCGGGGCATCTCGTACGCCGCGGCCTCCCGGTTCAATACTGCTGTCTCTGGAATACTGGATCGCCCGATCAAGTCGGGCGATGACAGCTCTGTTTGTGGAGGCAACAGTGCCTCAAGCAAAATACCTTGCCAAAATCCCCCGATACACCCGCGTCAGCTTCTCTAGATCCGCCACGGGCACCCGCTCGTCGATCTGGTGCATGGTCTGGCCGACCAGGCCGAACTCGATCACCGGGCAGTAGCTGGAGATGAAGCGCGCGTCCGACGTGCCGCCCGAGGTCGACAGCTCCGGCTTGCGGCCCGTCACCTCTTCGATCGCGGACACTGCAAGATCGGTGAACGGGCCGGGCTTGGTCACGAACACGTTGGAGTTCGAGTGATCCCAGACGATGCGGGCGCGGATGCGGTTGCCGCAGGCTTTGGCGAGGCGCGCCTCGACCAATTCGCGCAGGCTGGCTTGCGTGTGGTTGTCGTTGTAGCGGATGTTGAATTTCGCGCGGGCCTCGCCGGGGATGACGTTGCTGGCCTTGTTGCCGACGTCCACCGAGGTGAATTCGAGATTGGAGGCCTGGAACTGGGCGCTGCCATGGTCGAGCGGCTCGTCGGAGATCGCCACGATCAGCCGCGCAATATCAGGCACGGGGTTGGAGGCGCGATGTGGATAGGCGACATGGCCCTGCACGCCGTCGACATGAAGCGTGCCGGATTGCGAACCGCGGCGGCCGACCTTGATGGTGTCGCCGAGCGTCTCGACGTTGGAGGGCTCGCCCAGCACGCAATGGTCGAACTTTTCGCCGCGCTCGGCGGCCCATTTCAGCAGCTTGACCGTGCCGTTGATCGAAACGTCTTCCTCGTCGCCGGTGATCAGGAAAGAGATCGAGCCCTTGCCGTCCTTGCGCGGCTTGCCCTCATTGGCGGCGAGATGCTCCAGCACCGCCGCCACCGAGCAGGCGATGCCGCCCTTCATGTCGACCGCGCCGCGGCCGTGCAGGACGCCATCCCGGACCTCGCCCGAGAACGCGCCGACGCTCCAGGCGCTCTCGTCACCGGGCGGCACCACGTCGGTGTGGCCGGCAAAGGTGATGTGCGGGCCCTCGCTGCCGATCCGCGCATAGAGATTGTCGATGTCGGCGGTGCCGGGTTCGCTGAACGTCACGCGATGACAGGTGAAGCCTGCTGCGGTCAGGGCTTTTTCAAGCACCCCAAGCGCACCGGCATCGGCCGGGGTTACCGAGGGGCAGCGGATGAGATCGCGGGCGATGGAGAGAGCATCGGTCATGCGCGTCGGATCAATCCCGCAGCAGCTCGTTGATGCTCGTCTTCGACCGCGTGCGCTCGTCGACGCGCTTGACAATGACGGCGCAGGCGGTGCTCGGACCGGGCTGGCCGTTCTTCAGGGGCTTGCCGGGCAGCGCGCCCGGCACCACCACGGAATATTCGGGCACTTCGCCCATGAAGATTTCGCCGGTCTCGCGGTCGACGATCTTGGTGGAGGCGCCCAGGAACACGCCCATCGCCAGCACCGCGCCCTTGCGCACGATCACGCCTTCGGCGACCTCGCTGCGCGCGCCGATGAAACAGTCGTCCTCGATGATCACGGGCTCGGCCTGGAGCGGCTCGAGCACGCCGCCGATGCCGGCGCCGCCGGAGATGTGCACGCGCTTGCCGATCTGGGCGCAGGAGCCGACGGTGGCCCAAGTGTCGACCATGGTGCTCTCATCGACATAAGCGCCGAGGTTGACGAAGGACGGCATCAGCACGACGTTCTTGGCGATAAAGGCCGAGCGGCGCACGATGGAGCCGGGGACGGCACGGAAACCGGCATCGCGAAAGCGGTTCTCGCCCCAGCCTTCGAACTTCGAGGGCACCTTGTCCCACCAGGTCGCCTTGCCCGATCCGCCGGGAATGACGTCCATGTCGTTCAGGCGGAAGGAGAGCAGCACGGCCTTCTTCAGCCATTGGTTGACCTTCCACTTGCCGTCGCTGCCGCGCTCGGCAACGCGCGCCTCGCCCTTGTCCAGGATTTCCAGCGCCTGGTCCACGGCCTCGCGCACCTCGCCCTTACTCGTGGTCGAGATGGTCTCGCGCGCGTCGAAGGCGCTGTTGATGGTGGATTCGAGGGCTGCAAGGGACATCGGGATTTCCTCAAGGAAACGGGAATTTTGATGGATTGGGGCGCTTTTTCGGGATTTGGAAAGGTCAAGTCAAGCGCACATTCGTCGCTATCGGGCTTGCCCCGGGTATCTCCACCGTCATTCCGGGGCGATGCGAAGCATCGAACCCGGAATCTCGAGATTCCGGGTTCGCCCTTCGGGCGCCCCGGAATGACGATGCATGGTTGAGCGATAAGGCCTACCGTGACAGCTTGGCCAAGAACCCCGCCAAATCATCCGCGACGTGATCGACATGAGCGGCGTCGCGGCCCTCCAGCTCCCAGTCCTCGCGCACCACCTCTTTCGCGCCGTCGGGCACCACGAGCACCGTGGTCATGCCGAGCTGGTGCGGGACGGCGAGGTTGCGGGCGAGATCCTCGAACATAGCGGCGCGGGTCGGATCGACGGCGTGCTGACTGAGGAATTTGCGGTAGGTCTGCGGCGCCGGCTTGGGCTCGAACTCGGCGGCGATGATGTCGAACACGCCGTCGAAATGCGAGGCGAAGCCGAGCCGCGCCAGCACCGCATCGACATGGTCGACCGAGCCGTTGGTCAGGATCAGCTTGCGGCCCGGCAGTCCAGCGATGGCTGCACCGAGCGCCGGGTTCGGCTCCAGCGGCGAGTGGTCGATCTTGTGGACGTAGGCAAGGTAGTCGTCGGCGGAGACGCCGTGCAGGGTCATCATGCCGCGCATGGTGGTGCCGAAGCGCAGGTAATAATCCTTCTGAATCTTGCGCGCTTCCTCCGGGGTCACGTTCAACCAGCTCGACACGAACTCACCGATCCGCGCATCGACCTGCTGCCACAGATTGACGTGATGCGGATAGAGCGTGTTGTCGAGATCGAACACCCAGGTGTCGATGTGGGCGAAGGTGCGGGGGGATTTCATCAAGGATTCTCTATCTGTTGCGCGCGCAGCCGCCCGGCCCTCAATTGTCGTGCTGGCGAAAGTCAGGACCCCTACTCCGCGGCGCATCGATCGGGGCATTCTGGTTGTCGTTCTTCCAAACGCAATCCTTGGTTAATCGGTCCTGGCTTTTGCCAGGACGACACCGGTCTATGTAGCGTCATCACGCCATTTCCTCACGGCGTCGCAAACCGCAGCGTCTTGCCGCCGCTCGACACATCCACCGCCCCAAACCCCGTTGCCGCAAATCCGCGCGCGCCGCAATCGGTCTGCTCGCTCGTCTCGAATTTGGTCTCGCGCGTGCAGAGCTGCTTGTCGCCGCCCCAGTTCAGCGGCCGGTCCTTCAGCTTGATGACGCGGTTGTCGGCATCGACCGCTTCCGCGAAGCTGAAGATCTGCCTGGGCTGGCCGGTCACATCAGGATGCAGGCATGTCTTTGGATCGATGCGATACCAGCCGCGGCTCGTCACCGACTTGCCGTCGTCGGTCGCGACCGCCGCCATCACCTTGTGCGGCGTGTCGTTGCACCAGGTGAGGCCGGTCGCCGACGGCGTCTGCACCGCATCGACCATGCTCTTGAAGACATTCGGCGACGACACGACGTCGGAGGACAGCCCCCGGCCCTTCAAAAAGGCAGCCAGCGCGGCCTGCGTCTTCGGCCCATCGACGCCGTCGATCGCGCCGACGTCGTAGCCCGCGATCACCAGCAGCCGCTGGATGCCGGCGAGGCGCGCCTGCTCGTCGTCATATTCGGAATCCTCGGCGAGATAGGCAATGAGGTTGCCGTCCGCGCCTTGCGTCGGTGTCACCTGCGTGAACGCGGCCTGGGTCTGGCCGCTGCGGCACTGCCGCGCCGCCGCGATGACGAAATTGTCCTGCGCCACGCACAGCATGTCGCGGCCGTTCTGCGGAATCGGCGAGGCGCCATAGACACCGAGCGCGCGCGCATTGAGCAGGATGCGGTCGGCGGTCAGCATGCCCTGCACCACCACGCGGCAGGTGGCGGGATCGATCCTGAACCAGCCCCGCGTCGCGGTCGCCGCCTTGTCGTCGATGCCGATCGCGGCCTCGACGACATAGGACATGCGGTTGCAGATCTTGAGGTCCGCAAAGGCCGGCGCGGAGGAGAAGAAGAACGAGGCGGCTGCAGCAGGCAGCGTCATCAGGAAGCGGGCGAGGGGCGAGCGGCGGTGCTGCGATCCAGTCATTCCGGGGCGACGCGAAGCATCGAACCCGGAATCTCGAGATTCCGGATTCGCCCTTCGGGCGCTCCGGAATGACCGAGCAATGCGAGAGCCGTGGATGGCCGGGCCTTCGCCTCGCCGAAGCGGCTTCGGCCGCGCAGGCGGGACAAGCCCGGGCATGACGCCCTCTTTCCTTGCCCGTTCCCGCATCACTTGTGGATCAGCGTTCCCGTGCCTTGGTTGGTGAAGAGCTCGAGCAGCACCGCATGCTGCATCTTGCCGTCGATGATGACGACGCCCTGCACGCCCTGTTCGAGCGCGTAGATGCAGGTCTCGACCTTCGGGATCATGCCGCCGGAAATGGTGCCGTCGGCGATCAGCTTTCGTGCGTCCTTGACGGACAATTGCGGTATCAGCTTCTTGGACTTGTCGAGCACGCCAGGCACGTCGGTGAGTAGCAAGAGGCGCTTGGCCTTGAGCGCGCCGGCCACGGCACCCGCAAACGTGTCGGCGTTGATATTCAGCGTCTGGCCGTCCTGAGAGGTCGCGAGCGGCGCCAGCACCGGGATCAGCTCGTAGCCGATCAGCTGGTTGAGCAGGGTGAGATCGACCTTCTCGGGATCGCCGACGAAGCCGAGATCGATCGCCTTCTCGATGTTCGAGTCCGGATCGATGATGGTCCGCGTCGTCTTCGACGCTTTCACCATGTTGCCGTCTTTGCCCGACAGACCCACGGCCTTGCCGCCAGCTTCGTTGATGTATCCGACGATCTGCTTGTTGACGGAGCCGGCAAGCACCATCTCGACGATCTCGATGGTCGCGGCATCGGTGATGCGCAGGCCGGCGGCGAATTCCGAGACAATGCCGAGGCGCTTGAGCATGGTCGCGATCTGCGGCCCGCCGCCATGTACCACCACCGGGTTGATCGCGGTCTGCTCCAGCAGCACGATGTCGCGCGCAAAGTTCTTGGCGGTCTCCTCGTCGCCCATGGCATGGCCGCCATATTTGATGACGATGGTTTCCTCGTCATACTGCTGCATGTGCGGCAACGCTTCGGACAGGATGCGGGCCTGGTCGAGCGGGGAGATGTCGGTCATGAGGCGGATCTCGCTGGCGGGACTAACGCGGGCTGCGTTCTATCCGATTGGCGGGCGTGGCGCAAAGTGCTCTTACCCTCCCCTGGAGGGCAGGGCTATCGCATGTGGCCGAGGAGCTCAAAAAGAAAGGCATCGTTCCACCCGGCGCGCTTGAGCTTGAGGCGCAAGGAGATGG
>NZ_JADPKH010000075.1:0-11691 GCF_023073835.1 Bradyrhizobium sp. 153 | reverse complement strand
CTGCTGGCGCGAGTTCAGGCCGAACGGTACCGAGCAATAGAGTGCGAAGGTCGGATCCTTGCCGATGAAATAATAGGCGGCGGTGTGGCACATTTCGACGGTTGCGTTGCTTACTGCATCGACAGCCTGCAAGGCAGGCACGATCTCGCCGCCTGCGAAGGGCTGAATTTGAAACTTGTTGTCGGTAGCTTCCGCAACATATTTCGCGATCGTCTCTGATGCACTGAAAGGCACATCCAGCGACTTCGGCCAACTCGTGGTGCAGCGCCACTTTAATTCAGGCATCGACTGGGCGATGGCTGGCGCAACAACGGCGGCAGACGCGGCGAGGCCGGCACCTGCCGTACTTAGAAATTGACGACGTTTCATGGCGTTTCCCCTGTGGATGATTGCTCATTGAGTAAAACCGCCGGCCCGCGGCCATTTCGACGGCAGTACTCCTCCGGGGATCAATTTTTCATGCGGGCCTTTTTTGGATGAACCCGGCAGAGATCAATTATATCAGACATAGGGATGCGCAGGAGATGCGAACAGCACCACCTGCAAGTCAAATGGGACCGGAGATGGATTGGGAAGCGGCCACGCTGCATTGCGGCAATCTTGCGCCGACGAACCCGCCTGAACCAGAAGCGGTCATCGCGTCCGGTCAATCTAGCAGCAACCATAAAGAAGTAGACGCGACCGGCTCCATCTAAACAAGCGACCGGCTCCATCTAAACAAGAATGGATTGCTTCTCCCTCTTTGGATAGTCTCGGCTGGTGTTTGGAATGCGGAAAGCATGGTACAGCGGACTACGTCTTCTTCGCTGTCGCGGTGGTCGTCGGGTTAAACCGCTATTTGGCCGGCATATCGTAAGCGAGCGCGTTGCTATGCAATAGGGTCCCAACGGCGAGCCAACTTGGTACGCTCCAAAATGGCTCGCTATGTGGGGGATGATTGCCTTTATGGCGGCCGTCCGTCTCTTCATTTGGCTGGTTTCGATATATGCGCCGCAACACTGCACGGTGCAGGACCGAGCCGAGCAGCGTCTGGTCTATCCCGGCGAGCCAACTTGTCGATGGTGAAGGCCCTCTTCGGCAACGGGTCAATAGCTGCCGTGGTATAGCAACGGAGATGCGGCTGTTCACATAGGATTCGTAAGAACTATCGCGTCAGCTGCAATAGATCCCATCGATTTCCGTAGAGATCATCAAAGACCGCAACGATTCCGTACGACTCGACGCGAGGTTCCTCCCGAAACAGTACGCCTTGAGCGATAGGCTTCGTAGTCGCGCCAGAAATCGTCTGTGTGCAAGAAGAGGAACACGCGGCCTCCAGCTTGATCACCAATGTGTTGCGTTTGACCAGCTGTAACCGCTTTCGCCAGCAGGATGCGGGTTTCTTGAGAGCCCGATGGAGCGATTAGAACCCACCTTTTGTCGTTGCCGAGGTTAGTGTCCTCAACCAAGTCAAAGCCGAGGCGTCGGGTGAAATAGGAAATGGCTTCGTCGTAGTCGCGAACAAGAAGGGCGATGTAACCGATTTGCTGCCGCATGGGGATTCAGTCTACGCACCTGGCTTTAGTCTGCAACGGGTCAAAGCGCGACTTTGCTCCGCCCATTAGGTTGGTCTCGTCTAGCCCACAAACCGGACGCCGCGGACGCCCGCAATGCAACAAGAAAGCCTATGCGGTCCTCACCGGTGCGGTGGGCGCCAGCGCCGCCACGGCATCCGCTATTCCCGCCGCATCTGCATAGGTAACCATGTGACCGGCATCCTCGACCAGATGAAGCAAGGAGCGGGGCAACACCGCGTGGAGGCGGCGCGACTGGTCGGCCTCGATGAGCCGGTCAGCCTTTCCATGCACGATCCTAACCGGACACCGGATATCCCGATATTGAAGCCGCAACTGCGCAGCAGCTGGAATAAGGAACGCACTCTCCTCGGCGGCCGCCCTCAACTGCTTGGGTCGGAGAGCCAACGAGATCGGAAATTCGTTCTTGAATTCCGGCGGGATGGCGCGCGGCGCGAACACGGTGCGCATCAGCTTCGGCATAATGGCGCACGATATGATCGGCGAGATAGTGTAGCGCATCAGATCGCCGAGCAGCGGCAGTGCCGGAACTGACATGAGCCAAAAGTCCGGCCGAGCGGTTGGAAAATAGTAGCCGGACACAAGCACCAGCCCACTCACGGCATAACCGCTTCGCAGCGCCAGAGCGATCGCCACCAGCGTTCCCCAGGAGTGGCCAAGTACCACGGGGTTGCGCACGCCAAGCTGATCAAGAGCCTTCGCGAACAAGGCGGCTTGCGTTGTGGCCGTCCAGATGCGTGTGCGCGGACGGTGGCTGTAGCCAAACCCTGGACGGTCGAAGCAAACGACGCGATAATTCTGGGCCAGGCGGTCGACCAAACCGCTTAGGACGAGATCCTGAACCATGGTGCCATTTCCGTGAAACAGGACCACGCAAGGCGCGGCGGCATCGCCCCGTTCGATATGGTGGAGGTACACACCGTCGCAATCGGTAAAGACGCCGATCGGGGGATTGTTTCGCTCCGCTGCCACCTGAAACGCGATGTTGGCGAGGATCAGAACGACAAGTCCGGCCAAAACGATCAGCAGCACGGTTTCAGTTGTGGACATGGTGTCAACTTATTCGCGATGGCAAGCACTGATTCCACTCCCTCGTTGTGAGCCGCGCTCCCAAGCCGACAGCAACCAACCGTGATCGGCGCGTGCGTGATCCGCGTTTGCGACCATCCTTTGCCGCCAGTTATCGTCCCGGCAGAGCCGTGAGCTCTCGGGGCGGATTGATGCGCCAGAACGGATATGCCGCCAGTTCTTTCGAATGCTGCCCGAACATATCGAACCGCCTGTTTGTAAACTCCGTAATGACGCCGAAAAATTCAGTTGGTGACCTGATCGACGCAAGTCTGAGGCCGAATTCAAAAGCTAATTGCGCGTTGGCCCCGGCAATTTCAAGAAGCTTCGCTTCATACGCCTGCATGTTTGCCGTCACTAAAGCAAAGCCTTTCATTGGATCGCGACCCGTCATTCTCTGACTGAGGTCATCGGGTAAGGCATCCAGCCGAGGCTCTTTAGGATCATCATGAAGCCCAAGAGGCGTCTCAATCGGGACTGCCGCAACAGAGCGAAGTAAATCCTCTTTCTGGCTTCGAACAATGGCTTGCTTGTTCGGTTGAGCCCGCGCGGCCAATTTCGGATTGCGGGCGCGCTTCGGCGCTGTCGCCGGTTTGCGTTTACTCATCTGACGCTCCAAGAAAATGGGGGTGCGACTTCATTTCTGCAGGTCAACAGGCATTGTGATGTGGCGTTCCAAACCCGTGGATTATTGGGGTTCCGCATAAACCGAGATCAATGGCGCGCTCTGCGATGTCGAGATGATTTTAGGTAGCAACTCCAATCAACAAACGTCTAGCTAGCGATCTTCTAGACCTATGCTCAACGGTGTCAGTTTGAGAAAAATCAGCCCTCCGCGCGTTGAGTCTCTCCAAAGGCCGTTTTATCGCCGACGTTCTCATCACGGACGTCAAGCTGCCCGGAGGCATCGACGGATGGCTGATCGCCGAACGTTGCGGAGACCTGAACCGCGCCGGTTTAAGCAGTGGCGTGCTGCCTGTGAATGGCGGCTCAGGGTCAAAAGGCGAGATCGGCTAGTCGATGCGGCTTCGTCCGCTTTACCTACGAGAACGGACATCTGCCCATCTTCGAGATGTCCGAAAAGTGCCCAGGAACGGAGGCGGCACGAATCAGTCGCACGCTTCAGAGATTCGAAATCTGCAACAGCTTGCGGTCACCGATCCAAGTTCTGGCAAGATCAGCCTGGGCCTTGCGGGCCGCGGTAGCATCGCCGCGCGACTTGTGCAGCTCCGCCAGCCCGTAATACGACCAGCCATTGGCGGGCGCCCGGCTGAGCGCGCGCTGGAATTGCCGCTCCGCCTCGGCGTAACGGCCGGCCTGCAGCAGGGCGGCGGCAAGCGACTGCCGGATCGGATAATACCAATAGGGTGGCTCGGTGTAGGCCAATGCGTCCTGCAATGCCGCCGCCCGCTCGAACCGGATGATGGCGGTGCGATGGTCGCCCTTGTTTTGAGCTACGCGTGCGAGGATGACTGTGCGCGCGATGCGGAGCACCTCCTGCGCCGGGACGCCTGAATCCTTCAGTAGCTTGAACTCCGCGGTGCGCTCGATCGTCTCGATGGCGCTCGCCGCGGCAGTAGCGCCCGCGAAGTCACGGTTTGCCACCAGCGCGACGCCGCGCGCGTAGAGCCACATTGCCTCGACATAGGGAATCGCATCGCCGGGATCCGGCAGCGCCAGAATGGTCTCGGGCGTGCTGAACTGCGCGTGCGCGAAGTAAGGCGCCGCCTTGACCGGCTGCACCATCGCAATGCCCTTGGCAGCCTCGCTGGGAATAAGCTGACCGAGCTTCTGCGCGGCGGCGATCACGGTCGGGCCGTCGCCGGCCATCTGCGCCGAAGCCATCACGAAGTGCACGTTATGCGGATAATAACCGAGCCGGTAGACTCCCATCGGCGCGTTGGTCTCGGCCAGGTATTTTTCATCGACCTTGACCGCCGTCTTGTTGTCTTCCAGCGCGTCGAGATACCGGCCAACCCGATAGTAAATGTGGCTCGGCATGTGGACGAGGTGGCCGGCACCGGGGATCGCGCCGCGCAACCGATCGGCATAAGGCTCGGCGCGCTTCGGCCGGTCGGACGCCTCGACGGCATGGATGTAGAGGTGAATTGCACCGGCATGATTGGGATTGCGAGCCAGCACACGCTCCAGCGTCGGCACGATCGGCGCGCTTTGCGGCTTGGCGTCACGGCCACCCGGCTTCCAGTAGTCCCAGGGGCTGATATCCATCACCGCCTCGGCATAGAGCGTGGCGATTTCGTCGTCCTCCGCAAACTGCTTTGCTACCTTTGCCATTTCGGCCGCGTAGGCCGCGTCGAACGGGGCGCGCGCGGCCTTCGGATCGCTGCCGTAGCGCGCCACCAGAGCACCGATCAGCGCCTGCTCGCGTGGGCTCGCCTTCCCGGCAAGCGCCTTCGCCTTCTGCGCGGCAGCGTAGGCAGGCGCGGCCGCGTCTTCCGGCATCGGAAGATTGATGTTGGGACCGAGCACCAGCGCCTCGCCCCAAAAACACATGGCGCAGTCAGGGTCGAGTTTTTGCGCCATGCGGAACGCGCGCCGCGCCTCATCGTGATTGAATGCGTAGGAAAGACGCAGGCCCTGATCGAAATAAGCCTGCGCGCGCTCGTTCGCGGTCGTGATCTTCCAGGTGGTAGAGCCAATGTCGGTCCACAGCGGCGGCTCGGTGTCCGTGAATGCCAGCGCGGGGCTGGCGGCACTCATCTCGGCGCGTGGCACTTCCGTCTGAGCCAGGCGAAACATCATGTTTGGCGAGCCGGTCGCGGCCGGCGCGCGGCAGATGGGAACATCGGGGCCGACGAGCGGCAGCGATATGTCCACGGCGGTTGCTCGCGCGTCCACGAGGATAAAGCCGCTCCCGGCCAGCAGCGCCGCCAGCGCAACTCCGCCGAGCGCGGCGGCGCCAACGGAACCCAGTAGATTTTGAGATCGCGTGAATGTCGCCATAATGGGCTCCAAAATCGGGCGGAGGAAAACAATCTGCCGGATCCGCGACTTCAACGGGGCGCGGGAACAGGATTCAAAGAGACCCCTGAATTTCAGACGTTTCCGTCCTTTCCGCAAGGCGACTGCAATGTCTGTGGCTGCGACACGTTAGCGTCGGCGGAAAGCTCGACGTGTTGGGTCAACGGTGCTGCTCTTTCCCGCTTCGGATCATTCGCGTCAGTTTGCCCGCGCACCGACGACTTCCGCTCTACCCATATAAACAGACATCGTCGCCGTGCGCGGCATGTCCCTAATGGGCCAATTGCTGCCTTCCAAAAGTGCGCAAGGCGTCGACCTAGACGGCCCCAAAGTCCTGCTCCGCAAGAACTGGACCGTTGGGAGCTTTCAGTTTTGTGAACGCGTAAAGGGAACAAAGCGCACGAGGGCGACCGCGCGCGTCGTCGTCTTGCCGGGCGCGATTTTTTCGACGACCGTGAGCTGCTGAGTGGTGTAACCGGATCCCACAGGCATGACGAGTCGGCCACCCATTTTAAGCTGCTCAATCAGCGGCGGCGGTGGCTGCCCGAGCGCGGCAGTCACGACGATGGCGTCAAAAGGACCGCATTCGGGCCAGCCATCATAGCCGTCGCCAAGTCTGACGCTCACATTGTCATACGCGAGGTCTCTTAGTGCTTTTGCGGCGGCCTCGGCCAGTTGGGGGATAATCTCGATGGTGCAGACCTTTCGCGCCAGGTGCGCAAGGATGGCGGCCTGATAGCCGGAACCCGTACCGACTTCGAGCACAACGTGATCGGGCGCGACCTCGACCAACTGGGTCATCAAGGCCACGATGTACGGCTGCGATATGGTCTGCCCGAGTCCGATCGGTATCGGTCTGTCCGCGTATGCGAGGGAGCAAGATCGCTCAGGGATAAATAGATGGCGTTGCGTTTGCTCCATGGCCTCAAGGACTCTCTGAGAGGCCTTGCTGTCCCAAAACACTGGCGGATCGTGCGCTCCCCAAGAGGTTCACGATTCACGTCGACCGTTTGAGCGCAACGGGAGGACTCGACCGATGACCGGTAAGCGAATGACCGCAGTGCGTCAGGCGGTAGTGCGTCAGGCGGTTCTTCAGCTATCATAACATGACTGCAGCTGGCTGGTAAGTTGCCTCTAATGTCCATTAATGGTCGGAGGACTAAACCGCTCGCGCGGTAGCGCGCTGCGGCGGGCGATTGAGCCCAGAGGATAGCGCAACGGGGCGTCCTGTCTTGAGATGAGGGGTTCGCAACCTTCACCCAAGACAGGAGCATCCCCATGACCGACGAGGCTATGAGCCCGTTGCGCCGGCGCATGATCGAAGACATGACGATCCGCAAGTTCGCGCCGAAGACCCAACACGACTATGTGCAAAGGGTCAAGAACTTCGCCGTTCTCGGGCGATCCCCGGATACGGCGAGCTTCGAGGACGTGCGCCGCTACCAGCTGCATCTGGCGGCGAGCGGCGTTGGTGTGCCGACCATCAATCAAACCGTTTCGACGCTGCGGTTCTTCTTTAAGGTCACGCTGAAGCGCCACGAGATCGTCGAGCACACCCATGTCATTCACAAGCCACGCAAGCTGCCGGTGGTGCTCTGCCCCGAGGAAGTGGCGCGGCTGCTCGATGCCGCGCCGGGGCTGAAGTACAAGGCGGCGCTGAGCGTGGCCTATGGTGGTGCCGGCCTGCGCGCCGCCGAGGTGGTCTCGCTCAAGGTCGCCGACATCGACAGCAAGCGGATGATCATCCGCCTCGAGCAGGGCAAGGGCGGCAAGGACCGTAACGTTATGCTCTCACCACACCTGCTCGATCTGCTCCGGACCTGTTGGAAGGCGGCGCGCCCGCAGGGCTGGTTGTTCCCGGGCCGCGATCCGGTGCAGCCGATGACCACGCGCCAGCTCAATCGCGCCTGTCACGCCGTGCGCGGCAGCCCCAGGTCGTCGGCCGCGCCGAGACACCTCATTTGACAAGTGATGTGGCGTTTGGACAGTGTGACTGCCGGATTACATCGCTTGCCGTGAAGCAAATTTGAGCATTGAATTTTATGCGTGGGCGAAGCGAGGCGAGTTTGGCTTGAGGCTCAATTCTTGCGCGTCACCAAGCCACCTCCTGCCGGCTAATTTGTCAGAGAGGAGTCACCATCATGTGTGCAGGCGATGATCAAACGTGCCCGCGATTTGAGCTGCATCGACAGAAGCTCCTTGAGGACCTCGACCAAGAGCGGCGCGCATTCGTTAAGAGCGCATTCGTCGCGGGCGGTGGCGCAGCCGCATGGGCTGCAAGCGGCACGCTGGCCACTCCGGCATCGGCGCAGACCAAGCCTGGCCAGCCGACCTACCACTACTTGCCGGCCAACTCGGACACGGTGCATTGGGGCTATTTCAGCAAACTATTAAAGCCTCAGCTCGAAGTGGATTCGGGCGATTACATCACCATCGAGGCCGTGACCCACCACGCCGGCGACGACGTCGAACGTATGGTCAAAGGCGATCCGGGTATTGAGAGCATTTATCTTTGGAGCAAGGATAAGAAAGGCGTCAATCGCCGTGGCGCCGGCCCGATCGACGGCAAGCAGCTCGGGCGCGGCGCAGGCGAAGGCTTCGGCGTGCATATCTTGACCGGTCCGGTTTTTGTTCGCGGGGCCGAGCCGGGCGATATCATTGAAGTCCGCATCATGGATGTAAAGCCCCGGCCTTGCGCTAACCCGGCCTACCCGGGCAAGTCATTCGGCAGCAACGCGGCGGCTTGGTGGGGCTTTCATTACAATGATCTGCTCACTGAACCGAAGCCGCGCGAGGTGTGCACGATCTACGAAATCGACGCCAGCGGGCAGCAAAACTGGGCACACGCGGTCTACAACTTCCGCTGGGTGCCTCAGACCGATCCGTATGGTGTCGTCCACAAGATCATCGATTATCCCGGCGTGCCGGTCGACCATTCGATCGTGCAAGAGAACCACAACATCCTCAAAAACGTCCGCATCCCGATCCGACCGCATTTCGGAGTGATGGGCCTGGCGCCAAAAGAAGCCGACATCGTCGATTCTATTCCGCCGAGCTATTTCGGCGGCAACATCGATAATTGGCGTATCGGCAAGGGCGCGACCCTGTACTATCCGGTTGCAGTGCCAGGCGGCTTGTTCTCAGTCGGCGACTCGCACGCCGCGCAAGGCGATTCAGAATTGTGCGGCACCGCCATCGAAATGTCGCTGACCGGGACCTTCCAGCTTATCCTGCACAAGCAGAATTCACTGAGCGGTTCGCTCGCCGGGCTGAATTACCCGCTGCTTGAGACGCAGGACGAATGGGTTCTGCACGGATTCAGCTTCCCCAATTATCTCGCGGAGCTCGGCCCTACGGCGCAGCAGGACATCTACAAGAAATCCTCGATCGATCTCGCGCTAAGGGATGCGTTTCGTAAAATGCGTAGCTTCCTGATGACCACCAAGGGATTGACCGAGGACGAGGCGATTTCGCTCATGTCCATCGGAGTCGACTTCGGCGTCACGCAGGTGGTCGATGGCAATTGGGGCATCCATGCGATCATCAAGAAGAACCTGTTTGCCGGTATAGCGACGGCTTGAAGCTCTAGGAGCCATGAAGCGACGGGAATGTTAGAATCGGACCAGCAGTAGCCCTCGGGCGGATAGCGCGCAATGTCCGAGTGGGTCAATCGCGCCGAAGGTAGTCCGTCAGAATGGACGGCAAACGTCCTCAAGGCTCCGTTTGCGCCCGAGTTCGAGCGGTGCCGCAAACTGACGCGATGGGCCAAAACCGGAGTCGTGCATCGCAGCAAGAAGGTCTACGCTAATGGTATCGCACCGCAGAGAAGGCGGATAGGGCCTTGCGTCGGCCTTGGGGGTAATCTCGGAAGTGCCGGTTGCCCGGTTTTGCCGGTTCCGCATCACCTCCTTAGCAACGTTCGACACGACGCTGCGATCGCGGGGACATTCAAGCTGCTGCATGGACCACCTGTCACATAGACCTTCGCGAAGTTGGAGCGCGAGATCGAAGTCACGTGGCGCAACTCGGCAGCTTTTTTGTTACGAAATTCCAGGATCAAGTTACATCTGCAACTGTGGAATCGCTTGAATCGAGCAACGCGCGCGACGCGCTTTCTGAATTTGAATTTACTTTCTGAGTTTGAATTTGATCAGGCGCTCGCGCGGAGTTGAGCAACAGTGATGTCGAAGCCAGTAGCGTCTCTCTCGATCGATTGCCACCTCCGATGGGTGTTGAGGTTGGGAGCGATAGTCCTCAAGGAGGATGATCATGTTGCGTAAGACAGCAATCGCGTTATTGGCCGTTGCATCTGTTGGCCTGGCTGCGCCGACGATGGCGTTGGCTCGCGGCGGTGGCGGCGGCGGCGGAGGAGGAGGAGGCGGAGGCCACGGCGGTGGCGGAGGTGGTATCGGCGGAGGCCATGGCGGTGGCTTCGGTGGTGGCGGTTTCCATGGCGGTGGCTTCGGTGGTGGCGGTTTCCATGGCGGTGGCTTCGGTGGTGGCGGTTTCCATGGCGGCGGCTTTGGTGGCGGTGGCTTCCATGGCGGCGTGGCCGGCGACCTCCGCGGTGGCGGATTCCGTGGCGGCCGGATGGCCGGCGGATTCCATGGCGGGGAATTTCGTGGCCGCGGCGAATTTCGTGGTCGTGGATTCCATGATCGCGATTTCGGGCGTCGCCGCTTCGGATTCGGATTCGGCTACCCGTATGACGACTACGCCTACTGTTACCCGTATGGATATGGGTACTCGTATGGAAATGGGTGTAGCTATTACCCGTACACCTACAGCAATGCGTACTAAGACTCGGCAGTTGCCATGTAGTTCGGCGACGCCCACCACGCATGGCCGGCACCTGCGGCTCCGACAGGTGCCTGCCAACCTCAGCGCTCTCTCGCGCTGAGGTCACAGGCGATTTCGGCGACTCGCTAATGCGCCAAAGCTCTATGGTCCGTTCGACACGACGTTGCGATCGCGGGGACTATCAAGCTGCTGCATGGATCACCCCGTTCTGCTGGACAATCGAGTCATTGGCGGCGCGCCAGCGCGACCTCGCCAAAATCAAGCGTTGGGATTGCGCAACGTGAATTGACGACGTTCAACCCCGTCTCACGGTAGCTTGCCCCTTCGACCAGAGTGCCCCTGTCGTCGCGAAATACTGATCACCCTCGCCAGCCATTCAAAGCCCCCGGTATCATCCAGCTTTTTTCCGTCAACTTCCGATTTGGGTCAATCGCGTCGATTTGGCCGGTTCTCCGCAATTTCCCGTCTGGCCAAAAGCGGTCAAGCAAACCAAAGCGCAGGCGCGTCCTATTAGCGGCAACTGATCCTTAACCACGGTAAATGATCAGTCACTACTCAAGATCGTGGTTCTGCAGACGTGCAATTTTCGTTTGGTATGCTCCTACGCTGTGGTGTCGACTAACGCAGGGGGCAGGATGAGCGGCCGCGCTAACGGATGTTTGGCAATGCTTGTGGCCGCAGTCGCGATCATAGCGGTTGGCTGGTGGGCATTTCGCGGCGAGACGACCACACTTAGGTCACGGCTGACCCTTGTCGTAGAAACCCCGGAAGGTGAGCGATCGGGTTCGAGCGTGAGTCAATTGACGATCCTTGCGCCCGGCCGTTTGAACCGCACAATTGGGTTTTCGTCCCTGGCGAGGGTAGGCGAAGTTGGTGAGGCCGTTGTTGTCGATCTGGGGATGCATGGCGTGCTGTTCGCTACGCTCGCCGAAGAACGCGCTCTTCGGAGCGGTGGAATGGGCATGTACAATGGAGCTACGGCACCATTCGCTCAGGAAGCGTTTCACGGCAAGGCCGACAAGAATATTGGCGAAGGACGATTATACGGTTTATCTCGAGGAGATGAAACGACGCAAACCTAGAAGCGATGTGTCGTTCGGGAATTTGCCGGTTGACCTTGCCCCCATATGTGGAACGGCCCGCGTGGCAAGAGCTTTTGCAGTCGATTTCACACATTGGAACGGTGCGGTCATATGTCCGGCCTTTGCGCGCGGCACATGGCCGCTGGCCTCGATGAGATCCGCGGAACGAGGAGCTAAATCAAGTT
>NZ_JADPKH010000056.1:0-11784 GCF_023073835.1 Bradyrhizobium sp. 153 | reverse complement strand
TGTCCACCCACGCAGCCTGGGCTTCCGTAGCGGTGACCTGCGCCGTCCAGATCACGTCCTTGCCGATCTGCCTGACAATCATCACCCGCTCGATCGCGGACCCGGCGGCATCCATTTGGTAGCCCGCATACAGACGCACGGCCGCCTCGGGCAGATCGAGGAGGGGCATCTCGTCGTCATAATCCTGCTGTTGCAGGGTCTGGTAGTTAGCGTGTTGGCCTAACCCGTTCACCTTCTTGACCCGGATCAGCGCCTGATCCCGGTAGTTGAGCAGGTGAAGCCCCCGGCGATCCAGGAAGTTCACCCCAGGCGTGCCGTCGAAGCGGTCCATCAGCGCTCGTTCGGCGTGGTCGTAGATGCAGCACGCGGCAGCGCGATCACTGTGCTGCGCACGAACCGCATCCGAGTACCCGTCACCGTTGTAGGTGGCGACCGCCTCGTACAAGGCGTCGTGGATGCCGAGCAGCAGGGGCTCGATGATCGCCATCTGGCGCGACTGGTCTTCTTCCACGTCCATAAGGCCCTCTCCATCCGGCAGCACGTCGCGCCCTTGGAAGGATATGGCGGAAAATATAACCGTTTCAATAACCGAGCCGCAACTCCTTGTCGGGCCTTACGCTTTGGACTCCTGGGCGTCCCAGACGAGAGCCCTGGAAGCGCTACAATCCGATCTCGACAGCGAGATTGTCGGCGAACAGGGCCCCCTCACGGACGTACCGGCGCAGGGTGCTGAGCGAGGCGTGACGGGTCTGGTGAGCGATCCGGATCTCGCCAACCCCGGCATGGGCGGCCGAGGTCGCGAACCCCGCCCGCATGGAGTGGCCCGCATAGGCCGCCGCGTCGAGCCCGGCGGCGCCAGCGCGGCGCTGGACGATCAGCGCGACGGCGTTGCCGGACAGCCGCCCGCCGAGGCGGCCGTGACGGTCGACGGCGCGGAACGCCGCCCCCTCGGCGATCCCGGTCGCGGCAAGCCACGCCGTGTAGGCGGCGGCCGGACACGTCGCCTGTCCCGTGCGCCCGACCGCGAGCACCGCGCCGCGACCCTCGGCGTCGGTCTTGCTGCGCCGGATCGTGACCCGCAGGCCCTCGGGCAGGACGGCGATGTCGGCCACGTCGAGGGCGGCCAGCTCGGAGCGCCGCAACGCGGCGGCGGTGCCGACCAGGAGCAGGGCGCGGTCGCGCCGGTCGGCGAGGCCGTCGCCGAGCCCGGCGAGCACCTGCTTCAGGCGCGGCACGGTCAGGGCCTCGGCGCGGCGCTGGGCGGAGCCGCGCTCGCGCCGGAGGCCCGCCAGCACGTCGGCCACGGCCGGGTGGCGCACGTCGAGGCCGAGCCCGGCCCGGCGGTGCCGGGCGGCGAGGCTGCTCACCCGCCGGGCGAGGGTCGCGAGCGACAGCCGGTCGGCGCAGTCGGCGAGGTAGAGCCCGACCACGGCCGGGGCGGCGGGCAGCGGTTCGAGGCCGCGGGCGGCGCACCACCCCGCGAATTCCCGCCAGTCGGCCTCGTAGGCGCGGAGCGTGTTAGCGGCGCGCGCCTGCCGAGCGAGTCCGGCGGCGCGGGCGGCGACCGCTTCCAAGTCGAGCGCGGGGCCGATTGCGGTCTCTGCGACAGGGGTAGGAAGGGTGGTCACGGGGAACCCACGTCGTTGGAGGTTTCGGTCGCCAGCAGGTTCTGGATGAGCGTTCGGTGCGTGTGGTTGATTGAGAGGGTCCAGTCGATCTCGCACAGGAGGCGCTCGGCGCAGGTCCGCGCCTTCGTGCCGGGGTCGAGGCCGTGGAGGAGGTGAACTTGCCGTTCGCGCCGCCGCTCAGTCTCGGCGATCTCCCGATCTGCGTCCGCGAGCGCGTCATCGAGGAGCGATGAGGCCGGGACGGGCGCGACGGTCATCCCTGACCCCTCAGGTCCTGGAGCTGGAGTCGGGCCTCAAGGACAAGGCGTAGTTTCGCGTCGGCGAGATCGAGCAGATCCTGGGCGCTCGCCGGGAGGTCGGGGCGTTCCAGGGCCTCCTTCAGCACCCGCTGTTCCTGACGCAGGCCGTCCAGGGTGCGCATGTCCTCCGACATCAGCCGGTCCTGCTCGGCGGTGTCGGCCCCATCCCGGATTAGGGCGAGGAGCCCAGCAGTCCGCGCGGCCGAGCGCATCTCGATCGCGGCGATCTCCCGGCGCACGTCCCGGAGCATCTGCTCCAACAGCGCCACCATGACCGACTCCGTCTTGACCTCCGATAAGCGTCATTATCACAGCCCAGAAGACGCCACCCCGCGGCTGCCCACACCCTAGGCAGCTCCTTCACGAAACTGTGAATTGCCGCCAATTCGGGCTTTGGCGAGCCGCCAAATTCCATTAGGTTACTTTTAAGAATGTATTCACATGTGGCCAGTGAAGTCCATCGACTTCACTGGGGTGGCGAATGCCCCTCCACATGTGACGGGTCTCTCCCGTCTTTATGATGTCGTTCTTGCTCCTTGTAGCAGTATTTCTCAGCTTTTTCAAGATACTGTCTGCCGGTCCGGCCCACTTATCCAATGGTCTCCGCTCTGTACTTTCGGCAAAGAGCGATATTCATAGACGGCCTCGCAACTGGAAATGCCGGGGCCTCACATGTCCAACTCCAATCAGAACGAAGACCGCAAAGATCAGAATGCCTCCGCTGCGCCGGAAGCTTCAAACCCGCTGCGCCCTCATGATTGTCGATATCTCGTACAGGTCAGGAGAGCCGGTCACCTTTCATGGGAGTGCCGCAAGGAGAATGCCCTTCTTCTGAGTACCGCGACGTACGTTGCGGGCGTCCCCGTTCCGGAAGACGTGCGGATCGAACTCTGGGAATGCGAGATCGAGGATTTCGAGATCGATACCTGGGACCGCGTGCGGCTCCTCAAGCGTGACAACAAGGAAATCACGCCCGAGGACGAACGCGCGTTTGAGCGGATCCGGGTGCGCGTTGACCGGTGTCTGACCTGTCGGTGCAAGGTCCCACCGAACGTCGATGACGGGCCGAATTTCGACCGTACCATCGGCGATCTCATCATCGACGCGCGCGCCAAGAAAGACGCGGAGGCCAAGCCCGCTCCCGTCGTTCCTCAGCCGGCTCCGGCTCCGGTGCCGCCGAACCTCACCCCGAAGGCCGAACAGAAGCGCAAGCCCAAGTCCCGCAAGCCGGTTCGGAACGATGGGTGGGGCAGGGACTAGCGCGCCGGCCCGTGGATCGGCCGCTCAGCGGCCGATCCCACGTCCACGATCTCGCCGCATCACGGCGCGGACCCTCAGTAACTCCTGTTCGATACGATGGCGCTCAATCTCCTCTCGACGCAGGTCGCGCTCACGTGCCGAGGCCTGCTCACCATCTCCCAAAGCCAAGCGCCGCTCAGCTTGTTCGTGCCTCAACGCGCGCTGTCGTTCCTGTGCCTTGATGCGCTCATCGGGAGTCAGGCGCTCCCCTTCGCCGCGTGCCAAGCGACCCACCGACACCGCGAGGTTGGTATCCCGCAGCGAGGCCATGGCACCTTCGCTCAAGCTTTGACGCAGGCGGTCGCCGAGTTGCAACCGAAACTGCGCGGCCTTTCGGAGCAGCGTGCGCAGGGTCGCGGTCAGCGTTTGTCGGCGGGCACGCTCAATCCGGAGCGCGTCTACGGCCTCGCCTTGGTCGGTCTGAATGCCAGCGCGGGTTCGGAGGTGGTGTCCCCGCCCGAGCTTCGGCTCCGGCTTCCGATCAAGCACGAAAACCGCTGCGTCGGCTTCGTCCGCCTTCTCCGTGTCACCGCTGGCGCGCGCATCGGCAGCCTCAGCCTTGGCGTCCTCGCATTGTGCCGCGAGCGAGAGGTGGCTGACCCGCGTCGGCGCTCCGGCACGCTCGAGCGCTTCGTTCAGATGCGAAGCCCACGCTTCACGGAGATGCAACAGGGTGTCTCGAGCGTCGAGAGCTTTTTCCTTGCCTTCGAACCCATCGGGACCGACGCGACGAGTCGAGATCAGCACGTGAGCGTGCGGATTGCCGCCGTCCGGATCGTCTTTTCCCGTCCGTCCGTCGTGGTGCGCGATGTCCGCGACAAGACCGAGCGCGACAATCTCCCGCTCGACGAACGCGCGGACCAGCCGGACGCGATCCTCGACGCTCAGCTCGCGCGGCAACGAGAGTACGGCCTCTTTCGCGAGCCTACTGTCGACCCGGCGTTCGCTCGCCTCCACCATCTGCCAGAGCTTCTGGCGATCCGTGCGAGCCCATGCCGGTGCGCTTGGGGGAGCGAGGAGTTCGCGCGACGAGACGCCCTTGCGCCGCCTGTAGTCGAAGACTTGGCCGCGGCGGGCGCAGACCATCCGGGTGCCGGAGCGATAGGCGGCTGCGGCGACGGCCGAACGCCCGCCGGAGCGGCCGATCACCTTCAGCTCGAAGCGGTACAGCGCCATCCCGTCACCGCGCCCTGTGCGCACATACGTGGTCCAGCGGCCCGACGCTGGCTCGGTTTCAGGGTGAGGAACCCTGACGTCCGGCGCCTAAGCGCCGGACTGGGGGGAAGCCGTCCGGCGGGGCGCAGCCCCTGAGGACCGCGGGTGTCGGACGCAGTCCGAGACGTAACCGCGCCCTTCGGGACTCAACCCTAGCTTTGCCCGCCCCTCGAATGCAACTCTCAAAAAGCGAGCTTCGAACATGGACACGACCGAGACCAAGCCGAAGCGCATCAAGCGCACCCCGGAACAGAGGCTGACGGCGCTTGCCGCTGAGACCGCACGTGTGGAGGCAGAAATCCAAGCCAGGGATGAACGGGAGGCGAAGGTCGTCGGCGCTGTTGTGATCCGATGGGCCTACGACAGCCCTGCCAATGCCAAGCAGCTGGTCTCGATCATCGACAACGACGGTCTTCCGGATGTGGACCTCCGAAGGGTCACCGACCTTCTCGGCCGCCTGCACATCTTCTCCATGAGACAGGATCCTGTTCCGCCCACCGAGACGGAGCACTCGTAGGACCCTGCCGACAATGGACGGCGCGAACTCAACCGACCCCGTCATTGAGTTGCTCGACACGCTCAAGGCAGTCCGCCGCGACGTGGACCGACTCGGGCAGGACATGCAGGGGACGCTCAAGGCCGCACAGGCGGCCGAGATGGCGGCTGCAAAACCTCGTACCCTCACCCTCGACGTGTCGGCCCTCGGGCCGGCCTTCGGAACGCTGTCCGACCGCGTCGCGTCGTTGGACACGACGGTCTCCGCGCTCGGGGCCGACCGACTGCGCAGCGAGGTCGTGGCCGCGCTGCACGACGCGCGCGGTGAGATCGACGCAGCGACGCACGGGGTTCGACAGGCAACGGCTCGGCTGACACTTCGCCTCACCGCAGTTCTGAGCCTCGTCGTGCTGGGCGCCACCGGCGCACAGTTTGCCGGCGTCGCCGCGTCTACCTTCTGGGGTCAGGCGGAACGCGCCCGCCTCGCCGCCGAAGTCGAGCGCCTGCGCGTCGCATTGCCGACGCTCCAGGCGCGGGCCGAGGACTGGCAACGCCGCGCAGGCCGCGTGGTGCTGACGAACTGCCAGTCCGATGACAGGCGCACGCGCCTGTGCGTCCGCATCGACCTGAGCGCGCCGCGGTTCGGCCCGCGTGGCGAGTACGCCGTGCTCGACGGCTACTGAGTGCGCAGCGGGCCGTTCGGAATGACGATCGGGTGCATGAGCCTACCGCATGGATGGCACTCGCCGTGACGGACCCGGTCCGGAATCGGAAGGTGGCCTTGCCCTCGCCCGACCCTGCCTCCCGGCAGCTCTTTGCGACGTTTCCGCTGGCCGCTGACCGCTCCAAGATTGCGCTTTCTGAGATCCTCTGTCCGTGGGCTCGAGTTTTTTGAAGGCACCCCCCCCGGTTCGGCCGCCCTTCGCGATCCAAGCCCGCCAAGCGGCATCCACGATGGTGATGCGGTTGGGATCATTGCGCCGGCCGAGAAGGCGGCGCTCCTCGACGTGGAGAAGCCCGGAACGGGCAGCCGTCCGGATCGCGTTGCGTGCCGTCGAGGCCGACACCCCGGCTCGCGCCGCGATGGCCGACACGCACAGTTCACATGCGCCGCGCGCCCGCACCTCGTCGGCGATGATCCGTAACGCGGCGAGTTCGCCAGTCGTGTGCCGGGCCGCGAGCGCCGGGGGCATTGGACCAGAGGCAGCCAAGGTCCGCCGTCGCTCTAGTGACCGAGCGCGATCCGGCGAGCGCTGATGGCGTTTCGGGGGGAAGATGGACGGTCGGCCCGGCGGGGCGTCGCTCCGCGGCCGGGAGCTAGCAGGCCTTCGCGGCGGCACGGGCGCGGCCGGGATGACCGTCCGCCCCTCGATCAGCGCCGACAGCGCCTCGGCCTCGGCCTCACTCACCTGGCCCGCCCCGAAGGCGCGCCACAGCAGCGCCGCCACCTCGGGCAGCGCGCCCCGGGGCGCAACCTCGACGGCGCGCCTAAGTTCTTCAGCGAACATGTCCCAGCCCTTGCGGGCCACGGCACAGCAGCGAGCATCGCCTTAGCGGGCGACACCCTTCCACAGAACGAGCAAGACCGTTGACGGGATTGGCGTCCCGTCTTGACCCCTAAGGGTGCTCGTGAGACTGTCGGGAGGTGTTTGATCCCCCGCCGGTCTCTATGAGATCGGTCCACGGCCTCTCAGGTTGGCGCCTGAGGGGCCGTTGCTTTTTCTACGTTGCCGTCGTGGCGGTTATCTCCTCGAACCGGCACGAGTCCGGCATTCGCCCACCATCCCCGTACCGACACAGGCAGTCAACACGGCTACGGTAAGCCCTCCCTCGACGGGGGTCTCGAAAGGGCGGTCAGATACCCTTTCGAAAGAGTTATGGACACACCCTCTCGTCCGTCTCATTCCGAGTGACCGAGGGGCTGTCATGAGCGAGGTGTCGAAGGGGGTTTCGTCCCGCATCATGACGTATGCGGAGATCGAGGAAGCATTCTCTCTGAAACCGGCTTCAGCTCGGCAGCTCGTGCGCCGACAGGGCTGGCGTAGGCTCCCCGGTAACGACGGTAGGACCCGGATAGAGATCCCTATCGAAGAGTTTGAGCGGGCTCTCAAGAGAGGTGTCGAAACCCCTCTCGATGAAAGCGAAATCGATGCTGAGCCTCCTGTCGAAGGCCCTCTCGAAAGGACCTTCGTTGCCTTCCTAACCGCCCATATCGAACGGCTCGAGCGGGCTCTCACAGAGGCGCAGCAAGCTCTGTCGCAGGCGGTAGCTGACAGGAGCGCCGAGACTGAGAAATCCGATCACTTAGTCGGGGAGGTCGCCGCTCTCGCTCGGCAACTCGCCCAGGTCGTTGAGGAGGCCGGGGGTCGCGAGCGCGAGCTGCAAGCGCGATTAGCATTGGCCGATGCCGCAGCGGCTCAATCACGGGTAGAGTTGAGTGCTTTGGAGAAGAGAGCCGAAGCGGAGACCGCCCAGGCCCGCGCCGAGCTGGAAGCCTGGAAAGCACGCCCATGGTGGCGTCGGCTCGCCGGCTGAACCGCAGTTGTGCACCAGTCCGGATCTGGGAGGCTGTAAGTTCGTAGATCGTCGTGGGTACGGGTGTCCGTCATGAACGAGAGATCGCGTCGCCCACCACAGGAGCCAGGGCGGCCGGGATCCTACTGCAAGCGGCGTGCGGTCTCTGGTACCGGCAGATCGCGGCGGGCGGCCTCGGGGGCTTCCTGGCGGTCCGTGACCCAGATTATCGCAGCGCGCTCGGCCGCGGTCACAACCCGCCCTGGGCCTGCTGCACGGGCTTCCGAGATCAGGGCCTCCAGGGCCGATCTCAGCTCATCTGTGAAGGCGTCGTCGT
This sequence comes from Bradyrhizobium sp. 153, assembly GCF_023073835.1. Taxonomy (NCBI): domain Bacteria; kingdom Pseudomonadati; phylum Pseudomonadota; class Alphaproteobacteria; order Hyphomicrobiales; family Nitrobacteraceae; genus Bradyrhizobium; species Bradyrhizobium sp. 153. The sequence goes on along the minus strand of NZ_JADPKH010000056.1, from coordinate 3,997 downwards.
TCACCCGGTTTGGACCTTTGGTATTTCGTCTACGCCAACTCGGGGTCATCGCAGAGGATGTTCGAAAACGTACGCTAAGCGCCCATACCTATGCAGATTGACAGCGCGGAGACGAACGTTCTCTCTCCGCCTCGTGTCCCGAGATCTCGCCTGCTTGCTTACCAGCATGAGCCGCTGCTGCACGCTAAGTTTTTAGGAAGCCAAGATCATAAATCATCGGTGCTAGCTTCGATGTCAGCGTCTCGTAGGTTGAGTCAAAGACAGCAAATTCGGTTTCGATTTTGTCTTTCTGTTCCTCGCGTCGACCAAGAGCGGATCGGATCTGATACCATCCAACATCGGGGCGATTGAGTTTGAGGCTTTGACGAACGCTATATACATCGGTGATGGAGAAATACGTTTGCCAAAGGATTTTACCTGCTCGTAAGACTGCGGAAGCCTCAACCGAAAACTTCTTTTTATGTAGGTATTGAACCATAAAATCTGATTCAAATCGGTCAGGTGCATTAACTTCAGCCTCGGTGAACGGAATAAAGTGATTGACCAGACTCCATTGGCGACCATTCCACTCCAATCCGTTCGCGCCAGCCGTCAGATTTTGTGTGCTGAACAACATCCAGACTAAGCAGTCCATCTTAAATTCTTCAGTAAGAGGCTCATCAGGCTGTAAGAACTGATCCCGATCATTGAGCCACGACGGCTTAACTAGACGCCGTACCGCAAACACAACTGCCGATTTCCAGAGATTTTCCTTGGTGACGAAAAAACCGCCTGCGCTACAGTACCCTGATGATAGCAAGGCGGTAAGATTTGCGTGTTGAACATCACCACCGGGCGCAATCATTCCGCCGATCGCTCCGTCTGCCCATTTAGTGCCACGCACATCTTTAATACTAGTCGTTGGCACGAGCGCGCCTTTCAAGGGCAGGGCGTCATCCTTATTAGACCTTGCCCGCTTAATCCAATTGCTCAGAAATCGCTCACTTGGTAGATTATAGAATTGCTTTTCGCCAATTGCTTCGCCTTTTTTATTAAGAACCTCCGCAACTATGTTTGTAATTGGTGTCTTCTTTTTTGCGGAATTATCGGTTTCCCAAATAAGGAAGCCAATAGGGAAATTCCCATTTAGACCATCGAATGCTTTGCTAGGCACCAAGAAACCGCCGAGATAAGATGCATTCCAAAACGACCTGAATGGCTCAAAATTTGGAGCATTTACATATTTCAAGGTACTGAACATAGCCAAGGTAGCGTTTGGTATCTCTTTGGCGATCCGCACTAGAAATTGCACGAATAGTTCGCGCGAAGCGTATCCAAAATCACTGATCGTTTTAGCAATCTGCGTCTTTGAAACGCTTTTTTTGCTCTCTGAATTTTTCCCACGAGAACTTGTGATGTTATCTATGTTTGCAGCTTCTGCATATGGCGGATTGATAAGTATCAGGATCTTTCGACCTTCGGCGATTGCCTGCCGCAGAGCGGGCGGCACTTTGTTGGTGAGGCTATAGTCAATTCTGCCATCAGCCGTAATGTCATCATTGAGATAATCATATTGAAACCGAGTGGCGGAAACGCAGGTTCTAGTAGCTTTCATAACATCGACGTCAGCTTGATCTAATGTACTCATAAAAACGTTTCGCGGGTTGGAATGCTTGGTTTCCAAGTTCCCAACGCCGCAGCACATGTCCCAAACTATGTAGTTCTTCTGCCAGTTCTTCCCAAGAACGTCGGCTAACTTATCGTAGGCTTTATCAACCACGTGGAGTGGAGTATAGAAAGCGCCCTTGAAGCTACGCTCGTCTAGCGGGATTAGGGAGTCGCGACGCTCTAATAAGTAATTGCGATACTCCTCATCTGGTGGGCGGTGATAAATTGACCAGAACTGACGGTAACCCTCACGATTACCTAGTTTATAAAGTTTACCGTCGAGGGAAAATACGGGCGCTTCTCCTTGATGGAGAAGTTCGGCCGGCAAGTTTTCATGAGTCGCCTTGGTTCCGTCATGCATGATGTCGGCGAAAAAGAGAAGGGCATATTTATCTACCGGAGCACCGCCGATTTCCCGACCGATCATCTCGACCCATTTATCGAAAACTTGCTTCAAATTATCTGGCGTGATCGAAATGCGGATAATATCGCCCTTTGTCAGAGCGGCTTTTACAGTACTGATGAATTCATCTTCGTGCGTCGCTATCCTGAACGAGACCATCCTTGTTCCAATGAACGCGGATACTTGGTCGAGCGCCTCCTTCGGGAATTTAGTAGCCGACTTGCCCCATTTTATCGTCTTCTTTTTCAAAAATGGAATAACATCAGCGGTCTTCATCAGAGCCGCCTTCTCAGTATCCATTACTGCCAGGAACGGTGGTAACTCGTCCCCTTTATTCAACCCATCCTGCACATAATGCAGAAGCTGGGTGAACATCTTATAACTTGAGTCCTTGCCGTGATGTTTAGCCTCGAACCACATTTCCTTCGTACGAATATCAATTAGCCCTTTGGTATATTTCTTCAAGCCTAACGCCTGAATGTAAACATCTTTGACGTCTTCCTCGCTGCGGACATCTTGTAGTTTTTTGTACAGAGACATTATGTTCCCGCTGGACCATGCCCGATGCACGGTAGACATCGCCGTTCGCATATGCCGTGGCAAGCGCTGTGGCAGCGTCGTGAATATCCTCACCCATGGGGTTCTCGTAGTCGAGGGCGGCGGAGACAACGCCTACTGGACACGCGTCCTCGTCACGTAGAAGGGGACCCAAAACTCAGTTCGAAACCACGAGGCGTAGGCCCTGGCGCGGGAGATACGCGCGCTCAACGTCGGCTTCGTTCGCAGCCAGAAGGCGCGCCAAGTCAGACAAGCTGTATCCAAGCTCGTTGCAGTGATACTTGATGATATCTCTAAGGCGCCAAGGTTCTTCTACCTGTATTTCGTATGGCTCACCCTCGTTGAAAGATTTATTATACTGAACATTCATGTTTTTGTACTGAGAATCAGTAATTAATTTTAGGTCGTAAGTTCTTTTAATCAAGCTTTTTATAGAGACCTTCCAGTACGCTTTCACTCTACCGAGAGCAGTAATCTTAGGAGATATCAAATATGATTTGATATCCGAGGCAGGCATGAGGAAAGCCGCAGCGAAGCGGTGCGCCTCCTCTTCCATCTTCTGATCGTCGTCAGGCACGGTGTGCATAACGATGTGTCCAAGCTCGTGCGCGAGCGAGAAACGGAAGCGGTCCCCGGCAACATCCTTGTTCATGAAGAAGAGCGGTGGCATGCCCTCCGAACGGAAGCTGATGCCGTCCAGAAGCTTGGTGTGGAAGCTCGTCATGATGACGATGCCGCCCGCCTGCTCAATCGTATCAACCACGCAGGCGACCGGCCCACGCGGCAGCATCCAGTACGCGCGCAGCCGCTCGGCGACCTTCTCTGGCGTGAGGCCGCTCTCGTCCAGGTCGATCTGAGGGATCGGCTTGGCGACTTCCAGGTCGTAGGAGCGCAAGAGCCTCGCCACGTGCTGACGCCGGATGTTGATGACCGCACCGATCCGCGCGAGTGGCTTCGCGCCGAGCTTCGTGCGCTTGCGGTAGTGAAAGGCGGGGAACCCGATCGCGCGCTCGCGCTGATGGAAGAAGGCTGTAGGGAAGCGGAGTGCCTTCGCGAGGTTGCCCAGCACCTCGTCGGAGGGTTGGCCGATCAGGCCGTGTTCGAGCTTCGAGATGAGCGCCTGCGTGACAGACGCCTCTCTCGCCAGATCAGCCTGGGTCATCTCGCGCGCCTCACGCGCGAGTCTCAGCATGTCAGCGTTGAAGACCGCGTCGGTCACTTAGCGTCCTCGTCTCGCACGCGCCGCCTCAAAGTCGGTCCGACCAGTGTCAGGGATCCGCTCCGGCGTGATGTCCACCCACGCAGCCTGGGCTTCCGTAGCGGTGACCTGCGCCGTCCAGATCACGTCCTTGCCGATCTGCCTGACAATCATCACCCGCTCGATCGCGG
>NZ_JADPKH010000133.1:0-11843 GCF_023073835.1 Bradyrhizobium sp. 153 | reverse complement strand
ACATGTGCCGCGGCCACGAGCCCGCATCGAAAACACTCCAGTTCCCTGTTGACTCGCAAAGGGCTCACCGCGCGCCACCGGACAGATGCGCGTCAAGCGCGGCCATCCGGGATCAGATAGCTGGCGGTTAGCTATGTGGATTTGGAGAATATTGGCAAAATCTATTGTTTTGATGCGAAGTATCCGTGCTGTGGATGGGCCAAGAGGGATCCATCAACACTGATTGCGTGAGCCGATCCTCTTGAGTCAATTGATCAGGCGCATGCCGAAGAATGGCTCAGCATGCGACCGTCCATTCGGTGAAGGTCCTAGCCAGGCATCGAAGCCATCTCGGGAACGCGAATCATGATGCTTGAGCTGGATCAACTCAAGCGCTGCTTCCCACGAGCAGAGTCGAGCCTACGCCGCTGCCTAATGACGACACCTGGCCGGTCCTTTCGATGATCAAGTTACAGAGCTGAGGGGGACTCGCACATTGGCTTGAAGCAGCGGACCATTAAAGATGGCCAGAGAAGGCTGGTTCGGGATGCTCGAGAAAAACAGCCTGCAGCATTTCGGCAGCTGCGCACCCAAGCTTGCTCCATTCCCATCAGCTTCATAGCTGCTCAGGAGCTCAATCGAAGCCGCTCGGCTAACCAACGCTGCACAGCAAAGTGTCCGGGCAAGCGCTCGCTGGAGCGGGGCATGGATCAATGCATCTTGGGATGAGCGCTGCAGATACCGACTCCTTAAAAGGTCCTTAGGGCGGCGCGGTTCTGGTCATGAACATTTTCATTGCAAAGTCGAGCGACCTGTATGCTCGATCGCGGACCGCCTGAGGCAAACCAGGAGTTGCGTCAATCGCAGTGCGCGCGTCGCTCATAATCTTATCTTTTGCGGAAAGAAGCTTTGCATCTAGTATTACATGAAGCGTCTCTCGAACTTCAGGTGAGATCGAGCTGTCGCCATCGATCAATTCTCGAAGTTTCCAAAACATACGCTCGACTGCTACCATCGACCCGAGGACTGACATCAGTCTTGGTGACATCATTGGCTATCTCCTTCTCCAGCCAGATTCTGGCGACCATCCCAGCGAAATCAGACCTGTCCCCTTTGACACCGGCGCGCGAGGCGACCCTGAACAGGCGAGTGACTGGGATACATGTCCGCTGCTACGCCCCAGCGGGCGTGAGACGGACGTTCAAGATATGCTCAGGGGAACTCACAAAGTGTGCGATTTGCGAGCAAGGCACTTATCTTTCCTGTGCTCCAGGCCGTAACCCGGTAGCGTGCGGTGGCTCACGTGCAAAACTGACATGGAGGGCGTGCGCCGCTTCCATTTGCCACAATACATGCAGCGGCATCGGAGTTGGACTTCTGCCACGCATCCGTGCTCTTCCGCTTTCTCACTCGGATCGCTCTGTTGACGAGGCCGAATTGAGTGAGTGATCCCGGTCACGCAAAGGTGGTCATCCGATATCCCGCTGCTCGGGGCGCCCACCCGTTTTGTGATTGCGTGGGTGCATCGAGATCGAGCCTCCCGATCTGGCGATGGTGTGTTGGTCGTGCGCCACGTCGACCTCGATCGATACTCCATCGGCTGTCCGGCCGAGCTCAGAAAAGCTAGCAACTGAAACGCGCAGATCATTTCCATGTCCTGGATTTCCGATCTCGGATTGGTTCATTTCGTCTGTCTTATTGTCCTCGCCACTGCACGGCTATGCTGTGCATTTCACCCACCAGCGGCCACCGCGCTTCTCCGCGCGCAACTTGCCGCGGCGGATCCGAGAGAGCACGCCTCCGGGGCTTATGTGGTTCATCGCTGCGAATCGCTGAACGGTGAGGTAGTCCTCATGCAGAGGTGGAGGGGTGCTAATTCCGTGCGCAGCCAGCAGAATGCGCAGCGAAGCCAACTCCGCCAGCACGATCTCGAGCTTACGCGCGATCTCCTCCGTCTGGTCGGAGCGCTGCCGGGACCGCGTCACGACAGGCCCGCCCGTGCGATAAGCCGCATCTTGGATTCGTGTGGAATGCGATCGACGAACTGGCGCGCCAAAGCGGGATGAGCGTGAGCCAACTCACCTGTCCAAGCAAACCACTGCTCGGGCAATGTCAACGCGCGCAAATGGGAGACAGGGCATTTATTGCCGTTGTTTGGTGATGTAGTCGAAAGGGGTCTCATGCGCGTAAGAGCCATTTGAACCATAAGAACGGCCTGACAAATGCATCCGGCTGCGGTGCTCATGGGCCTCGGTGTTGCCATTTATTGCCTGGTCAAGGACGAACTTATTGGAATCTCTGTTGGCTCACCGTCAGTGCTCTGCCGCTATGAGCTCGGAGTGAATCGCAGTTGCTGTGTTGAGGCAGGCATCCAGTGACAGAGATCCAAAGGCGAGCTGGCAAAGGAGATAGTTGGCGCCTGCTTCTTCCACATGATCGAGAAGAGTTTGGCGCACCGAAGCGCGCGTTCCGACGACGCACAGTTCACTGTCAATTGCGGCATCCAAGGTTAGGGGCAGGTTGGATGGAGGCGGGATGTCATTGAGCTCGTACAGGAACTTAAAGCTCTTGAGCCATGTTTCGTAGGCTGGCGCGGCGAGGGAGCGGGCGGCTGCTTCAGAGCTGGCAATTACGATCATGCGGAGTAATGCGAGAAATGGTGCTGAACCGTTGGCGTCATGCTTGGCGTTTTGATGAGCGCGATAGCGATCTGTTACCTTGCGAACGGCAGAAGAGGGCCCCATGCACGCCAGATTAGCGCCATTCGCCGCCGCCCAATGCGCGGACTCTGGCCGATTTGTAGCAATCCATGTCGGGGGACAAGGACGCTGGTGAGGTGAAAGCGTCAAAGGAACGTCGCTCAGCGCAAAATGTTGCCCTTCGTACGAGAGCGGGCCGCCATTCATCGCGTTAACGAAGATTTGGGAAGCTTCCTCGTAACGGCTTGAGGCAACATCGGCTCCAACCCCAAAATAACTCAGTTCGATCGGTAGGGAGCCGCGACCAAGACCGACCTCGACCCTGCCGCTGCTCAGGTGATCCAACATGCAGATCTCCTCGAATGCCCGCAACGGGTGGTAGAGGTTGAGCAGCATGACCAATGGACCAACGCGAAGTCGCCGTGTGCGTTGTATGACGCTTGACAGAAACAAGTTCGGCGATGGACCGCGTCCATGGGGGGTGCAATGATGCTCCGCCAGATGATAGGCATAGAAACCGAGCTGGTCGTAGGCCTCCGCCAGCGCGAGGCGGTCCGCGTATTGCCGGGCGATATCGGGGCCGTCCTCGTCAAGATGATCAAAGATGCCGCAGGTCAGGTTTGAGGGAAGAACGTTTCTCACTCAGTTATCTCCTATAGAGAGGACCGAAGTCCTCCGGGTTTTGGAAGAGGCGCTCGCTGGCACTGCGGTGCATATGCTGCGAAGCCGTTCTCAACAGCTCGCAATGCGCCGATCGGACAAAAACTGACTCCGGCTGCGTCGCGAAGCTTCATCATGTGTGGGGCCGGATCGATGACGAACGGGGATCTGTGACCTGAGTGGAAGGGGTCACTAGCCACGGCATCCCACTTTCTTAAGAATGCTGCCGACAGCCGCAAGAAACGCATCCATCTGGCGCGTTGTACCGATGCTAACCCGAATGCACTCTTGCAGGCCGGCATCCGGAAAGAAGGCAACGAGGACGCTCTGGTCTTGCAACGCCGCCTGCCACCACCTGCCACCCTGGCCTACCGGCACACGGGCGAGGAGGAAGTTCGCGTGGGAAGGCGTTACGGAGAACCCAAATTCCGAGAGCGCGGCCGCTACGCGCTGACGCTCAAGCCTTACGTGGCGATGGTTCTCCTCGTAGGCGTCGCGATGCGCAAGGACGCTCATGCCTACGGCATGAGCGACCACATTCATGTTGAAAACATTCTGGATGTTGCGAAGCCGCCCAATCAGCTCGGGATGGCCGAAACCGAAGCCGACGCGAATGCCAGCGGCGGAATAACTCTTGGAAAACGTGCGCAGGACCAGAAGATTCGAATGGCGCTCAACGAGGCGTAGGCCGTCCTCAGGTGCGAAATCGACGTAAGCTTCGTCCAGTACGATCAATCGGTCAGATCGTATAACGAGGCGCTCGATCTCAGCGAGCGGAACAAAGCTTCCGGTCGGATTGTTCGGATTGGCCAGCAGAATGAACTTGGCATGTTTAGCCGGACCGAAAAGCAGCTCGTCCATCGGCAAGCAGTCGGGTTCAGACCAGGGAATTTCAATGAACCGGGCCCCTTGCAACATGGCAAGCTTGCGATTGAATGAGAAGCCGGGCGACATCATTGCGATGCCGTCGCCCGGGGAAAGAAAGGCTCTGTAAATGAGACTGAGGAGTTCAGACGATCCATTGCCAGCCATCACGCGATCAGTGGCAATCCCATAGGCCGCTGCGGCCGCTTGTCTCAAGCTGACATTGTCGTCTTCTGGATAGCGGTATTGCACCTCAAGAGCTGCAATTGCGCTTCGCATCACGATGGCTGGCAAAGGAAATGGGTTCTCATTCGTGTTCAGTTTCACGCAAGTATTATCCAGGGTGGGTCGCCCGGACGGCAGAGCATCCAATTCGCGAGCCACCGGCGAGAGCGAGGAAAGCATAGTTTGCAGTTTTGCATCCAATTTGGTGTTCTCCCTTTTGTCGACGAGAGCAGTTGACGGCCTTCATCGAGCCTATGTGATGCGCGCGCTGTGTTCGGAGCCGGGAAGCGCAAGGTGTGCATGAATGTGAGGGGTGGGGTGCCATAGGCGGGCTCAGATCTAAGCGCAGCACCGGATCAGAGCCCGTCTCGAAATCCGGCAGCGATCAGCACGGATCAGGCGGCGCGCGGCGTTATTCCAGCGAATACCTGTTTCACGAGGGGAGGCAACGCCACGTCCACTCGGCCGAACAGCGCTGCTAACGCTTGGCTTGAACTCGCGTAATCCGCAGACAGACTGCGCAAGACTGACATCTTGCCACAAGCTACGTTCCTTCTAAAGAGGTCCTGGCAGCTCACTCCCGAGAGCGAGGTGCGCATCAGTTTCACTAGCTGGAAGAAGTCACCGATGTTTGTCGGCCTTACGAATGTGGAAGTGATGCTCACTCTAGTGGCACCAGGCGAATGGGAACGTACTCTTCGGGCGGCCGTTCGGGCGTGCACGACAGCTTTGATAGCATTGCCGCGAGGGCGAGAAATGCTGCGACTGCGGCGACTGCGACGCACGTGAGCAGCGCGTAATCGCTATGTCGAGGATGGTTCATCATTCGAACGCTCCGTGCGGTGTTGGTGCGGGCGGTCAGGTCTGCGCGACCGCTTCGATGGTATTGTCGCGCCAGCGGTAAACGATGAACCCAGAAGCGGCATTGTCTCCCTTCGAGTCGAATCGAACCGTGGCAATGGCCGTGTCGATTGAGCCCGAAGTAGGACCGCAGCGACCCGCGCGGCATCGAAGTGCCCGTCCGTTTGACCGAGCCTGCCCATGCTTGAACTGCGGCATCTAGAGCGTGCAACCTGCGTTAGATAGGCTAGTACCCTTGAGCTTGGCGACAGCGGCTGCCCCTGCAGCATTCGTCGTCGAGGCCGGCATAAAGGTAAAGAGCGTGCCGTTTGCGCAGTCGCCAGCAATGGCCAAAGACGATCATCTACCGACTTGTTCTCGCCCAGCGCTCTCACCGGGAATTTCCGAAAGTGATGCCGATCATTGGAGTCTCCGTCGGCCTAGCCGGCGCTCTCGGTCGCCCCGCCGCTGCGTCGATGCTTTTAGAAGGTACAATGTGACGCTACGTGCGAATCAAGTACTTCGAAGGGTGCTCGTCGAGGTTGATTGCCAAAATCCACAGTGCGAAGAACCCCAAAGAGTGCCGACAACGCAGATTCGCAGGCGAATTGCTACGGGCCAACGATCCTCAGTCAGACAAGGATCAGCATCACTTCATTGGGTTTAGAGACATTGCAATAACCGAGTCGCGGGCAACCGCGTGCGTCAACTCTTTCCCAGCTGGTCCTCCAGCGCGGCGAGGGCGAGATCCAGGTATCGCATGAGGCTCGCATCCCAGCCGGCGAGATTGTGTGGTTCGGTCAATCGCGTCAGCACCTTAAGTATCATCGAGACAGTCGAGTCAACTCCTGCGATCTCAGTCAGCAGCGAACGGGCCTGACGCGCGACCGCATTTGCCCGCTCACTGCATGGAGGCTCGCCCCGATCCATGCAGCTACGTAGCTCGTCCCGAATCGTCCGCCACCGATCTTCGCGGCTAGCGTTAGAGGCGCACGTGCAGATGGCCGAGGGGGTACGCTCCTCAATCCGCGACATTGCATCTAACGTGGCCGGCAGCTCGTCGACACTGACTTCTGTCTCACCTTGCGTCGTCATATTGCGCAATCGATCCCGTAATAGTGTCGCCCGCGCGACTTGAACTTCGATTCGCTCCAGATGGTTGCGCAATAGGTCCGTGAGAGATGTCCGCCCCTCGATGGCTTTGCGGATCTCAGGAAGCGAGAAGCCGAGCTCACGTAGCGCGCGAATCTGAGAGACGCGTTGTAGGCTTTCTCGATCGTACATGCGGTGACCGCCATCGGTACGTTCCGAGACCGTCAACAACCCGGTATGTTCGTAGTGATGCAGAGTGCGTACCGTTACGCCGGTCGCCTCTGCAAGTTCTCCAATGCGCCATCGGCGCCGTCGTGGTGTGGCGTTTGTCATGGTCCTCAATTTGCAAGCCTACAACCTGACGTCACGTGAGAATCAAGTTATTTCAATGATCTAGATGATGGTCTCTTGCTGCGAACCCCCGGGAGGACTGAGCGCATGCTGTTGATCAAGCGGCCGAGACAAGTGCAAGCATCAAGTTCGCCAGCGACGCCAATTCGTCCCTCGCTGCGCGTTGCATCACAAGTCTGGCGATCGCCACGCGATTCTCGCTGGTTCGCATGCATGTCGGTAAAGACGCGATTGCTCGATCAAAAAGGTTTCCCAAGCTCGCGAGATCCTCCGGATCGTAGACTCCGCTCGGCTTATCCAAGAGTAAGCTCCTTTGATTGTCGCACCGGCGCCGCACGTGACGAAGCCGTTTGGCTGTGGTGGGGCAAAAAGGAGACGGAGCGGCGACGTGCGCGAAAGAATGTGACAGGACGTTCGTGTGGTGCCGTTGTGCAACACGGCGTTTGCTTCCCTTTTGTCCAACACTGCCCTAACCGAAACTGTGCAATTTCTGCTGGATGCTGCCGCAGCAGTGGGCCATCTGCTGTCTGATCGCCAGGCGAAGCGAAAGCAGATACATGCAGCCCCGCTTGCTCTTGAGACACGGCTTCACGAACGGCGGCCCAGACACAGTACTGATCTGATCAGATGGGCCTCTTTCGGTCGAATCCTTGCTTTGATGTCTATCGTCGAGCCGGCGTTGATTGGTCAATCATCGCAGATCAGTCTTACCACCACATCGTGACGCGGCCGCCCGCTCGGCGCCTAACAGCATTTTCGACACGATGCTAGTCCTGTTGAGATGGCTTTGTGGGCGCGAAGGCGCTGTTCGCGCATGGCAACATCGGGTTTTGGAATGCCACAAAATGATGGCTGCTCTTCAACGGCGCAAGTCCGCGACCCAAAGCGTCGGTAGAATGAGAGAAGGCGGGCCGCAAAACCATTCCCGGCATGTATCTCAACGCAAGCGCACCTCGCGCGGCTGGCGAAACGTTACTCGCGATTGAGGACCGAGCCTTGAAGGATCGCTCCGTATCCGTTGGACCTGGAGGCGCTCAAAACAGGTCAACAGGCCCCGGGCGCCGCGCGGCCGCGCCGGGAAAACAATGACGTGCCATAGCTCCTACAGCAATAACTCGCATATCCAGAGGTGAGCCGGATCAGTGTTGGGCAGCACAGTCCAGCTGTCGCGGGTAATGGCTTGCTCGTCCAGAAGCTCACTCACTTTCATCCTCGAACAGTATCGCTTTGGTCTGCGAGCGCTGGACATAGATGCTTTGGGTAAGATAGGCAAATCATGTTACCGCACCGAAGTAGCTCTTCGGGGACAGCGGTGAGGGGCCGCAACTCGGGGCTAACGGCGGCGGCATCCCGCGCGCCACGCGCCACGACACTTTCGAAAAGAACACGACTGTCGCGAGATCCGAAAGGATGACCCTGCACCCACGATCCGATGTGGCTGGATTGACCATGTCGCCCGAAACGAGCAAAAGCTGTAGGTGGAGCAGGGCTTGGCGAATGGGAGCGACGAGCCCTTCCGTGCGCCGGACATTGGCACAGTTGCCGTCCTCTCATCATAAAGACTCATCCCCCAAGCACGCGCGCAGCGGGACAATGCCGCGAGCTCACGGCGGGTGGATCCAGGTTGATCCTGCGGCCAGCGAGTTTGCGGTTGCGCTCCGTCATGCGGGATCGAGTATAAGAGTAAGACAAGCCGTTGAGATGACGTGTCTCAACCTCCATGCCAACCTTGCGCAGACCTCTCACTTGCAGGTTCCGCTCTCCCGAGTTACGCCAGCTCGCGTTGCGCTTTCCGGACGCGACTGTGGACAGTGTTGGCGTTCGGCAGAACAAGTTGGTTCGACGCGAACGAGCCGGCATCGACCCTGTGGGGCGGCCCGCCAAGAGGCGTTTAGCTACTGACGAGCTTCGGCATTACTGCTGCGATCGCCGGGACAGTGCGGCAAGGAGAATGCCCAACGGCAGGCGAAGAGCGGTGCGGGTGCGCTAGCAGTGTCCACGTTTGCAGCCTCGATCGCAGGTCTTGGTCTACAACCTGACGCGGTGTACGATCCAAGGGATTTTAGTGCCGAGGCCGGATCTCGTTCACCTGACTGGCCGGATCATTTCGCGAGCTCTGAGCTCAGCTCATGTAGAACAGCGCGACGCAGCCCGTCGGATCAGCGGAAAGTCATTGCGGAGCGCCGCCGAACGAGCTGTATGACGCGCAAGATCGTCACGCCAGCGCGAGATCAATAGCGCCGCCGACCCGATCAAACTACGCTCAAGCGCGCCAATCCGAACACCAGCGAGGACCGGTGCTTCGAGCCTGGCGTAGATCTGGTTAACGAAGAGTAGGTCGCAAACGGCCGAACAATCCTAGAACTGGCCGTGACATTGGTTGGTCTCGGACGGAGAGACCATCATGGATGCCTCTTGCAAGAACATGTTGCGCATCCAAATGCTTGCGGGATCAGTATTATGAATGGCCGGCCATTGGACGGCCTCGGTGAATGTGAGAAGTCGCAGCGGAGGTTCGATGACCCGCAGGGGCATCGTGTTTGCGAAATGGCTGACCAATCTTGAGGGCATGCTCGCTATACGGTTGGTGCCCAATAACATAGGCGGAATCATACCAAAACCCTGCACAGCGACCTCAGTGCGTATCTTGAAACCATGCTCGAGCAAGAGCCATTCGTGGAAGGAGGGCCTCAGGGAGCGCCCGAACTGGGCTTCCACGTGCCCGATCGACATGTACTTCTCGAACGTAAGTCGCGGCGCCAGCTGCTTGTTCATCGGGCAGCCCACGCAAACGAAAGTGTCCTCGAACAGTGCCGCCTTGGGATGCGCACTCGACATGAACATCTCCGGGTACATGAGGAAATCGACTTCACCGCGCCGGAGAAGTTCATCGGGTTCCTCTACGGGCGGCAGCAACTCGAAATTGATTGTCGGAGCTTCCCGCGCGACGCGGTCCACGATCCGTCGAAGAAACACGACAGTCATGAAGTCGGACAGGATGATCCTGAATCGCCGATTCGATTGAGACGGAGTGAAGCCGTCCGGAGAAATGATGGAGAGCTGAATGTGAGCGAGAGCCTCGCGAATCGGGACTGCGAGCGCTTGAGCCCGCGGCGTTGGGACAAGCTTCCGGCCCCTCATCGTGAATAGCTCATCGCGAAAGTAAGTGCGAAGCCGCGCGACGGCAGCACTCATGGCAGGTTGACTGAGGTTGATGCTTCTTGCCGCCGCAGTGAGATTGCCTTGCGTCACCAGGGCGTCGAACGCGACGAGGAGATTCAGATCGAGTCCCTTGAAACGCATAATCTTGAGTGATCCACCGTATGAATGTGTTCTATCGATACAATCGATTTTACCATTTGTACCGAATGAGGATAGCAAAGGATAGTTTAGCGAGATGTCAGATCTATCAGAATGGTTACAAATCGTAGCGCGTCTCAGCCCAGCGCCAGGGATCGATCAAGACATCTGGACCGTGCGGTCGCAGTTTCGCGCGTGTTGCGCAAGTCATATCTCGGCGAGCTAGCACGGTGGGGATCCGCAGATGTGCGTGGGCGTATAGGACGAGCAAACCATCGTATGGCTTCGCCAACCCATTCTATACCGGCCGTGTACCGCCGTAGAATTGAGCGAACGCTCAACTTGGCCGTAGATTTCCCTCCAGTTGGACCCCTTCGGTTGCGGGTGCCAAATGTGTTTTGGTCGCATCCGATTGCGTCCTTGCTGCGGAGAAATCGTGCGGAACATGCAAGCGAAGGCGTCCCTGGCGAATCTGATGCGAGTTGCGCACACGCTCGACGTCGTATCCATTGTGAATGCAGAGCGGTCAGTGCGTGAAGCTCTGACAGATATGGTGTTTTCCGCGGGTTACGTACCCGAACCCTTCGAGAGCGCAGACGAGTTCTTAAAATCGGGCCGCCGTTTGATCACGTCGTGCTTGATCGCGGACATGCAGTCGAGCGGGATGAGTGGCTTTGAGCTTTTCCATCATCTTGCTGCATCCGGAGGCGCGATTCCCACCGTTCTGCTCACAGACAACTCCGAAGAGGATATGAGGCGAGTTCTGCAAGCTGGACTCCAGTTCTTGAGCAAGCCTTTCCAGCGTAGCGAACTGCTGGCCTGCGTCAGGAGTCAGATAATGAATAGGAATTTCTCTCTATGAAAATGATCGCGCCCGAATCCAGACGAGGTGTTTCGGCGCGCCCTCCAGTTCGTTGGAGGCTGTGCTGGGAGAATGAGCTTCAACTTGCTGACCATATTGAATTGTCCGACTTCTTCCGGAAGACCTATGGTCCGACCGGGGCATTCAATGCAAAGCCCTTTGAAGATCATCGAAGCTGGGCCGGCGCAAGGCCTGAGATTCGGGCAATCGGCTATGATGATCGTGGCGTCGCGATTCACATCGGCGCACTGCGCCGCTTCATAAAAGTTGGTGAGGTCGATCTGCTTGTGGCTGAACTCGGATTGTACGGGGTACGCCCGGATCTCGAGGGGCTCGGCATCAGCCACTCTATCCGCGTGATGTATCCGGTATTGCGAGATCTTGGGGTGCCATTCGGCTTTGGCACGGTCCGATCCGCCCTGCAGAAACATATTACCCGGCTGCTCGGGCGACAGGGATTGGCGACTGTTTTGCCAGGGCTCAGTGTCCGGTCCACTCGTTCGGATATCTATCTCACTGTGCCTCCGACGCGCGTGGAGGACGTGGTCGTCCTCGTTCTGCCGATTGCGAGGCCAATGAGCGAATGGCCGGCCGGTGAGATGATTGAACGAAACGGGCCGGAACTGTGACGTCCGCAGACGACGAGACTGAAGCGCGGAGCGACTACGCCGACGGAGAGCACTGCGTCTATCTGACATTTGATGATGGGCCCAACCCGCATTGCACGCCGGCCATCCTGGATGTGCTGGCGCAGCATCGGGCCCCCGCCACCTTCTGCGTGATCGGTGCATATGCAGCGGGTCAGCCGGAGCTGATCCAGCGCATCATTGCAGAAGGGCACGAAATCGCAAACCACACAATGACGCACCCGGATTTATCCAAATGCATGCCGGATGAGGTGGAATACGAGATCCTCACGACGAACAAGATGATCGGAATGGCCTGCCCCCGAGCCTCTGTGCGGCACATGC
>NZ_JADPKH010000125.1:0-12380 GCF_023073835.1 Bradyrhizobium sp. 153 | reverse complement strand
CGCCACCGGCGGAAACAACCTTCAACCGAGATCATAATCGCGATGGTGGGGGCAGTTCTTCATGACGCAAAGGGGGCAGTTCCGGATGGCGTTTGACAATGGGACGACACTGCCGGGCCGACGGTCATCTAGATACTCCCGCACATCGTGTCGAGCGAGTCCCCTCCAGCCGGTCGCCTGTTGATGCCCTTGGTCAGCCAGATGCTTGGATGTTGTACGTCAGCTGTTGCGGTCTCTCTGGAAACTGGGACAGGCGAACTGGCGTTCGCCAAATCTTCATTGCGCGATTCGGGTTGCACTTCGGCTATCCGCTATCAAAGCCGGCTTGCCGGCCCGGAGCTGTCCGATTGCTCGCGGGCCTGCCTGCGCGGATAACCTCGCGCGAATGCCTCCAGACAAAATTCGAGCAGGTTAAATCGTTATTCGCCCGCTCGATGACACGCCCACAACTGGTCCAGCAAACTGGACTCTGCCGGTCGGAAAGTCGGTGCGCGAAGCGCCGGAGTCTTCTGCGGAGCATCTGACCATCAGCATCCGAGACCAGCACGCACGGAAGTATCGTCACCGCCATCACGCCACAGCCAGACACCTTCCGATCACTTGAAGATCGAAGGTCCCATGCCGTTTCCGCTACAGGGGATGGCCATCTAGATTCGAAGGGTTCTGCTGTCCGATTTAGCCGTTGAGAGTCTCAGCGACCTAAAGGTGAACGGCGCATTTTTCCACACAGCTGCGTCCAGTCGATGATCGAGCGCCACCAAGGTCGAGGGAACCCGGAGGCGATGAAGAGATCGTTTCAGAACGGTGGACCCTCCATTCGCTATTCGCTGCTCACTATCGCTCCTCTCCCATTTTCCGCCTCGACCTGTCGCGCGAGGCAACCAAGTCTTCCCTGCCGTGCAATTCGGCGTAGTGCAGCGCCATCGCCTCAGGTCAGAGCGATAGGCCGCGCTTGCGCCCGAAGTCCCAGTCCACGCTGCCTGGACCGGCGATGCCGCTGACCTGCTTTCCCAACTCCCGCTCGAGCGAAGGCGACCAGGGCACAAGCTGAAAGCCGAGGCCGTTGTCGATCATCGCGAAGCGCCCGGAGGCCAGTGAGAGGCGTCGACGATAAACCCCCGAAATCTGCTCACCTACATCAGATGACAGGTGCGGAAGCCCCGTTTCCTCCATGAGCCGTCGTGTGACGACATCGAGTTCGCGGTCGCGGAGGGTTTCGATCAGGTTGCGGCTTAGCCGGACCTTGTTGCCATCGCGCTGGGCGAGCCCTTGGTCGGCCAAAACGTCGATGCGCCGTTCAAGTGCTGCACGAACCTCCGCGCCAAACGCATTGCGCGAGAGCTCGGCAGGATCTCGCGCAACGAGCTGCCGGTCTAGCCACGTTGCTCCATCCGCCGCGACCTGGTGGTCCAGAACGAGCTCCGAGCGAACCGCGAGCGCAATCCGTGTTCGACCACGAACGTCCGCAAACCGGCGCAGTTCCACAATCCCGCCGATCGGCCCATCGCCGGCCGCCTCGACGTCAGGAAGCTTCACGTGATGCACGCGCCCGTCAATCCCATCGACAATGGCAAAGGCTGTGCCCTTCAGCTCGTCATCAAGCCCGCGCGCGATGAGACGGCCAACGATCGGTTCGCCATGAGTTTCGCCCTCCAGTGCCCAGGATGCGGGGGTGCGGCTGGCGCCGTCCCGCGTGAGGGTTTTGTGCAGCCGCTTGATGATGTCACCGCGCTCACCCAGCTCTCGCAACCTCGCCTCCGCATCGGCGGCCAGAACCCAGACCGCGGGGCCAGCAGGTTCCGCCAAGCCGAGCCGCTCGAGCGTCCGCATCCGCCCGATCCGAATTTCCCGCAATGGATCGCGCCCGGCATCCCGCTCGAACCTAAAATCGATAACGCCGTCCGCCGTCCCCGCTTCCCGGGCAAGCGTCCGATCGAGCCTGGTCCAGCGTTCGGCTGTCGTGTCCGCCTCAAGGCTCTGGCGGATCTCGAGCTCCGAACGAGGGCCGAGTTCGCGCGTGACAAGGTCGCTGGCGCGGGCGCGCAAGCCCATAGCGATATAATCGCGACTGATGACGAGGTCGGCACCGTCATCGGTACGGCCCCGCACGAGGATGTGAATGTGCGGATGCTCGGTATTCCAATGGTCGACCGCGACCCAGTCAAGCCGTGCGCCAAGGTCGCGCGAGGCTTGGTCCATCAGCTCCCGAGTGAAGCTACGCAGGCTGGCAAGTTCACCAGCATCATCAGGCGAGACGATGAACCTAAAATGATGGCGGTCACCCTCGCAACGCGTGACGAACGCGCGACCGTCCGCATCATCCCCCGCAGCGTCGAATAGTTTGCCCGGAGCGCCGTCGCGAGTGACTCCGTCGCGCTGCAGGTAACCGATATGGCCGCGCAACGCGCCCGGCGAACGCATCCGCCGTACCACCCGCGCCTTGACGATAGCGCCGCGGCCGCGGGCGTTGAGGAGCCGTGCCGCAGCGATGCTCGCGGCGCGGCCGCGTCCAAACTTACGGCCGTGGCCATCCTTACCTCGCGAGAGGCCGCCGGCCTTCTGAGCGGCTGTGAGTACCTGCGCCAGAAACAGCTTTGTCCGGGGCGCGCGCGTGGAACGGATACGGCCGGGACGGATCCGAAGATCATCGTCGCGCGTCATTCCGGCCGCCGCAAGGCATCGAAAACCGTGTAAGAACAGCGCCTTGGGGAAAGCTGAACTTTTCTCCGAGTCGCCGCAATGTTTAGTTGATCATTGAAATCGATACGCTTTCTCGCACAACCGACCGGCCGCACCTTGCGGCTTTTATCCTGCCCTCTTAATCGGTCGTTGCTTGCGCTTGATCTCACCCATTCTCGCTTCCTTTCTTTTCTGCGACAAGGCCCTCGGCGCCACGCCTGGACGCGATGCGCCACCACAGCCGCGAGTCCCGGTGCGCCGTGCACTCTTCCGCGCTCATCGACGGCGTAACGTCGCTGCAGCAGGGCAGCGGGGATGCCGTCGCGACGCAATTTTCCATCGGCATGACGGAGCCACATCACAGGCAGTCCGGCGTGGTCCAGCTTGCACGTCACGTGCGCGGCCACAGGCAAGATAGCGTGCGTTCCGTCGTCGTTGATCTGCACCAGGTCTCTTCCGCTGTCGCGGAGCTCCGTGTTCAAACTGTTGCGCTCATGGTGTCATTGGATTCGTCACATTTGTGTTCTGGTCATGCATGGGCGCCGAGCAGCTTGCGCGCCTTGGCTCTCGCACGTGCGTTGACGTCCGCCTGCGAGGCCGCCGGATCGCCGCAGTAAAACGTGCCATCGACCCACATCGCATGCATGATCACCGCGAGCTTGCGCGCAACCGCCACGGTCGCCTTGCGGTGGCTGGTGCGCTTGGCGATCGCCAGCCCCCAGCTCTTGACCTTGTCCTTGCGCTTGAATCGGGTCAACAACGCGCTGGCCGCCTCATAGAGCGCCCGCCGCACGTCGGCATCGCCCGCCTTGCTGATCCGCCCCTGCACGTCGATCGACGTGCCGGACTGCCAGCGCCGCGAGGTCAGGCCAAAATACGCCGCCACATCGCGCGACCTTTTGAAGCGCGAAGGATCATCGACTGCTGTCATGAAGCTCAGGGCGGCCACCGGCCCCACGCCGGGGATCTGCATGAAGCGCCGGCACAGCTCATGTCCGGCGACCAGCTTGACCACCAGATCGTGCAGCCGGCAGTACTCCGTCCACAGCGCCGCGCGCGCGTTCAGCATGGCGTCGATCAGCTCGCTGACCAGCGCATCGCCCGCGACCGCCTCGCGCACCGCTTGCGCGAATCCGCCGCGGCCAACATGGCTGAGGCGAATGCCAAACACCTTCAGCGAATGCCGGATCGCGTTCTCCAGATCCACAAACTTGCGCTTCAGATTGCGCCGGTGCGTCAACAACAGCCGCAGCCGGTAGCACGCCGCGCTCTTGATGTGCGCCTTGCGGAACCAGCCGGTGCGCATCAAATGTGCCAGGCCGAGCGCGTCGGTCCGGTCGGTCTTGTTGCGCTGCGCCTTCAGCGCGGCGCGGACGTGGAAGGTTTCCAGACAGACTGCCGGCAGACCGAGCTTCAACAATTCCGGATGCAGCCAGGGCGACAGCGAGCCCGCCTCATGGCCGAGCCGCCGCAGCCGGCCGAGATACGGCGTCAACGCCGCCTTGATCGCGTCCGGATCGGTCACCACCGCGACCTCCAGCGCCACCTTGCCCTTGTCGTCCACCACGCAGATCGCCGTCTCGTCCATACCGACATCCAGGCCACAGAAGAATTCCATCACACGCCTCCCACGTTGCTGAGGCGGCGCACTGTGCGCGTCATTCATCGCGCAGACCACTTGCGCTGCGGCCGCAACTACCGGCGCAGACCGATTACGGGCGGCCGTCGGCGGTCGGCTCCCCCCTGCTTCCTCCCGGCCATTCTCAAACATGTGAGAACCTTCGAGGCCATGCGACCAAATCCGATTGCTATCACGGAGACTGCACCTTGATTGATCGATGCCAAAACAGCCCCGTCGCGCGAGGTACAAGTGCACGGGCAACGGCTTTAGGCGCAGCCTTCGACGAATTCATTGTGCGCACTCCTGATGCAAAGTTGTCGGCAGCGGACGAGCTGCCGCATCGCTCAACAAAAACTGGAGCTTGCTGCCACAGGACGACGTGTCTGGCGGCCGAACCACGGCTGTTGCGTTGCTCAACTCCGATCAATGCTGCGAGTCTGGTCACATATGTTTGCGTTTCTTCTGGAAGCGATCGACCTGTCGTCAAATGCTCGTCATACCGCTTCGGTCCCGCATTGTAGGCTGCAAGAAACCCTCCCGATCCGAACCGGTCGAGCATCTCGCGAATGTACGCTGCCCCAGCTATAATATTGTCGTGCGGATCAAACGGATCGATACCGAGATCATGACGAGCGCTCAGTTCGACCCAGGTCGCGGGCATGATTTGCATCAGCCCGAGCGCTCCTCGAGGCGATATGGCGTGCGCATTACCGCCACTTTCGACCTGCATCACGGCATCGATCCAACGCTCCGGGATCGCGAACCGGTGGGAGGCTTCGGTCACGAACGCGGCGTATGCAATGCTACGAGGCAGGGTTATGGAGTGCGCAGCTGGTGCCCGCGATGCGACCTCCGCTCTGGCGCTCG
Source organism: Bradyrhizobium sp. 153 (assembly GCF_023073835.1). Taxonomy (NCBI): domain Bacteria; kingdom Pseudomonadati; phylum Pseudomonadota; class Alphaproteobacteria; order Hyphomicrobiales; family Nitrobacteraceae; genus Bradyrhizobium; species Bradyrhizobium sp. 153. Next base: position 7,213 of record NZ_JADPKH010000125.1, on the reverse strand, counting down.
AGGCCGGTCCGAACGTCAGCAGAATTCCCAAAAAGCAAGCAGTGGCCCCACATCGCATTGTGCGGACTGCCGCCAAGTATAAAGTTTCTCCCAGCCGGCCTTGAGGCCGCCTGATCCTGGGGCAATGCGCGCCGATTCTCAAGAAGCTGGCCGAGACGGAGGAACGATGTTGCGAACGGCCGTATGGAGAAATGACAAGCCAACAGGGGAGAGCCGGCATTGTCACTTCTCTCTGGTCCACACCGGGAGCGCTCGCCCAATGACGGCCGATCTCGGCAGAGGTCCGAAATATCGGCCGTCTAGCGAGTCCGCCGACTGCCAGTTCATGAGAAACACTTCGTCCTCAGCAATGACCCAGCAGCCCTGCCAGACCGGCAACGGCCGGCCGCGACGATCGCGCTCGCTTGCCTCACCCATTTGTATGCTGTCGACGATGATTGCGAGGCCCGTTCTGCAGACGGTTTGGCCGGGCAGCGCCAGCACACGCTTGAGCATTGGAAGGCCGCTTGGCAAATAGCCGTTGAGATCGAGAAAAGTCGCGAGCGGGTCTGGAGTTCGAACCGCCACGAGCTCAGTAACGTACAATGGTCCGGCCTCTTGCAGGCGATAGACTCCGATCGGCACGCTGTCCGAGGCATTCCAGATGTACAATGGTGAGGTGTTGTTGACTGGCCAGAGCGCGAGCATTGTGGCCCCACACATCGCAAGAATGTTCCCCAACCGTCCCATCAGAGTGCCAACCTGCGCCGATGGAGCCACGCTTGGTGGCGTGCACGGGTATAAGCTCGTGGCTTTTCGTTGACAGAAAGACGGTTGTGGGCGTGATGCCAATACTCCGGGGCTGCATCGGCAGGATCGATGCCCAGTGACTCTACGGAGTCGATCAACTGGAGAACGCGTTCGACCTTTGGCCAACCAGCTAATCGCAGCAGGCTTTCGCCGCCGGGGCTGACCCAAGGCACGGTTGAGTATCGCTGGCCTGGCGCGACGGCGCGTAAAATGTCGATCCGAGACAGGATGGTTCCGAAGTCGTTGGACGTCCAGCGCACGAACGCGAAGATGCTGCCGGGCAAAAACGAGAGAATGCGCCGGTGATGATCAACGATCTTCTCTGATGCAGGTTTACCGAACCGGATTCGATTTTCGATGCGCTTCTCGAGCCACAAGAGCTCAACAGTTGTGAGGTCGCTCACCTGACTGCTCCATATTGTTGAGAGGGATTTGGACGTGCCGAGAATGGCTATCACCGACGCATCGTGCGAGGAGCCTTTGCGTCGGTAGGACGGCTGTAATGACGCTTCGATGGATCGGTTGCTTCGCGACAATCCGGGAACGGAACGGGCGGCGCGTTCCGGCGGAGAATGGTAGAGACGAACGACGGAATTTATGCAGGGCTCGACGTGTCGCTCCAGGCAACGAATGTTTGCGTGGTGGACGGCGACGGCAACGTCGTCCAGGAAGCGACACTCAAGACCGATCCGGACGCGATCGAGCTGTTCTTGGTGGAATGCGGAATCCACGGCCTGGAAGCGTTCTCGTACAGGGCCTGGCTGTTCACGGCGCTTTCCGAAAAGGGCCTCGCCGTGATCTGCATCGAGAGCCGGCACGCCAAGGCGGCGCTGAACGCGATGCTGAACAAGACCCGCCGCAACGCCAAAGGCATTGCGCAGATGATGCGGACCGGTTGGTTCCGTACGGTTAATGTCAAGTCGGAGAGCGCACAGCCGCAGCGCGCGCTGCTGGTCGGGCGCAAGGCGAGGCGCGGCGAGACGCTGGGCATGGAGAACATGATCCACGGCCTGTTGCGCCCGATCGGCCTCAAGGTCGGCGAGATCTCGGTCGGCCGTTTTGACGCGCGGGTGCGCGAGATCATGGCCGGAAAGAGAGAATTGGAAGCGATGGTCGCACCGCTGTTCGACGCCCGCAACGCCATGCGGCTGCAGCTGGCAAAACTGCACCGCCTGGCGCTGGCGGCTGCGCCCAGCGACAGCGCGGTGCGCCGGATGATGACGGCGCCCGGAGTCGGCGCGCTCGTGGCGCCGACGTTTCGCGCCACCGTCGATGATCCGGCGCGATTCAAGAAGTCGTCCAATGTTGCCGCCCATTTCGGACTGACGCCGCGGCGCTATCGATCCGGCCAGACCGACCGGATCGGCAGCATCTTCACATGCGGAGATGAGCTGACGCGAGCGATCCCGTAGGAGGCGGCGATCGCGATCCTCACGCGCATTCCGAAGAGTTTTAAGCTGCGGCTGTGGGGTCTGCGGCTGGCCAAGAAGAAGGGGCTGAAGCGCGTGGCGACCGCGGTGGCGCGCACGCTCGCCGTGCTGCTGCACAAGATCTGGATCGATGGCACGACCTTCCGGTTTGGCGCGGGCGTGAAGCGCGGCCGGCTCCCTGCGGTGGCCTGAGGGCCTCCGCGACCCGGCCGTTTCCACGAGCGGCTTCTTCCGCCGCGGCGGAGCGGCGTCTCCCAACCAGACGGGGATTTGGGTGAGATCGCTACTTTTGCTGCCAGCGGCTTCATGCACACTTTTGAAGCCATCAAGCAGGGCGCTGGCTAGCCTGACCGCCCATTCTCCAGATTCAGGCATGTGGTAGCGGCCGTGCCAACCACGAACCTTAGCGAGTTCTCCTCGACGAGCGAGTAACGGAAACGAACGAGCGTAACGCGGTGGTGACAACGATGCTGCTGATCGCGTGATTTTGCGCGCGATCGCGTCCGCGCGCGTGCGCTCGTGACGAGAATCGCATTGCGGAGAGGCTTTGCGCGTGACAAAGTAAGCGCATGAGGCATCCTCGTTGCACGCGCGGCCGACTTGTTCACAACGTACTGATTCACAACAAGAAGGTAGTGTCAGTATATTAGTAAAGTTAAGAGAGCTGGGAAGATTGCCGTCGCAGTGTTTTAGGTGCGATTTCGTCCCCGGTAGCACGCGGATCGGGTCCCCGATGGCACGAGTCTTCCAGTCCCTGATAACACGAGCGAATTCACAGCTTATCCCCTGCAGGGCTGATGAGGCCAAGCTTTCGCAATGGCCGCGTAGGCGGGTCGATCTGGACGGTGCGAAATTCAATCGTTCTTCGCCATTCAGGTCGTGTGTGATAGCCAGCCGATAGCTCGGCAAGGTCTGATGATGCACGATTTGGCGCCGGTCGTTGGCGAAGTGCTTCAGCGGCGCGAGGCTCCCGGACTTGGCATGCAAGTGCATGAGCCCGAAGCTCCAACCGCTATGCTGATGACCCCCGTGCTTGCGGATGAGGCGATAGAGCCAACGTTCCAGTCCACCGGTCAGATCGAAATACGCGCGATCAATGGTCAGCACGAGCGATTCGTTTAGAACGCCCGTGTAGAACCAATCGGGTAAGATCAACTCAATCGCACGGGCATGCCTGTGCACATCGCTTGTGTGTTTCCATTCGTTTCTCCAGGAGAAGAGATGCCGCGACCGTTCTGTCGGTTGTCGGATTGAGGTCATGACGCTGGTTGATTGCAATCGGTCGAGCGCAGCCTTGAGGCGGTCGTAGTCGCGTACGCTGGTGCCGCGGCCGACGAAGGTCAGGATGTCATAGGGGGTGGTGAACATCAGGCGCGAGGTTTTCAACCCGGCATCACGAGCATCGACAATCTGTGAGGCAGCCCAAATCAGAACGTCCGCGCCCCAGATCGTGCTCCAGGCCATGTTCCGGCACCGCTTCGACACGGATGGTGATGGTGCCCGAGCGGAAGTCGATCGGGACGATCCGCTTCGACTTTGCTAGCGAAAAGAACGGATACGCCATCAAGTCTTGCGCGTCTCGTGCAGCGAGATTGCCAGGACGCGCGCGAAACAGATCGAGTTGGTCGCGCTCTGACCGCCGCCTCCCGCCTGCAGTTGAGTTGCTGTCGGGCATAGGTCAGCGCCGCTCCTTGCCCGCATACGGAATCGGCGTGTGCCGTTTCGCGGGCAGGACTGTGCCTGCGCCAGGATCGCTGGTGGACGTTTTGGCGCCGCGGTCAACCCACGCCGTCAGGTCTTCGACCGCATACACAACGCGGCCGCCCAGCTTCCGGTACGTCGGGCCTGTGCCATAGGTGCGGTGCTTTTCGAGGGTGCGACCGGACAGTCCGAGAAAGCGCGCCGCCTCGGGCGTGCGCAGGTATCGCGGCGGCAAGCCGGCGTTCGGATCGGGCATTTGCGAGGCTCCGTGGTCGTCTGGAGCGCGACCGGGTTCGGTCGCGCGTCGACGGTCACCATGACGGAGTAGGAGTGCTCAGGGGGATGCCGAAGATGGACCGATGGTTTTCGGCACCCCTGCTCTACTCCCTGCGAGATGGGGGATGCAGTAATGCGCGATAGCCGCCGCGCATCAGAGCCAAGCCGGCTTGCACCAGGCGGATGGTCCGGCTGCGCAGCTCATGGGTTTTCCAGCCGCGTTCAGGGATGCATTTTCGGCCGAACAGCACTTCGGCGATGACGCGATAAGAAGCGCCAAGTGCCCATCGAGTGCGCACAGCGAAGGCCAATCGTTCGCGTCGCTGCGCCGAAAGCTGATAAAATGGGGGTCCTGGGGCGCGGCCGGTGATAGCGCGCCACAACCGACGTGAAGCGTGCACGCGGATCTCCGAGGCGTCCGGCTTTACTCAGCAATACATCAGCGATTTAGAGCGTGGCCGGCGCAATCCCACGATAGTGACGCTGTTCGAACTCGCGAGCACATTAAGCCTTAGCCACGTCTATCTCGTGTTGCCTGATGAGGAATTCTGCAAAGAGCGAACCAAGACGCCGAAGCAAAAATGAAAGGACTTCGGCCAGACGCTTGTTTCGGTTGCTCGGCAGTTGCTGCATGACTTGAACACGAAGCTCCGCCCAGGGTGTAGCCTTCGCCGCCTTCGTCATCGAACAGGTTCGCGTATATCGGCGCGTCGAGGAGGATGGTCAAGCTCGTGTGAGAGGTATTCGCGCGCTTCCTTCGGAGCGCGTTGACCACACTGCGCCTATCTCGCGACTATACTGCGCACCAAATAGCAAGCTTATGAGCCGTTAACCGGCAATTCTTCTATGATGACCGGAAATTAGGGCTTCAAGACCATGGTCACAATAGGCTGCCTAAAGGCGGGCTTTACCATTCCAACACAGCGTCCGCCCAAGGATTGATCAACGAGTGCTAAGCGCTCGGGCCGGCGCTATCATTCACAAGCGTCGACCTCCTCGTCGGGGAATTTCTCAGCGTCCAGCTCCAGCCTGTTTTTCGCCTTCCAGCTCCCGTGTGACTAGCACGTAGTCTTCGAACGTGCTCGAGCCGCTGATCTGCGTGTCGATCAACAGCCGCAGCTCGTGCCTGAACTGATACTTGCTGACGATCATTCGCCTATCCTACTATTGCTGGGTTCAGGTACGAGATCCAACTTTTCGAGCTGGCGCGTCGAACAGTTTGCGCTACTTCGGCGTCGCTCAGAGACTCACGAGCGCTCCGACTTTCCGCCCCCGACGCTCTTTACGACGTTGCGTAAAACGATTTCAGAAAGCTGCACTACCTGCCGTTTGAGAAACACAACCAGCTGTGTGAGACGAAGAATTTCTTGTTTGCAGCGCTCTAGCTCGCGCTCTTCGTCTGTCATCGTCGATGCTTCATGGCGATTTGTACTTGTCGTCATGGTTCATATGCCCTCCTTCTGCGAGACGAATCTATTTCGTTCTGCGAACTCTTTTTCGAACACGAATTGCGCCGGCTTGCCTTGATCCCCATCGACAACCCTTCGCCACCAATAGCTCGCGGGGATCGCGCACCAAGCCGGGGCTGCCACAGATCATGATGCGGTCATGCTGCGGCTCCAGTTCCGGCAGTTCGATCTCCGCGAACAGCTTGCCTGAAACGATCAGATCGGTGGCCTGGCCGCGGTTACAGAAGCAATCGCGCGTCACGGTCGGATAATAGATCAGCTGGTAGCGCACGAAGTCGCCGACCAGTTCGTCGCACGGCAGTTTTTCCGTGATCATCTCGCCATAGGCGAGCTCGGTGACGCGGCGGCAGCCATGCAGCAGCACGACATTCTCGAATCGCAAATAGGTTTCGGGATCCTTGATGACGCTCAGGAACGGCGCAAGCCCGGTGCCGGTGCCGATAAGATGCAGATTGCGCCCGTCCTCGAGATTATCGATGACCAGCGTCCCCGTCGCCGTGCGGCTGACGATGATCTCGTCACCCTCCTTCAGATGCTGCAGACGCGAGGTTAAGGGACCATTCGGTGCCTTGATCGAGAGGAATTCCAACCGGTTCTCGTAATGAGCGCTGGCGAGGCTGTAGGCCCGCAGCAGCGGCTTCTCGTCGACCTTGCGCCCGATCATCGTGAATTCACCGCTACGGAAGCAGAACGACGGATTCCGGGTCGTGGTGAAGCTGAAGAGATTGTCCGTCCAGTGATGGACGCTCAGTACTTTTTCCTGGCTGAACTTGCTCATCTCACCGTCCCGGCGAAACTAAGGCATGATCCGAATCCACGGGCCGCGTTCGCGCAAAGTTTGCATCAGTTTTCCGAATGATCATACTACAAGCACCAGATGAGGCTCTCGATGAAGTAGAGTCGGACCGATAGCTTCGCGCCCACAACCGCTTTGTCTTTCATGTGAAGATCGGCCTGTGTCCCTCCTGTGGCGATCAATCCCAGGCGCTGCCCATTCACGTAGATTATCCAATCGCTTTACTCTTCCGCCCGCCGGCCTCCCCAGATAAACTTTTTGCCCAGTTCACGCGGGCCGGTAGGCTGGCTTTGCCAGCTCACTCCCGGCCGAGTGGCCGTGCCCCTCCTCGAGCAGCCGCAATGGCAGATTTGGGCGCATTTGCTCCGACAAACATAGTACATTGCGAACAAACAATCTCGTTTCGCACGTGAGTGTGGTGTCTCGGCTTCAGTGGAGCGCTTCGTACAAAACACCTGTTCCATCTCGCCTGGACCTTGCGCTCGGTTCCAACGCTACTGGAACGAGAACCCCAACGAGGATCGACGCTCCGAGATTCGCCGAGATATCAATCCCCTGAACATGCTTCCTACGACCGTGTGATTGCTGAAGCAGACTGTAACAACTCTGCGATTCTGCTTAATGCAATGAGGCGCGTGTTCACGGCTAAATCCGTAAGCGCTTAGCCGGAGCCCTTGGTTCGGGATCGGGATAGCTGTGCGAAGAAGCCTCCGGGTTGGACGGAGGTTTGAGATGGGATTGGACAGCAAAAA
>NZ_JADPKH010000029.1:0-264785 GCF_023073835.1 Bradyrhizobium sp. 153 | reverse complement strand
CTGACACCACCATCTCCTTGCGCCTCAAGCTCAAGCGCGCCGGGTGGAACGATGCCTTTCTTTTTGAGCTCCTCGGCCACATGCGATAGCCCTGCCCTCTAGGGGAGGGTGAAGCATCGCGCTTCTTCAATCTCTACTTCGCCGCTTCGGCGCTCGCCATCACCGGGCGCACCGGATCGCCCTCGCGCAGCAGCGCGCCGGCGCGGGCGACGACGACGTCGCCATCGTTGAGTCCGTCGCGGACCTCGATATTGCCGCCCGCCATCAATCCGATCTCGACGCGCTTGGTCTCGACGCGATTGCGGCGGATCACCTGCACCACGGTGCCGGCCGAGGAATATTGCACGGCCGTCAGCGGCACCGCGACGTTGCAGCTCTGCCCGGTCTTGATCAGCGCGCGGCCGCTCGCATTCAGCAACAGGCGCTTCTGCGAGGAGATGCCGATATAGACCATGCCCTGCTGGATGTTCGGCTCAACGGTCGGTCCGATGCGGCGAATCTTGCCATCGATGTCGCCGGCGCCGGCAATGCGCACGGTGGCCTGCTGGTTGACGGCGAGCTTGCGCATGTCGGTGGTCGCGACCATGCCGACCAGATCGTATTCGCTGCGCGCCACGATCGTGAACAGGGCCTCGCCTTTGGCCGAGGCGAAATTGCCGATCTGCGCGGTCGACGTGGCGATCACGCCCGCCACCGGCGCGGTGACCTGAAGCGTGCCGCCTTCCGGCAGCGCCAGCCGCGCCAGCACCTGGCCGGCGGTGGTGGTCTGGCCGGCTTCCGCCAGCACCTCGGTCACTTTCAGGCCCGGACGTTCGGGCCGCACCGACGTTTCCTCGCGCGCAATGATCGTGCCGGTGGCTTCGACGATGTCGGAGAAGCAGGATTTCGCGACCTTCAGCACCGTGACTGCTGGCCCCTTGGGGGCATCGTCCTCGGCGGCTCCGGCCGGATATTGGCCGAGAGCGAACACTCCGGCGATGGCTGCGGGAAACAGGCTTCGGGCAACGGCACGGGGCAAATGACGCATCGAAAATTCCATGGGGTTCAAGCCCTTCAATCGATAGCAGATGGCAACGGGCCGGACTACGGCAGCGTTGTCCCACGGCGGGACGCCACGCCTGCGCGGGCCGCCGCGGCAAGTCCTTGATTAGTCGCGGGATTGGCGATCAGGTTCGCTCCCGCCGGATGGGGCAGGTCGCAGTGCAGGACCGGCCGTCAGCTCCGGCGATCGCCGACCGTCATGCCGGTGGAGCGGTCGAGCAGATGATCGTCGCCAAGCCGATACTGCACGTTCAAGCCGGTCCGGGGGCACTTGAAGACGATCTGACGGTCCATGCCCGGTGATATGAGGCAGGCTGCGCGAAACTACCGATGTTAGCGCAGGCCGGCCGCGCCTCCCTCACGGCAGGCTCAGAAACTCCACCCAGTTCGGCTTCTTGCCGGTGGGATAGGATTTCAGCTTGGCGAGCGCGCCGCTGCTCTGGTCGATCGCATAGACCGTCATGCCGTCGGAGAGTTCGCCGACCGCGGCGAGATAGCGCCCCGAGGGATCGACGTTGAAGCCGCGCGGCTGCTTCTCGGTCGGCACGCTGCCGATCGTGGTCAGCTTGCCGCTTGTTGCATCGACCTTGTAGGCGGTGAGCGTGTTCGTGGTGCGCTCTGAGGCGTAGAGGAAGCGCCCGTCCGGCGTGATGTGGATGTCGGCAGCCCAAGGCTTTCCGTTGAAGCCCTCGGGCAGCGCGGTGGTGCGCTGGGTCTCGGTCCAGGCGCCGTTCTTGGCCTCATAACTGAACGCCGCGACGTCGCCGTTCAGCTCGTGAATGAGATAGACGAACTTGCCGTTGGGGTGGAACACGAAGTGCCGCGGTCCCGATTTTTCCGGCACCTTGTGGGCAGGTGGATCGCTCGGCGTCAGCGTGCCGGTCGTGGCGTCGAACGCAAAGCTCAGCACCTGATCGGAGCCGAGATTGGTCGCGAACACGAAGCGATTGTCGGGCGAGGGCAGGAAGGCATGCGCGTTCAGCCCGGTCGGGATTATCTGCTTCGGCTCGCCGGCGACGCCGTTTGCGCCAAGCGGATTGAGCGCGACCTTGTTGCCGCCATAGGAGGCGCTGAACAGGAATTTGCCGCTGCGATCGACGGCGATATGGGCCATGCTGTCGGCGAGCGGCCCGTTGCCCACATGACTGAGGCGGCCCGTCTTGGGATCGATCGCGAAGCTCACCGCAAGGTATGGCTGCGAGCGGATTCCGGCGATCAGCACGCGCTTGTCAGGCGTGATCGCCAGCGGCGTCGAGGAGCCCGGCTTTTCGATGCCGGTAAAAGCGGCCGTCTGCACCGGCGTCATCTCGCCGCTCTCGGCCATCTTGAACACGCTGACGTCGTTGCTGTCGGCGTCGCCGACATAGGCGAAGGTCTCGGCCATGCCGGCACGGACTCCAGGAATGAGGGCGAGAAAGGCGAGGGTGGTGGCGATCGCAGCGCGCGGCAGGCGCCGCGCGATACGTCGGGTCGGTCTCAACATGGTCTCCTCCTCAAAGCCGGTGCGGCATTGTCGTTTTGCCGTTGAGGATAGCGGGAGGCGCGCCGTCACACCAAATTCCAGTTGGGATTGATCGATGCCGAAATTGTATCGGTGGCTCAGGATGGCTACCGCACCGCCGCCGTCACGCTGCGGGAGGGCAAATGCGGGCCGGGCGGGCGATTCGGCGGCCCGAGCACGGTCCATACGGTGACCGCAAGCAGCCCGCAGGTCAGGATGGTCCAGGCGATCAGTCGTCTCCGCATCAGCCCTAATCCATCGGTCGAAATCGCGATGCCCCCGGGGCAACGATCGTGCACCGCAAACCGCGGCGATCCTATGACCTCGTTCACAGGCGAACCAATGCCGCCCCAGCGCATTGAAGCATTATGCCCCGTGAAAACGATCTCGAAGGCGAGCCCGACATGGGCGGCAAGCATGGCGGCCAGAAAGGCCAGCCCAAGCTGCCGCCGCGTCCGCTTGAGGGCGAGCGCGACGAGGACGTCGTGGCAAAGCGCCACACCGGTCAAACCGGTCGCAGCTCCCCGCCGACCAAACAAAAATAGCGCCGCATGCGCACCGGGAACGGCAGCCTCGCCTTGCCGTTATCCTGATCCCCGGGCGGAGGAGATCGAAACGGAGGCTGGCACGTGTTTTGGATCTATTGGGACACCGCCTGGTCGCTGATCATCAGCGGCATCATGTTCGCCACCATCGTCGCCCATCCCGACGCCGAGATCGCCGAAGTCCGTGCCGCAAAAGGCCTGATGTGAGCTTTCGTCCCTCCGCGACGTCATCCTGCATGCTGCGCGAAAAAGCCCGATGAGATCGGGATGTGATCGTCACTGCGCGTCCATTCATCTTCGAGCATGATGCTGACACCGGCGCACACTCGCTTTCGGAACACGCTTCGTCATTCTCGCTCCCTGATCGAGTCCAGCTTCAAATCAATCGTCGGCACTTGTACGGACCGGTGCGTTCTATGGCTGCGCGGACATCGCGGATGGAGCGGCCGTAATGAGCGCGCCGCTAAGCCGCCGCGGCCTGTGCCGACAAGAGCTGCTTCAGTTTCGCCGCCGGCACGGCCGGGCTGAACAGCCAGCCCTGCATCTGGCTGCATCCGAGCTGACGCAGCACCTCGCGCTGGGCCTCGGTCTCGACGCCTTCGGCCGTCGTCGCCATGTGCCGCGCGGCGGCCATGTGCACCACCGCCTGCACGATCGGGGAGGAATCATCAGGCTCGCCGATGTCGCTGATGAAGCTGCGGTCGATCTTGATCTTGTCGAACGGGAAGCGGTGCAGATAGCTCAGTGACGAATAGCCGGTGCCGAAATCGTCGAGCGCGATGCGCACGCCGAGCTCGCGCAGCTGCTGGAGGATCGTCAGCGCCTCCTCGTCGTCGCGGATCAGCACGGTCTCGGTGATCTCAAGCTCGAGCCGTCCCGGTGCCAGCCCCGATTCCGCGAGCGCCGCGGCGATCTTGAGCGCCAGCGTCCGCGATCGGAACTGCACCGGCGAGACATTCACCGCGATGTGGATCTGGCCGGGCCAGCTCGCGGCCTCGGTACAGGCCTGCTTCAGCACCCATTCGCCGATCTCGCTGATCAGGCCGGTGTCTTCGGCGACCGGGATGAAGTCCGCCGGCGAAACCATGCCGCGCTCGGGATGGCGCCAGCGCAGCAGCGCCTCGCAGCCGGTGACGACATTGGCCGCGAGGTCGACCAGCGGCTGGTAGTGCACCTCGAACTCGCCGCGCGCAAGCGCCTGGCGCAGATCGAGCTCGAGCTGCCGGCGCTGCCGCGCCTTGGCGTCGTATTCGGGCGAGAAGATGCGAAAGGTGCGGCGCCCTTCCGACTTCGCCGCATACATCGCAAGATCGGCGCGCTTGAGCAGGTCGTCGATATTGTCGCCGTGATCGGGCGCGATCGCGATGCCGATGCTGGCGTCGGTCGGGATTTCCTGGCCCTTGCAATTGACGGGCGCTCGCAGCGCATTCAAGATCGTTTCCGCCAACGCGGCCAGCTGAGCCTGATCGTTGGTGCCGGCCTTGATGATCGCGAATTCGTCGCCGCCGAGCCGTGCGACCATGTCGTTGCCGCTGACGCAGGCGCGCAGGCGGCTTGCGACCTGGCGCAGCAGCTCGTCGCCGACCTCATGTCCCAGCGAATCGTTGACGCCCTTGAACTCGTCGACATCGATATAGAGGATCGCGAACGGCTTGCCCTGGCCGAGCTCGGCGACGCGGCGCTCCAGATGGCCGCGCATCAGCACGCGGTTGGGCAGGTCGGTCAGCGCGTCGTAATGCGCCATATGCGCAATGCGCTCGTCGGCGCGGATGCGCTCGGTGACGTCGTCATGGGTCGCGAGCCAGCCGCCGGCCGCGCCCGGCTGGTTCTTGATCTCGATCAGGCGGCCGTCGGCGGTCTCGACGATGGCGCTCTGGGTGCGCCCGATATGGCTCAGGATATCGTCGCAATAGGACTCAACGTCGCCGTGGAACGAGCCGGTGTGGTGGCGATGCCGGATCACGTCGCGGAAATGGACGCCTGGCTTCACCACGTCGGCGGATAGCGCGTACATTTCGATATAGCGCCGGTTGCAGACGATCAGCCGCTCGTCCTGATCGAACATCAACAGGCCCTGCGTCATGGTGTTCATCGCGGTGTCGAGTCGTTGCTTCTCCAGCGAGAGCCGGTGCGTCACCTGGCGGAAGATCAGATAGAGCGTCAGCACGAGCAGGCCGATCGACAGCACGGCCACCATGACGAAGAATTTCGTCTGCGTGCGCCAGGTGGCCAGCGTTGCATCCAGCGACTTGGTCGCGACCACGACCAGCGGCTCACCGGTGAGGAGGCGCGCGGCGACGATGCGGTCCTTGCCGTCGATCGGGCTTGCGAGCTGGGTGGTGACGAAGGTGCGCTCGAACACCGCCATCTGCTCGGGCGTGCCCTTGCGGAAGTTCTGCCCGATCATGTCATCGACATGCGGGATGCGTGCGAGCAGCTGGCCGTTCTGGTGGTGCATCGCAATCGAGGATTCCTCGCCGAGCCCGGTCGAGGCGAAGAAGGATTCGAGCTGCTCCGGCGCGATCGCGCGCGAGACCAGCCCAAGGAATTCGCCGTGCGGGCCGGAGACGCGCCGCGCGAACACGATCGCCGGCCCGTTGCCGAGCCGGCCCCGTACGATCTCGATCTCTTCCTGCGCGGCCGGATCGTTCTTGAGGCGATTGAAATAGCCGCGGTCGGCCACCGAAATCGCGGCAACCGGCCAGCGCCGCGATGAATTGATCAGCACACCCTCGGAATCGAACACATTGGCGCCGGCGACGTCAGACCAGCCGCTGGCCTTTGCGCGCAGCACCTCGTGCACGGCGAGCGTGCCCATCTCGCTGCGAAAGACCTCAGCGGATTCGATGCCATGACTTTCGAGCTCGGCGATGATGCTCTTCTGGAGCACCGCAAAGTCCTCGAACTCACGGTCGAAATGCCGGGCGAGCATGCGGACGGAGTTTTGCAGGCTCTCGCGGCCGCTCTCGATTGCATTCTGCCGAAAGCGGTCGACGGTGAGCGCGGTGCCGACGGCGGTCGCGGCCATCAGCACGAAGCCGCCGACGATCAGCCATGTCAGCGGTGCCCCGCGCCAACGGCGCAGCAACGCGCGCATCCGCGCGGTCGATCCAATCGATGTGCCCATCCAGCCCTCCCGTGGAACGCAAGATGCAGCAAAACCGCCAAGACCCCGTTACCAGCGAGGGTTAGGGAAGGATGAATTGGAACGCGCGGGCTGGCGCGGTTCATCCGGGGCGCGCCTGAACGGAGGCTTGTCATCCCAATGATCGTCTTGCTGCCGCAGCCAAATCGGCGCAATTTGCCGCGTCCGCTGATTTGCGACCCAGGTTCTGACTAAGGTTCATTTTCGATGATCACCGCATCCAAGGCCTTCATTGCATTCTGTCTGCTCGCGGTGGGCGGTACCGCGGTGGTGATCGGCCCCACCGACCTGCGTCGCCTGCTGCTGACGGGCGAGGCGAAGACCGAAGTCGCCGCCAAGCCGGAGGCAAAGGTCGAACCCAGACCGGAACTCAAACAGGATCCCAAGTCGGAAGAGCCGAAGCTTGCCGCCAGCGCGCCGGCCGCAACCGTCTCGCCGGTGCCCGAGCCGAAGGTGGGTGCGTTGGCCGAGACGCAGAAACAGGTCGCGGCGCTGGCCGATCTCGCGCCGGTCAAGCCGCCGGCGGCTGCGACCGATGCGGGCCCCCGTTTCGACGTTGCGCGGATCGACGATCATGGCGAAGCCGCGGTGATCGCCGGCCGGGCCACACCGGGTGCGAAGGTCGAGCTCTTGCGCGACGGCAAGCCGCTCGATTCGGTCGTGGCCGATGCGTCGGGGCAGTTCGTGATGACCCCGCCGCAGCTTCCTGCCGGTTCCTATGAGCTGACCCTGCGGGCGAAATCGACCGACGGGACCGTCACGCAATCCGCCCGCTCCATGCCGGTGACGATCGCCGAAGCCGCGCCGCCGCCCGCGCGCCCGGTACCGGCCGCGCGGCAGGAAGCGAAGCAAGAAGCGAAACAAGCGCCGAACCAGGCCGAGAAACCCGACGACAGGCCTGAAGTCGTGGCCTCCTTGCCCTCGGCGGCGCCACGCCTGGCCTCGGCACCCGACGGGCCCGCGGCTCGGCCCAGATTGACTGGCGCGCCGAAGCCGAAGGTCATGGCCCGCGCACCGGCGGCGACCGCAGTGGCATCGGCTTCGCCGGCGGACGCACTCAATGGTGCACCGGCGGAAGCGGGTGGCAGCCGCGTGATCTCCCGCGGCGATAGCCTGTGGGCGCTCAGCCGGCTTGCCTATGGTGACGGCGCCCGCTACGCCGTGATCTTCAACGCCAACCGCAGCAAGATCCATAATCCCAATTTGATCTATCCCGGCCAGACCGTCGTGATGCCGCCAAAGGCGCAGTGAGGCGGTTTTTCTTCTTTCTCTCTTCTCTGCGGCCATCTTTCGAGACGCCCCCTCAGGCGGGCCCTCAGGATGAGGACGATGAGCGCGGCAGCAGTTTCAACAGGCACCGATGCTGCCTAGCCTCATCCTGAGGAGACCGCGGAGCGGTCGTCTCGAAGGACGAGGCGTGCCCTCAGGCCCGGCCAAGCGCCATATGCGCGATAGTCCTGACGCAAGCGGGGAGCTGCCGCGACGCTTTGCCCGGTGCCGCTCCGGAACAATCGGTTCCCCCAGGCGTCATTGTGATGCGACGCAGTGCGCGCTTGGCGCTGGGAGGAGGCCGAGGTGGTCGGGTCAGCTTTCGTGTCCGGACGCATGGGACTGGCGTTGGCGGGCGCTGCCCTCATGTGTGTGGCAGTGCTGCTGCCTGACAAGGCCGAGGCCCAGTTCGGATTGCGCGGCGGTCCGCTCGGCGTTGCACGTTTTGCCGTCGGCCACATGATCGGCATGTCGCGCTTGCGCCATGCCCGCATGGCGGTGCGCGGTGGCCGATACCGTTCGGCCGCGCTGAGGTCGCAGGATCCCCGCGGCGCCGAGCGCGGCCAGCCTGCCAACCCTTACGTCCTGCGTGCGGCGCTCACGGCGCAGGCTGCGCTGTCGGGCTGGCAGGGCGGTCGCCGTCCGCAGGGATGGTGGCGCCATCCCGACGGCAGCTATGGCTGGGTCGGCCCGGTGTTCTGGCCGTTCGCGCATGATGATCTCACCACCGCGATCATCTTCGGCGACACCACCAGCCTCTCGCTCTATGGCTATGGCGACATCTATGCGGCGATCTTCGCGCCCTACGTCGCCACCGAACTTGCCGCCTACATCGCGCCGCAAGGCCGGCGCGCTCGGCGAATTCCGTCCGCGGAGACTCTTTGCGAAGCCAGCGACGCCGGCGGTCTCCCCGTCGAGCGGGTCACCGCCGCCGTGGCGCCGAACGAATCGCAGCGCACCGCGCTCGACGAGCTCGCATCCGCCTGGGCCGCTGCGCGCGACACCATCCGTGCCGCCTGCCCGACGCAGGCCCCGGCCACGGCCGCCGAGCGCCTCGGCCTGATGAGTGAGCGGCTCCAGGCCATGATCAAGGCCATTGACGCGGTCGCGCCGCCGCTTTCGAAATTCGTCGGTCTCCTCAATGACGACCAGAAGGCAAGACTCAATGCGCTCGCCAATGAGCGTCGCGCCGCGCTTGCCGCGGCTCTGCCCAAGGACGCGCAGGCGGCCGCCGCCTGCAAGCCGGACTATGATCCTCGCTATGACGAAAAGGCGCAGCGCCAATACGAGCAGCTCGTGCAGCAGCAATGGCCCGTTGCCGAGATTGCTTCCACGCTCAAGCTCGACGAGATCGCCCGCGCCCGCCTTGACGTGCTCCAGGACACCACTCTGCGCACCGTGGAGACACTGAGCGCCTGCCCGGCGGAGGCCGCCGCGACACCGCAGGCCCGCCTCGCCGCCGTGAAGGCGCGGCTGGAGACAATGCTGCAAGCGGTCGGCGGCGTCAGCGATGCACTCGACGATTTCGAGGCGGATCTGAGCGACGAGCAGAAGGCCGGCTTCGAGGCGATCGGGCCGAAGCGGGGGGCGTGAGCGCAGAAGGGATGTGGTTCGCGGGAGGGTCGGAGAGATGATGTCTTTCTCCCAGTGTTTTGCCCGACGTGTCAAACCACGCCACCACCCGCGCGAGGCCCTCGTAAGTCATTGATCTTGCAGCCCCCGCCTACTGTGCATGGGGTTGTTTTCGCACTTTTGTCTTGGCTACCCTCGCCGCCGCACCGCGGCCGCATCCACCACGTTCTCCACCTCCTCGCGCCAGGACAAGATTTCCATCGCGAGCACGGGGTGATTGAAGCCCTTGAGATGGAGATCGTCGAGGGCGCGGGCTTCGACCCACGGTTCGACCATGCCGTAGACGCGGCGGCTCACCACGATCTGGTTGGGCTTAGCCTCGCCGCAGAGGCGGGAGGCGAGGTTGGTGACGCTGCCGATCGCGGCATATTCCAGCCGCTGCTCAAAGCCGACTTGGCCGAGCGTCGCATAGCCGAGCGCAATGCCGATGCCGAAGCCGAGGCTATGGCCGCGGTTGCGCCAGCGCTCGGTCAGCGGGCCGATCGTGTCGCGCATCTCCACCGCCATCTTCACGGCGCGCTTCGTGTGGTCCTCGAATTGAATCGGCGCATTGAACAGGATCATGACACCGTCGCCGGCATATTTGTCGAGCGTGCCCTCATACTTGAAGATCAGCTTGCCGAGCGCGGCGTGATATTCGCGCAGCACGTTCATCGCCTCTTCCGGCTCGGTTGCTTCCGTGAACGCGGTGAAGCCGCGCAGGTCGCAGAACACCACGGTCACCTCGCGGCGCTGGCTGGTGAGCAGCCCCTCAGGGCTGTCCGAGGAGGCGATCAGCTGGGCGACCTGCGGCGCCAGGAAACGCTCGAGCTTGCGGATGCGCTCGATCTCGCCGAGCTGGGTCTTGACCCGAGCCTCCAGCGACTTGTTCCAGTCCTTGAGCTGCTCGGTCTGCTCGCGCAGCTTGTCGGCCTGGGCGCGCACGGTCTCGTTCGCCGCCTCCAGCGCGCGGCTCTTGTGATCGACCTCGGTGAACAGCCGCGCATTGCGCATCGCCAGCACCGCCTGGTTGGCAAAGGTGCGCATCAGGCCGATGATGCTGGGGGCGAATTCGCCGCTGGCACGGCGCAGCACGACCAGCGAACCGAGCGTGCCCTGCTGGTCGACCAGCGGCACCACCAGCACCGAATGGAAGCCGGCATTGACGGCGACGTCGCGCAACGGCTGCTCGAAAGCATGGTCGAGATCGGCCAGCGCAATCGGCTCGCCGGTCATCGCCGCATCGCTCAGGATGTTCTCGCCCTCGTCGATGGTGAGGTGGGCACCGTCGGCCGATTTGCCGATGCCATTGGCCTCGACCAGGCTGAAGCGGCGCTCATCCGCGTCATAGCCGTAGATCAGCACGGCATCGGCACGGGTGATCTCGATCGCGCGGGCGGCGATCGTCGGCAGCACGGCATCGAGATCGAGCGAGGAGGCGACCGCGCGGCCGACCTCTTCCAGCACCTTGAGCTCGTGGATCGACTGCGCGAGATCACGGGTGCGCTCCTCGACCTTGGTCTCCAGGTTCGAATAGGTCTCCTGGATCTGATCGGCCATGCGGTTGAACTGGCTTGCGAGGTCTTCCAGCTCGTCCGAGGTGCGCACATCGATGCGATGACTGAAATCCCCCTCGCCGAGCTTGTGGGCGCCGTCGCGCAGCGCCGTGATCGGGATGATCATGCGGCGGGCGAGCAGCGTGCCGGCGAGGATCGCGACCATCAGGCCCATGCCGATCAGGAGCGCGATGCGCACGAGCTGGTCGCGGATCGGCATCAAGGCCTGCGTGGCCGGCTGCTCGAACAATACGCTCCAGCCGAGCTTCGGCACCGTGCTCGCGGCGCTCATCACCGCATGGCCGTTGAAGTCGGTGCCCGACGTGTCCGGCTCGCCGCCGGGCGCGATCGCGGCCGCGACCTGCGGCAGCTTCGACAGATCCTTGCCGACATCGGGTCCTCTAGAGGACGTCGCCAGCACGCGGCCACGCGGGTCGACCACATAGGCAAAGGCGGCCTTGCCGACCTGGGCGTCGGACAGGAGCTCGGAGAGGAAGCTGAGATCGATCTCGGCGACAGTGACGCCGGCGTTGAAGCCGGAATGCGCCACCGAGATCGACATGTAAGGGGTTCGGTCGGCGAACCAGGCCGGCGCGTAGCTGACGCCGCGGGCGACGGTGTCGGTGAAGCGCATGTCGCGGGAGAGGTCGGCATTGCTCCCCGTCGTGGTCGACTGGCGCGAGACGCGCAGCACCTCGCGGCCCTCGCCGTTGAGCTGGAACAGTTGGCTGACGACCGAGACCTGGTGCAGGAGCGACGCGTAGTCGGCACGGCGCTTCTCGAGCGTATCCTGGCTCGCCCGCGTCACCCAGCTGATCTGGCGCTCGAGCTCCGAGATCGACTGCTCGACCCGCCGGGCAGCGCCTTGCGCCTTGTCCTCCAACCCGTCGATCAGCGACGTCCTGGTGGCGCGGTAGGAGATCCAGGTCTCCATCGCGCCGTTGACGGCGAGCACGAACACGACGAGGCCGACGAGGGAGACAACGTATTTGGCGAACAGGCCCTCGCGTAAAAACCGTGTCTTGTCGTTCGCTCCTGCCATCCCGATCCTCTCGCGCCGCCATTGACGCTGCGCGCTACGGGCCGCACCGGCCCTGGCAGCCTTCTACCACAATTCGGGCCAAGGATTGCCAAGGGGCCCGACCGAGCCGCCGTTGTGGTTACCCGCTGTGGGCGCCGGGACAGGTGGAAAGGCAGCGCGTGGAAAGGGGTGAATTGCAGCGGCTTCCTCGCTGTGGAGCCCAGTGCGCGGGTCCGCCAATCATCGATTGAAGAGCTGCCGCAGCACGTCGTTCATTGGCTGACTGTCCTGCTGTACCACCGGCGGGTCCTCCAGGGCGGGGGCGGCAGGCGAGGCCTGTGGCGCAGGCGTGGGTGGCGGCGCCGGCAGGCTGCGGCTGCGGCCGGTGCCAGCGCCGGCCCCGGCGCCGCTGGAAAGCCCCTGCTGGATCAGATTGCCGATGGCTTCGCCCAGGGGACCGCCGAGCAGATTGTTCTGTCCCGGCTGCGAACCTTGTGGATTGGCATTGCTGGTCGCGTTGCCACCGCCCGGTGCAGTGCCGCCCAACCCCAGGCCGCCCAGGATATTGCCAAGCCCAGCGCCATCGGGGCCGAACAGGCCCTTGCCCATCTCGCGCAGCTTGGCATAGGCGGCATCCGGATTGTCGAGCACGCCGGCCATGTCGGGATAGATCCGCGGCTGCGACCAGGTGCCCTGGATCATCACGGGGATGCCGAAGCCGACCGGATCGGAGGTACGGCCCTGACCCTCGGTCGTCATCATGAGCTTGGGCTCGACGCGGAAGCCCATCATCTTGGTGTCAAGGGCGATGGTGCCGGCGCCGGTGACGCGCACCAGCGGCCCGATCAGATTGAGATCGGTCGTCACCGCCTGGCCCTTGTCGATGCGGAAGGAGGCCGAGAGCTGCGACAGGTCCGTGCTCTGGTCCCGGCTGGGGTCCTGGTCTTGTTGCCAGCCGGACAGCGTGCCCGTGGTCAGCGAGCGGATCATCTGCGCAACGTTGATGCCGCGGATCGCGCCGTCCTGGAAATTGACGAAGGCCGTGCCCTGCATGTTCGCCATCAGCGCGCGCTGGCTGGTGCCGGCGCTGCGCAAAGCGAGCTTGGCCTGCAGCTTGCCGTCGATGCGGTCGAATTCGGCAAGCCCCTGGAGCAGCGGCAGCGCGCGCACGCCGACGAGGTCGGAATGCATGGCGAAGCTCGGCGCGCCGGTGGTCGCGTCCAGGATCATCTCGCCCGAGACCTGGCCGCCATAGGCGCCGAGATTGGCGGTGCCGGCCTTCAGCACACCGCCGGCGAGTTTTGCATCGAGCGCGAGCGGCGAAAGCCGCGCATCACCGATCACGGCTTCGTTCGCCGAGATCCTGACTTGCGCGTCGACATAATTAAGCCCGGAGACGTCGATCGGCGCACTGCTCCAGGGCTGCCCGGCCGCGCCCTCCGGCGATTTCGCCAGCGGAATCGCGAGCCGCTGGAAGTCGAGATCGACCTTGACCAGCGGCTTGCTCGCGATGTCGACCGAAGCCCAGCCGTTGAAGGGGCTGTCGCCGAGCCTGCCGTTCAGGCCGTTGATCATCACGATGTCGCCGCTCAGCCGGATCTCGGCGTGACCTGCGAGCTGGGACTTCAGCACGTCAGGCATGTCGATGGCGAAGTCGACCGGGATCGTCGGCCGGTCGCCCGCCGCCGTCGGCGTGGTCCCCTTGATGTCGAACTTGGTCGGATGTTCGCCGACGCGCGCGGTGCCGGTGATGTTGACTTTGCGATCGCCACCAACGATCGCCTCGGCGTTGATGGCGCTGATGCGGCCCTCGACGCGATCGCGCACGCGCGCGAATGCAATCTCGCCATCGGTGATCTTGACGCGATCGATGGTCGCGCTATTCGTGTCGAGCGCGAGCGGCTTCGACGCGGTGCCGGCATTCGGCAGGCGCTCACGCAGCAGCGGCTGGTAAAGCACGGGATGGGTGACGACGAGCTCGCTGATCTCAGGCTGGCCCGACCACACGCTGGAGAGCGACATGTCGGCCTGCACGCTGTCGACCGTCAGGCGCGTGATGCCGCTGCGGTCCTTCGGGTCTTGCAGCGTGAGGTCGCCCAGGGTGACGTTCAGCGTCGGCCACAGGCTGATCTTCGTGGTGCCGTCGATCGACAGGCGATAGCCGGTCGCGCTCTCGACCCGCGCGGCAATCGTCGAGGTCAGGAAGCCGGAGGGGATTCCGACCACCAGAAGGATTGCGATCACGATGATGACGGCGGCTATTGTCGCGCCGACGAACTTCATAGCTCTCATGTCGACTTCCCAGCGACGGACAATCGGCGGCGAACCCGGCAGATTACCGTCATTTGCACGTGAGTTTATCCCGGGACGGGAAGCGGCTCCAAGCGCGCAAAAATAGTCGGGAGGTGCTGCAAAGTTATGTGACTTATGCCACACTTCTCCGGCGCGGTTTTACGCCATCCTACGCTGATGGTTCCAAGCGATTTGCCAAAGTCATTCACGAGTAAATTGACAAGGACATTGAAATGAGCAAGCAGGCCGAATTTGCGGTCATCCTGAAGATGAACGCGATGTTCGCTGACCTCGGCGCGGACGAACTCCAGCGGCTGTCCGGTCTCTGCCACACCCAGCATCTGGCGAGCGGCGAGGTGCTGTTTCAGAAGGGCGATCCAGGAGACGCGCTGTTCGGCGTGCGCCGCGGCCAGGTCCGCATCGAGACCGGCGCCTCCGACGGCAGCCGGCTGACGCTGAACTTCATGGGGCCGGGCGACCTGTTCGGTGAGGTCGCGGTGCTGGACGGCCAGAGCCGCACGGCCGATGCGACCGCGGGCGAGGCGAGCGAATTGTTCGTGCTGCGGCGCGAGGATTTCCTCGGTTTCCTCGAGCGCGAGCCGAAGGTCGCGATCAAGATCATCGCGCTGCTCTGCCAGCGCATCCGCTGGCAGAGCGAGCGCATGGAGGAATCCATGCTGCAACCGCTGCCGGTCCGGCTGGCGCGGCGGCTCTGCGCGCTCGCCGCCGATTTCGGCTCGGAGGTGCACATCTCGCAGGAGCAGCTCGGCGTCTTCGTCGGCGCCGCCCGTGAAAGTGTCAACCGCCAGCTTCAGGCCTGGCGCAAGGAGGCAATCCTCGATCTCCAGCGCGGCCGGATATTGCTGAGGAACATGACAAAGCTGACCGCGATCGCACGGAACGAGTAGAATCAAGCGATCGGGAGTCTGCGCCGACGCACACGTTCCGGTTGATCGTGATGATGCTATCCTGGATTTCGTTCTCAGGCAGGGCAGATAAAACCTCCGCCAATCGGGCCCGGACGGCCGCTTCCGTCCAGTCGCCCCCTCGGAATAGAATGAGACTTGGGCTGTCACTTCCCGCAGTCGCGATCAGGCGAGGGCAGTCGAGATCCGCCGTGATGATCGTGCGATCCTCCTGTCTGGCACGATCGATGATCTCCACATCGCTTGCAGAATGAAAGCCTATCGCGGAAGCATGCACCGCATCATGCCCCATCTCTGTCAGCCAGTGCGACAAGTAAGGGCGAGAGGGGCATGTCGATGATGAATTTCACTTCGCCGTAACAGCGGGGTGCAGCTCGACGGATTCATCCTCAGCAAGGAAGGCCGCGTAGCGCAACGCTTCGTCGATGTCTCCACGTTCGAGATACGGGTAGTCGTTCAACACGGATTCACGTGTTTCGCCGGCAGCCAACAAGCCGAGCAGCCGTGCGACCGGAAATCGCATCCCGCGAATACAGGGCTTGCCGGTGCAGACCGCAGGATCGATCGTGATACGCGAGAAAGTCATGGGGCTAACATAGCGCCTGGAGGCGCCGTTCGCCAGTGTGCCGCCCTGGTTTGCTCGCCGGGATTTCACTCCGCCGCTGGGCGCGCGATGTTCTTCGGCGTCGGCGCCGCTTCCGCCGGCGCTGCTCCGTGATGACCGGGAGCCATCGCGTCCTCGCTGTGCACGATCAATCGCTTGGCGAAGCGCCAGATCAGTGCGCCGAAATCGTCCATCACCATGAACATCGCAGGCACGAACACCAGCGACAGGATGGTCGAGAAGATCAGGCCACCGATCACCGCGAGCGCCATCGGTGAGCGGAACTCGCCGCCGGCGCCGACCGCGAGCGCGCTCGGCATCATGCCCGCGGCCATTGCGATCGTGGTCATCACGATGGGGCGGGCGCGCTTCATGCCGGCGTCGATCATGGCCTCCTCGCGCGGCTTGCCGGTGCGAATGGCTTCGATGGCGAACTCCACCAGCATGATTGCGTTCTTGGTGACGATCCCCATCAGCATCAGGATGCCGATCCACACCGGGGTGGTGAGCTGCTTGCCGGTGACGAGCAAGGCGGCGATCGCACCGCCGATCGAGAGCGGCAGCGAGAACAGGATGGTAATCGGCTGGAGGAAAGTGCCGAACAGCAGCACCAGCACGGCGTAGACCATCATCAGGCCGGCCGTGATCGCGGTCGCAAAACCGTCGGACAGCTCGTTCAGGCTTTCGGCGTCGCCGGAGGGTGAGACTTTCACGCCTTTCGGCAGACTCTTCATCACCGGCAGGTCGTAGATCTTCTTGGTGGCATCGCCGAGCGCGGCGGAGCCGACGAGATCGGCCGCAACGGTCGCCTGCCGCTCGCGGTCGTAGCGGTTGATGCTGGTGGGGCCTTGGTCGAGCTTGACGTCGGCGATGACCGAGAGCGGCACGCCGCCCTTCTCGCCGTGCTCCCCGAGCGGGACACGGAGCTGCTCGAGCGTCTTCAGATTGCCGCGCGCGGCGTCTTCGAGCTGAACGCGGATCGGCACCAGGCGGTCGCCGACGTCGAACTTGGCGAGTGCAGGCCCGACGTCGCCGATGGTGGCGACGCGGATGGTCTGCGACAGGCTTTCGGTCGAGACGCCGAGCCGCGCGGCGAGATCGGCGCGCGGCTCGATGCGCAGCTCGGGTCGCTCCAGCGAGGTTTCCGAGATCACGTTGGAGATGGTGGGAATGCGCTTCATCTGCGTCGCAAGCTCGCTCGCGACGTTGTTGACGATGTTGGGATCCACACCGGTCACCACCAGCGAGATCGCGCGCAGGCCGTTCTCGTCGAGGAACCAGAAGCGGATGTCGGGAACGTTCTCCAGCTCCTGGCTGATCGAGAACTCGAGCTCGCGCTGGGTAATGTCGCGGCTGTCCTTGGGCGTGTAGTTGATGATCAGAGCGGCGCGCCGGACTTCCTGAGTGCCCGGCGGGACGCGCCCGCCGTCGACGAAGATGCTCTTCACCTCGGGCCGCTTGCGCAGCCGCGCGACGATGTCCTCGGTGACCTTTTCGGTGTAGGCGAGCTGAGTGCCAGGCGGCAGCTCGAGGGCAAGCAGCGAGCGGGCGCTGTCCTGCGCCGGCAGGAAGCCTTGCGGCAGCAGCGTGATGCTCCAGATCGAGGCGGCGAAGACGCCGAGCCCGATCAGCACCGTGATAAAATAGTGCTTCACCGACCAGGCCACGATCCCATGGTAGGACCGCAAGATGCGACCGGGCGGCGGCTCCACATGCGTGTGGTGCTTGAGAAAGTAGGCGGCTAGCACCGGGGTGACGAAGCGGGCCGCGAGCAGCGAGAAGAATACTTGGACCGAAACGGTAATGCCGAACTGCTTGAAGAACTGTCCGGCGATGCCCGACATGAAGCTCGCGGGTGCGAAGATCGCGATGATGGTCAGCGAGATCGCGATCACCGCGAGGCCGATCTCGTCGGCGGCCTCCAGCGCGGCACGGTAGGGCGACTTGCCCATGTTCATGTGCCGGACGATATTCTCGATCTCGACAATGGCGTCGTCGACCAGAATACCCGTCGACAGCGTGATGGCGAGAAAGCTGACGAGGTTCAGCGAGAAGCCGAGCAGGTCCATCGCCCAGAACGCCGGGAAGATCGACAACGGCAGCGAAATCGCGGCGATGATGGTCGCGCGCAGGTCGCGCAGGAACAGGAGCACAATGACGACGGCGAGGATGGCGCCTTCGAACAGGGTCGAGATCGCAGCGTGGTAATTGCCCTTGGTATATTCGACCGAGGTGTCGATCAGCTTCAGATCGACGTCGGGATAGGAGGCCTTCAGCGCGTCGATGCGCTTTTGCACGGCCTCGGCTACCTTCACGTCGCTGGCGCCCTTGGAGCGCTTGATGCCGAGCGCGACCACCGGCTCGCCGTTGAAGCGGGCGAAGGTGCGACGGTCGGCAATGGTGTCGGTGACGGTGCCAAGATCGTCGAGCCGGACCTCGCCGCCGCCGAACAGCGGGATCATTGTGCCGGCAAGATCGCCCAGCGTCTTGGCGCCGGCGAGCGTGCGGATGGCCTGGTCGTTCTTGCCGATCTCGGCGCGGCCGCCGGCGACGTCGACATTGGTGCCGCGCAGGCTCTGGCTGACATTGACCGCCGTCAGCCCCATCGCTTGCAATCGATCGGGGTCGAGCGAAACCAGGATCTCGCGCTCGACACCGCCGATGCGCTCGACCTGGGCGACGCCGCGCACACCCTGCAGCGCGCGCTTGACCACGTCGTCGACGAAATAGGAGAGCTGCTCGGGCGTCTTGCCGGGCGAGATCGCGGCATAGGTGACAATCGGCAGGCCGATGACGTCGACGCGCTGGATCAGCGGCTCAGTGACGTTCTGCGGCAGGTTGGAGCGCACGCGCGTCACCGCGTCCTTGACGTCGTTGAGCGCGCGGTCCGTGTTGGTCTCCAGCGCGAACTGGATCGTGGTGACCGACAGGCCGTCGGTGATCGAGGAGGTGATGTGCCGCACGCCCTCGACGCCGGAGACGGCGTCTTCAACCGTCTTGGTAACCTGGGATTCCAGCTCGGCAGGCGCAGCGCCGAATTGCGATACGGCGACCGAGATCACGGGAATGTCGGCCGACGGCAGCCGCGTCACCGCAAGCTTGGTGAAGGAGGTCCAGCCGAGGATCAGGAGGATGATCGAGAAGACGACCGACGGCAACGGATTGCGGATCGACCATGCCGAGATATTGAGAGCCATCAGCGTACCCGCGTGCGATCGAGTTCATCGGCGAACATGGTTTTGATCTGGTCGCCATCATGGAGCGAAGAGCCGGCGTCGGCGACAACGATTTCGCCGACCTCGAGCCCTTCCAGGATTTCCGTCGCGCTGTCGGACGATAGTCCGACCCGCACCTTGCGCGTCTCGACAATGTTGCCCTTGACGACTTGCACGGTGAGATGGTCGATCGCGGTCTTGGGAATCGAGACGCCGCAGCTTCGCTTGGCATCGATCGAGGCGCGGGCGAATACGCCGACCTTCAGCGAGGGATTGTTGGTGACGCTGATGCGGACGCGCCCGAGCTGGGTCGTGCGGTCGATTTCGGGCGCAACCAGCCGGACCCGGCCGATCAGATCGGGCGCGTCGTCGCGGCTGATGCGCACGGTCGCGCCGGAGCTGAGCTTGGGCATGTGAACCGCCGGGACCTGGGCGTCGAGCTCGATCTCGCTGTTGACGGCGATGCGGAACATCGGCCCGGCCTGCGGCGAGGCCGGCGCGCCGACGATGGTGCGGACCTCGGTGATGAGGCCCGGCGCGGGCGCCTTCAGCGAGATCGGGCCTTGCGGGCCGGGCCGCTGCGGTTGGCCCGGGATCTGCGGCGGCGCGGTCAGGCGGGCCAGTTCCTGATTATCGGTGACAACAGTGCCTTCGGTGACGAAGAGGTCCGTAACCCGAGAGCCTTCCTGGTCGGCCACGACCACGGCCTCGCGGCGCGGCACGAAGAAGCCGGTCACCCGCACGAGATCGGAGAAGCAGGCATTGGTCGACTTCGTCACGATGACGAGCGCCTCGCCCGGCGTTTCCTTCGCCTCAGGGCGATGCCGATGCTCAAACAGATAATAGCCGAGGCCGAGCGCCACGACGAACACCACCGTTCCCGCCGGCTTGAGATATTCGGAAAGGTTCATCGCCGGATCATCCTGGCCTGGCTCACGGCCGTCCGTACGAGGCCTATCGAGAGCGTTTCCCTGAAATAAAGTGGCGTCCCGCAAGGCTGCGGGACGCGCCCTGGAAGCGAGACGTTACACCACATCACGACTTGTCACTGCAAAGGATTGCGTCGTGCTTACTTGGATGCGGTGGTCTTGTTTTCCATGTTGACGACCTGCACGCGGCGGTTGACCTCCGCCATCGGCTGGTTCGGATCCTTCAGCTTGCTCTTGCCGTAGCCGACGGTGACGAGGTCGGTCGCGGAGATGCCGTACTTGTCGACGAGGTAGCGCTTAATCGAATCGGCGCGGCGCTCCGACAAGTCCTGGTTGTAGGCTTCGCCGCCTGCGGCATCGGTGTGACCGGCGACCACGAAGGTCGAGCCCTTGAGGTCGGGGCTCGTCAGCGCCCGGCCGAGCGCCTGCACGGACGGCATGGACTTGGCGCTGATATTGGCGGAGTTGTAGTCGAACGTGATCTCGAGATCGATGTTCGGCTTGTCCTTGGCGACCGAGGCGATTTCCTCGCGCTCGGTCGACGACAGCGAACGCGTCGAGCGGCCACGCACGGACTGGATCAGCTTGGTCTCCGCCGCGTTCGGCGCGGGATCGGCCTGCGGAGCGATCGAGAGGCCGCGCGTCAAAGGCTTCTTTGCCGGCGGCGCGAGCGCGCGGACGATCTCGTCCTCGGTGACGTTCTTGCTGTTGCTTTCGTCGCCCGCGACGGCGGGCGAAGCCGGCAGCGACAGAGCGGCGCCGATGGTGATGATGGACAGGATCGCGGTAAGTCCCTTTGCAGCCAATCTCATAGCAGTCCCTCCTGCGCGGCCAGCTCGCGCGTTTCCAAATTCCTGCAATAAGCCCTCGGGAAAGCCCCCTTGCGGCATCCGCCCATTAGTCTTCCCTGGGCTGTTCAAGGTTCGAGGCGCGTCTTCCCTCAACTCAAAAAAATATCAACGCACTCCGTAACTTGCGAATTCCTGAACGATGTTCGGATCCATCGCCTTGGCATTGGCGATGTCGAGCGCACCTTCCTGGGCGGAGCCGTTGCGCTGCTTGGCAAGGCCGCGTCCGTAGAGCGAGGAGGTCAGGCGGGGATTGATCTTCAGGGCCGCGTCGAAATCGGCGATGGCGTTCTTGACCGCTCCCGATTTCAGGTTGACGAGCCCGCGGCTGTCCAACGCATCGACGAAGTTCGGCCGCAGCCGCAGCGCCTCGTTGCAATCCTTGAGTGCGCCCTGAAGGTCGCCGACCACGGTGCGGGTCCAGCAGCGGTTGTTCAGCGCCTCGACGTCCTTCGCGTTGATGCGGAGCGTATCGTCGAAATCCTTGATGGCGAGGTTGTAGGCGCCCTTGCTGGCATAGACCTGGCCGCGCCGGTACAGCGCGTTCACGTCGTCCGGATTGGCGGCAATCTTGGCTGTCAGGCTCTTGATCGTGGGGTCGTCAGCCAGGACGGCGGGGCTCGGCCCGCCGTCCGCGTTCGGCGCGGGAGCGGGATCAGCCGGCTTCGCGGGCGGCGGCGGTGGCGGCAGGGCGGCCTCGACCTGCGGCTTCGGCGAGGGTGCCGGTGCAGAAGGAGGGGGTGGTGCAGGCGCCGCAACCGTGTCGGCCGGCTTCGTCGGCGGAGGCGGTGTCGGCGGCGCGGGTGATGCCGGCGGCGGGTTGTTGGCGACCACGGCCGGCGGCGCCGGTGGTGGCGTCGTCGACGGCCGCGATCCGCCGGCCCCCGGAATGAACGAGAAATCTTCAGCCAATGAAGAGGATATCCATGGCACCTGCTCGCCGCGCGAGGCGCGGGTAACGCCCATCTTGGTGCGGTTCAGCGTCTCCTCGGCCATTAGGTCGGGGACGCGAATTTCCTTCAGCAGCTCCTGGACGAACAGGCTGTGCTCGCCGCCGGCATCCGAGACCACCGAGGCCAGCGCCGCCGAATACATCACCAGGGTGCCATTCGGCGCGATGACCGGGGTCAGGCCGGCCGAGAAGCTGCGGAACCGGCGCTCGAACGGGTTGCGCCTGGAGGCATCGATCAGCGCGATCTTGACACCGGCACCGCGGGTGTTGAGCTCGCCAAGCACGCTCTCCAGGCTGAAACCGTCGCGGCGCACGTCGGATTCGGTCCAGATCTGCGCATCGACCGGCAGCAAATAGCTTTGACGCGCGGACTGGATGCCGAACCCGCTGAAGAACACCAGCGCCACCGAACCCGGCTTGATCTTACCGTAGAGCTTCTCGAAGGCGCGGCGCATGCCGTCGCCGGTCAGGTTCTCGCCGATCTCGACGGAAAAGCCGTCGCGCTTGAGCTCGTCGGCGACGTCGCGCGCATCGTTTATCGGTTCCTTCAACGGGGCATCCGCATCCGGATATTTGGCGTTGCCGATCACCAGCGCAAAGCGGTCGCCAGCCGCAAGCGTCGGAGCAGTCGGGATAAGCGAGATGAGCAGGGGCAGCAGAAAAAGGAAGCGAATTTTCATAATCAGCGCGGTCCAGCCAAAAAGGCGCCGTTCCAGCTTGCGCCGCGGCGACCTTAACTTACGCTTTAGGCATTATCAAACCGGGGACAGGGGGCGTCAACCGCTTGGACATTCGGTATTGCGACGATCGACCCAAAGGCATAGGCACGCTTCGAGTGGAATAAAGGGGGCTGTCATGGTTGTGCTCGATGCATCTGGTGCGATCCTATCTGCGGGATGTTAGGGCAGCCAGGGCGACGAAAATGTGATTGCTCTCACATTGCAGGACCGCGGCCGTCGCAACCCCAGGTGTTTGACCTTTGCTGCGGACAATGGCTTGGTGCGCCGGCTCGTCCCGCAGGTCCACTCAGAAAAAAACAAAGAGCAGAGGCATGGGAAACGTCTACGAGATCTACGCACTGCGCTATGCGACGATGTCGCCGCGCACTCCTCACATGAACTTCCTCGTGCCCGACCCGCATGACAGCGCGGCACAGGACCTCGATTACTTCGTCTGGCTGATCCGCGGCGGCGACCGCGACATCCTGGTCGATACCGGCTTCAACGCCGAGGAGGCGAGCGCGCGGGCACGCAAGCTGACGCTCAATCCTGTTGACGCGCTGGAGCGCTTTGGTGTCGCCGCGGCCGCGATTCGCGATGTCATCGTGACGCATCTGCATTACGACCATGCCGGCAATCTCGATCGCTTCCCGCATGCGCGCTTCCATCTCCAGGAGCGCGAGATGGCTTACGCGACCGGCCGCTGCATGTGCAATGGCCTCTTGCGCCATCCGTTCTCGGTCGAGCACGTCACGCAGATGGTGCGCCATGTCTATGGCGAGCGCGTTACGTTTTATTCGGGCGACGGCGAGGTCGCGCCCGGCGTGACCGTGCATCGGGTCGGCGGCCATTCCGACGGCTTGCAGGTCGTCAGGGTCGAGACCGCGCGCGGACCGGTGGTGCTGGCGTCCGATGCCGCGCATTACTACGCCAATCTTCAGCGCAAGAGCCCATTCCCGATCGTCTACAATGTCGGCGACATGGCGCAAGGCTGGGAGACGATCGAGCGCCTCGCCGGTCACCCTGATCGATTCATTCCCGGTCATGATCCGATCGTGACGGAGATCTATCCACGCGCCAGCGACAAGATCGATGCCTGGGCGCTGCACCTGCCGCCGACGAGATCGTTTGCGAAGTGACGCGGTAGCGTCATTCCGGGTTCGCCGCTGTCGCGGCGCCCCGGAATGACAGCATCGCCTAATACGCCTGCTTGGCGTCCGCCTCTTCGCTGGTCTGGATCAGGTCGAGGCTCTCTTCGATCTTGCCGAGCAAAGCCGAGAGCTGCTTGCGCTCCTGCGCGGAAAGGCAGGCGAGGATCTCGTCTTCCCGTCGCAGCAATTGCGGGAACAGCTCTTCATAGAGCGCGCGGCCCTTCTTCGTCAGTTGCAGGCGAAATTCGCGGCGATCGGCTTCGTTCTCGACCCGCTCGATCAAGCCCTGCTGCAGCAGCGTCGTCACCGCACGGCTGATGGTCGATTTGTGCGTGCGGGTGCATTGCGAGATGAATTGCGCGCTACAGGCATCGTTGCGAAAGCCGAGCGTGGCGATCACGCGCCACGCCGGAATATCGAGGCCATGCCGTTCCTGATATTCCACCGCGAGCGCGGAACTCACCTCCGCGGCGAGCCGGTTGAGGCGGAACGGCACGAACTTGAACAGATCGAGCCGAGGCTTTGGCCGCGATGAAGCCTCTTCGGCTTCGCGTGTCCTCAGCGCGATGTCACTGGATGTCCTTGCCAAGCAGAGCGCTCCGAATTCGGTTGACGGCCGGCCGGCTCCGGTCCAAAATAGTTGCACGTGAGACTATCTAGCAGATCAGTCCTCTCCTGACCAGAGCCGAGGTTAGTGCATGGCGCACGCCAAATCCCAGTTCGGCTACCAACGCCACCCCGATCAGGATCGTTCGGGCCAGGACCCGGCCGCGCATCCGGTCGTGGTCGTCGGTGCGGGTCCGGTCGGGCTGTCGCTGGCGATAGACCTTGCCCAACGCGGCCAGCGCGTCGTTCTTCTTGATGATGCCGATCGTATCGGCGAAGGCTCGCGCGCGATCTGCTTCTCCAAGCGTTCGCTGGAATATTGGGACCGGCTCGGAGTCGGCGACCGCATGGTCGAGAAGGGCGTGGTCTGGAGCGTCGGCCGGATCTTCCACGGCGAGTCGCAGCTCTATCAGTTCAACCTGCTGCCCGAGGACGGTCACAAGCGGCCGGCTTTCATCAACCTTCAGCAATATTACGCCGAAGCCTATCTGGTCGATCGTATCCAGGATCTGCCTGCGATCGACCTGCGCTGGCGCAACAAGGTGACGGCGCTGGAGCAGCGCAACGATGCCGTCGCGCTGACGATCGAAACGCCCGAGGGCGCCTATCGGCTGCACGCGCAATATGTCATTGCCTGCGACGGCGCGCGCTCCTCGCTGCGGCAGATGGTCGGCGCCGAATTCGCGGGACAGGTGTTCGAGGACCAGTTCCTGATTGCCGACGTCAAGATGACCGCGGAATTCCCGACTGAACGCTGGTTCTGGTTCGATCCGCCGTTCCATGCCGGACGTTCGGCGCTCTTGCACCGGCAGCCTGATGATGTCTGGCGCATCGATCTCCAGCTCAATCGCGACGCCGATCCCGTCGTCGAGAAGAAGCCGGAAAACGTGCGGCCGCGCATCGCGCGCATGCTCGGGCACGACAAGTTCGAGTTCGAGTGGATCTCGCTGTATAAATTTCAATGCCGGCGGATGGACCGGTTCATCCACGGCCGCGTGATTTTTGCCGGCGATTCCGCTCACCAGGTCTCGCCCTTCGGCGCACGCGGCGCGAACTCGGGACTCGAGGACGCCGAGAATCTCTCCTGGAAGCTCGACCGTGTGCTGCGCGGGACTTCGCCCGCGAGCCTGCTCGAGAGCTATCATGCCGAGCGCAGCATGGCGGCTGACGAGAACATCCGCGAATCCACCCGCTCGACCGATTTCATGGCGCCGAACTCGCACCAGGAAGCGCGGCTGCGCAAGGCGGTGCTGTCGCTCGCCAAGGAGACCGAGTTCGGCAAGCGCATGGTCAATGGCGGCCGGCTCTCGGTGCCGTGCAGCTACGACTCCCCGCTGTCCTCGCTCGATGCGGATACGTGGCACGGCGGACCGTCGCCCGGCTGTTCCATGCTCGACGCGCCCGTCGCAACGCGCGCCGGCGAGCAGATCTATCTGACGGATGCCTTCCGCAAGGGTGGAACGGACTTCACCTTGCTGTCGTTCAGCAATGGCGCGCCGACCGATGTGCCCGATGGCATCAAGGGCATCCGCATTGGAGATGAGGGCGGACTTGCCGATCCCTCGGGCCTGGTCGCGAAACGCTACGGCGCCGAGCCGGGCGCCGCCTATCTGCTGAGGCCTGACGGTTATGTCGCGGCGCGCTTCCGCCGCCCGACGCGTGCGATGATCGCGGCGGCGCTGGCGCGGGCCGAAGGCTTGTATTGAGGTTCTGATGCCGCTCTCCACCAGTTCCAACTTCGCGCGCCCCGACGATGCCTTTCGCGCCATCGTCGAGGCCCATCGCGGGCTCACCGACGAGCAGAGTGCCGATTTCGACGCGGCGCTGGTGCTGATCCTCGCCAACCATATCGGCGACATCGACGTGCTGCGGGAGGCGATCGGGCTTGCAAAGCGGCGCATGATCGACGGCCAGCAGCAACAACAGCAACAACAATAACCCAGTGACTTGAAGGACGAATTGATGGCGAAGAACTTCGCATCCACCGGCGATCTCTCCGAGAAGAAGATCACCTTCTCCGAGATCGGTACCGATCTCTATGCGTTCACCGCCGAGGGCGATCCCAACACCGCAATCATCGTCGGCGACGACGGCTGTCTCGTGTTCGATGCGCAGGCGACGCCCGCAATGGCGAACAAGGTGATCGAGCGCGTGCGCACCGTGACCGACAAGCCGATCAAATATGTCGTGCTGTCGCACTATCACGCGGTGCGCGTGCTTGGCGCCTCCGCCTACAAGGCGCAAGGCATCGTCGCCTCGCAGGAGACCTATCGGCTGATCGAAGAGCGCGGCAAGCAGGATTGGGATTCCGAATACGGCCGCTTCCCGCGCCTGTTCCAGGATGCGCAGAGCATTCCAGGCCTGACCTGGCCGACCCTGACCTTCGAGGGCGAGATGTCGATCTATCTCGGCAAACGCGAGGTGCGCCTGATCCAGTTAGGTGCCGGCCACACCTCCGGCGACATCGTCGCCTGGGTGCCGGACGCCGAGGTGATGTTTTCCGGCGATCTCATCGAATATCACTCGGCCTGCTATTGCGGTGATGCGCATTTGCGCGAATGGCCGCTGACGCTGAACGAGATCCGCAACTTCAATCCCAAGGCGATCGCGCCGGGCCGCGGTGATGCCCTGAAGGGCACAGCCACCGTGCGCGAGGCCATCGCGATGACGCGTGATTTCGTCACAACGCTTTATGGGGCCGCGGAGATCTCCGTCGCCAAGGGGCGCACGCTGAAGGAGACGATGGCGGCGACGCGCGAGGTGATGGATCCGAAATTTTCGAGCTTCGCCATCTACGAGCACTGCCTGCCGTTCAACGTGTCGCGCGCCTATGACGAAGCGTCGGGAATCGACGATCCTGTGATCTGGACCGACAAGCGCGACCAGGAAATGTGGGCAGCGCTGCAAGGAGGAGGATAGTCATGAACATCAACACCTCGCCCGATCAGATCATCCGCAGTTCCGCGCAGGTGACGCCGGGCTACATGTCCGGCTTCGGCAACAGCTTTGAGACCGAGGCGCTGCCGGGCGCGCTGCCGATTGGACGTAATTCGCCGCAGCGCTGCGCCTACGGGCTCTATGCCGAGCAGCTCTCCGGCTCGCCCTTCACGGCGCCCCGCGGCAGCAATGAGCGCTCCTGGCTTTATCGCATTCGTCCGTCGGTGAAGCATTCCGGCCGCTTCGAGAAGATCGATGCCGGGCTGTGGCGCTCGGCGCCGTGCCATGAATACGATCTGCCGATCGCGCAGCTGCGCTGGGATCCGGCACCGATTCCGCAGGAGGAGATGACCTTCCTGCAGGGCGTGCAGACCATGACGACCGCCGGCGACGTCAACACGCAGGCCGGCATGGCGGCGCATGTCTACCTCATCACCAAGTCGATGGTGGACCAGCACTTCTATGATGCCGACGGCGAGCTGATGTTCGTACTTCAGCAGGGCAATCTGCGTATCGTCACCGAGTTTGGCTGCATCGATGCCGAGCCCGGCGAGATCGTGGTGATCCCGCGCGGCGTCAAGTTCCGCGTCGAGATCCCGAACGGTCCGGCGCGCGGCTATCTCTGCGAGAACTATGGCGGCGCTTTCACACTGCCGGAGCGCGGCCCGATCGGCGCCAACTGCCTCGCCAATGCGCGCGACTTCCTCACGCCGGTCGCAAACTACGAGGACAAGGACACGCCGACCGAGCTCTACGTGAAATGGGGCGGCTCGCTGTTCAAGACGCAGCTCGCCCATTCGCCGATCGACGTCGTGGCCTGGCACGGCAATTACGCGCCGTACAAGTACGATCTGCGCACGTTCTCTCCCGTAGGCGCGATCAGCTTCGACCATCCCGACCCCTCGATCTTCACGGTGCTGACCTCACCATCCGAGACCGCGGGCACCGCGAATATCGACTTCGTGATCTTCCCCGAGCGCTGGATGATCGCCGAGAACACCTTCCGCCCGCCCTGGTATCACATGAACATCATGAGCGAATTCATGGGGCTGATCTACGGCGTCTACGATGCCAAGCCGCAAGGCTTCGTCCCCGGCGGCATCAGCCTGCACAATTGCATGCTGCCGCACGGGCCGGATCGCGACGCCTTCGAGCACGCCAGCAACGGCGAGCTGAAACCCGTGAAGCTGACCGGCACCATGGCCTTCATGTTCGAAACCCGCTACCCGCAGCGCGTCACTGCGCATGCGGCGAAGTCGTCGACGCTCCAGGACGATTACGCCGATTGCTGGAAGGGCCTGGAGAAGCGGTTCGATCCGAACACGCCGTAATGCCTCTTACCCTCCCCTGGAGGGGGAGGGTCGCTACGCATGCAGCGAAGCGGAATGCGTAGCGGGGTGGGGTGACGGTCTCTCCGCAAGGAACACCGCCCGTGTTGAGAGATCACCCCACCCCGTCTCATATTTCGCTGCGCTCAATATGAGCCGACCCTCCCCCTCCAGGGGAGGGTGACACCGTCACCGCTGCGCCACGGAAAACCTATGCCTCACCCCAACGAACCCAGCCTCCGCTCCTTTATCGACATCGAGCCCGCCTCGGACTTTCCGATCCAGAACCTGCCGTATGGTGTGTTCTCGACTGCGGCCAATCCGACGCCGCGCGTGGGCGTCGCGATCGGCAACTACGTGCTCGATCTCTGGGAGCTCGAGCAGGACTCGCGGCTCGATATCAGTCCACTCGGCGTGTTCTCCGGAGCCTCGCTCAATCCGTTCATGGCGCTGGGACCAAACGTCTGGTCCAAGACGCGGGCGCGGATCAGTGAGCTCCTGCGCCACGATCATCCGGAGCTGCGCGACAACGAGGAGCTGCGCAAGCAGGCGCTCGTGCCGATGCGCGATGCAAAACTGCATCTGCCCTTCACCGTCTCCGGCTACACCGACTTCTATTCCTCCAAGGAGCACGCCACGAATGTCGGCGTGATGTTCCGTGGCAAGGACAATGCGCTCCAGCCGAACTGGCTACATATGCCGATCGCTTATAATGGCCGAGCCTCGACCGTCGTGGTGTCAGGCACGAAGGTGAAGCGCCCGCGGGGGCAGCTGAAGCCGCCGAATGTGGACTTGCCGAGCTTCGCGCCGTGCAAGCGGCTCGACTTCGAGCTGGAGATGGGCGTCGTCGTTGGCCAGCCGTCGCCGATGGGCGGCATGCTCACCGAGAGCCAGGCCGAGGAGATGATCTTCGGGTTCGTGCTGCTCAACGACTGGAGCGCGCGCGATATCCAGCAATGGGAATATGTGCCGCTTGGCCCGTTCCTGGCAAAAGCATTCGCAACCTCGATCAGCCCATGGGTCGTGACGCGCGAAGCGTTGGAGCCATTCCGGCTGAAGGGGCCGGAGCAGGAGCCGGCGCCGCTCGATTATCTCAAGCAGAGCAAGCCGCAGAACTACGACATCGCGCTCGACGTGTCCTTGCGCACCGCCGGTGCCAACGCCCCCGCCAGCATCAGCCGCACCAATTTCAAGTACATGTACTGGTCGTCGGTGCAGCAGCTCATGCACCACGCCTCCAGCGGTTGCGCCATGAACGTCGGCGATCTCCTTGGGAGCGGCACCATCTCCGGCCCGGAGAAGAACCAGCGCGGCAGCCTCTTGGAAATCAGCTGGAACGGCACCGAGCCCGTGGAATTGCCCGGCGGCGCCAAACGCTCCTTCCTGGAGGACGGCGATTCTCTCGTCATGCGCGGTTGGTGCCAGGGCAATGGCTATCGCGTGGGGTTTGGCGAAGTGGAGGGGACGATTCTGGCGGCGGAATAACTGGGGAGCGTGGCGCGAGGCTCTATCCACATTCTCCGTCATTGCGAGCCAACGGGTCCGCGCGAAGCGCGGCCCGATGACAGGCTCCGCGAAGCAATCCAGAATCTTTCCATGGCGGCAGTCTGGATTGCTTCGTCGCAAGGGCTCCTCGCAATGACGGCGCGGAGAGAGTTCACCGCTTCTCCGGCGGCACCTCGCGTATCCTCGCGCAATGCGCAGCGACATCTTCCAGGCTGTACTTCAGATGCACCCGCTTGTCGGAGGGCGCCTGCCTGGTCGTGCAGACGCCCGGCCGCCATTCTTGCGTGGGGCGGATCGGGCGCGGCATAAAGCCGCCGCCGCAGTTTGGGCAGACATTGAAGAGCTTGGTCTCGACGCAGTGCGCGCAGAACGTGCATTCATAGGAGCAGATCCGCGCCTCGATTGCATTCGGCGGCAGGTCGCGGTCGCAATATTCGCAATTCGGTCGAAGCTGGAGGGCCATGGTCGAATCTCCGCGGACTGGCCTCAATCATCGCAGATCCCATGCCTAGCACGAATGCCGGATTTCCCTCGATTTCAGCCGGGCTTGATCTCCTTGAGCGGCAGCCGCGTGCTCTCCTTCAGCCTGTCGAGCACGATTGAGGAGCGCACATGCGCGACGCTCTGATGCGGCATCAGGACGTCGTTGACGAGGTTGGAGAGACCCTTGAGGTCGCGCAGCACGGCTTTCAGCACATAGTCGGCATCGCCGGTGAGCGAATAGGCCTCCTGGATTTCGTCGATTCGATTGACCAGCGCGCGAAAGCGCTTGGCGTTGTCCGGCGAGCGCGTCGCCAGCGTCACCTGGATGAAGGCGACCACGCTGAAGCCGAGCGTCTCGCTGGAGAGATCAGCGTGGTAGCCCGCGATCACCTTCTCCTCTTCAAGCCGCATCCGACGCCGCGAGCATTGTGAGGCAGAGAGGCCAGCGAGGCCGGCGAGCTCCTGGTTGGTGAGGCGGCCATCGTCCTGGAGTGCGTCGAGAATCTTGAGGTCGAAGGCATCAACTGAGATCATGCGTATTTCGCCCATTCTGTGCATGGATCGTGTGTAAGATAGAGAAATAGCGGCGGATTTGCACGCTCATTGCGCGCTACATGAAGGATAGTTCTGCCCAGCAGCAATTTGGGAGAACACCATGGGTCCGTTTCCGCACGATGCGCCGCCGGCCAGGATCAGCGCCGACAATCCGATGGGAACCGACGGGTTCGAGTTCGTCGAATATGCGCATCCCAACCCGGAAGAGTTGCACGCGCTGTTCAAGCTGATGGGCTATACGGCCGTGGCGCGCCACAAGGCGAAGAAGATCACGGTCTATCGCCAAGGCGACATCAATTATCTCGTCAACGAAGAGCCCGGCACCCACGGCCACGACTTCGTCGCCGCGCACGGCCCTTGTGCGCCGTCGATGGCGTTCCGTGTTGTCGATGCGAAGGCGGCCTATGATCGCGCGATCGCGCTCGGTGCCGAGCCGGCCGACGTATCGTCCTCGCAAAAGACGCTCGACGTCCCCGCCATCAAGGGTATTGGCGGCAGCCTGCTGTATCTGGTCGATCGCTATGGGGACAACGGCTCGGCCTATGATGCCGAATTCGAATGGTTAGGGGCGCGCGATCCGCGGCCGTTCGGCGCGGGCCTGTTCTATCTCGACCATCTCACCCACAACGTCCATCGCGGTCGCATGGATGTTTGGGCCGGCTTCTACGAAAAGCTGTTCAACTTCCGCCAGATCCGCTTCTTCGACATCGAGGGCCGCGCGTCGGGCCTGTTCTCGCGCGCGTTGACCAGCCCGGATGGCAAGATCCGGATTCCGATCAACGAGGATGCCGGCGATTCCGGCCAGATCGAGGAATATCTGAAGACCTATCGCGGCGAAGGTATCCAGCACATCGCCTGCGGCTGCCGCGACATCTACCAAACCATCGAAGGCCTGCGCGAGGCCGGCCTGCCCTTCATGCCGCCTCCGCCCGATACCTATTTCGAGAAGATCGACGCGCGCCTGCCCAAACACGGCGAGGACGTCGCACGTCTCAAGACCAACGGCATTTTGATCGACGGCGAGGGTGTGGTCGAGGGCGGTCAGACCAAGGTGCTGCTGCAAATCTTCTCGGCCAACGCGATCGGGCCGATCTTTTTCGAATTCATCCAGCGCAAGGGCGACGATGGATTCGGCGAGGGCAATTTCAAGGCTCTGTTCGAATCGATCGAGGAGGATCAGATCCGGCGCGGGGTGTTGAAGGTGGACAGCGCGGCATAGCTCAGTGCCGTAGGGTGGGCAAGCGTAAGCGTGCCCACCAGTTCTGTAGCGATCTCCGAGAGATGGTGGGCACGGCGCTATGCGCCTTTTTCACCCTACGGATTCGTGCGCTGAGGCTACTTCGCTGCCTTCCACGCCTTCGTGACCGCACCGATCTCCGCCGCTTCCGGCTCGCGAACCGTGGAGGGTGTGCGCGAGAAGCGCGGCGCGGGCGCGGGCTGCTTCACGCCATGGCGCTCGATGAAGACGTTGCGCGCGACCATGTGCGGGTATTGCGTGGCTTCCGACATGGTCAGCACCGGCGCGAAGCAGATGTCGGTGCCTTCCATGATCTTGCACCAGTCTTCGCGCGTCTTGCTCTTGAACACCGCCTTCAGCTTCTCCTTCAGCGCCGGCCAGGCGTTCCGATCCATCTGCGCGTCGAAATCGGCGTCGGTCAGGCCCGCATGCTGGCGCAGCAGCGCGTAGAATTGCGGCTCGATCGAGCCGATCGAGACGAAATGGCCGCAGGCGCATTCGTAGACGCCGTAGAAATGCGCGCCGCCGTCGAGGAAGTTCTGGCTGCGCTCCTCGGTCCAGCGTCCCATCGTGGTCATATCGAAGAAGAACGACATCAGCGACGCCGCGCCGTCGCACATCGCGGCATCGACCACCTGGCCCTTGCCGGATCTCTGCGCCTCCAGCAGTGCGGCCAGCACGCCGACGACGAGATAAAGCGCGCCGCCGCCGAAATCGCCGACCAGGTTGAGCGGCGGCACCGGTGCCTCTTTGGTGCCGATCGCGGCGAGCGCACCGGTGATGGAGATGTAGTTGATGTCGTGGCCGGCGGCGTTGGCAAGCGGGCCTTCCTGGCCCCAGCCCGTCATGCGGCCATAGACCAGCTTGGGGTTGCGCGCGAGCACCACGTCCGGCCCGAGCCCGAGCCGCTCCATCACGCCGGGACGGAAGCCTTCGACCAGCGCATCGGCGCTGGCCAGCAGGTCGAGCACTTGCGCGATCGCCGCCTTGTCCTTGAGGTCGAGCTCGATCACCTTGCGGCCGCGGCCCGCCACCGACTTCATGCTCTTCCTCGCGCCGACGCGATCGAGCGTGACGACGTCGGCGCCCATGTCGGCCAGCATCATGGAGGCGAACGGGCCGGGTCCGATGCCGGCGAATTCGACGATGCGAAAGCCCGACAGCGGGCCGGAGGTGCGGACGGAGGAGTTTTGGGCTGGTTTGTCGAGCACGTTGTTGTTTCCTCGGATCGCAGCGCGCGTGCGCGATGAGCGCATTCGCCTGGACGTTTCCTCTATCGAGTTAATTGGTCAATTAACTTTTCCCGCCTTACACCGAACGAGGCAAGCGCTTTTCATGCATGGGCGCATAATAAAAGCGGCGCGCACCGAAGTGCGCGCCGCGGAAAAATTGCGTCGAGGCGCTGAAGCGCGAACGTCACCCAGCCGCGGCTACCGCGCGCTGCGCCATCACCTTGACGAGGTTGGCCCGGTACTCGGCCGTGCCGTGGATGTCAGCCAGCAATCCGCTTGCAGAAATACTGACGCTGTCGAGCGCCGATGGCGACCAGTTCGCCTTCAGCGCGGCTTCGATTGCGGGCACGCGCATCACACCAGACTGCGAGGCGCCGGTGGCGGCCACCCGAACCTCGCCGGACTTGGTCTGCGCGACGAACACACCGGTCAGTGCGAAGCGCGAGGCCGGGTGCCGCATTTTTTCGTAACCCGCTTTTGCCGGAACCGGGAACGACACAGCGGTGATGATCTCGCCGTCTTCGAGCGCCGTGGTGAACAGGCCCTGGAAGAAATCCTCCCCCGCAAGCGATCGCTTATTGGTCTTTACGGTCGCGCCGAGCGCCAGCAGCGCGGCCGGAAAGTCTGCGGCAGGATCGTTGTTGGCAATCGAGCCGCCGATCGTGCCGCGATAGCGCACGGCAGGGTCGCCGAGCACCGAGGTGAGATAGGCAATCGCGGGGATCGCCTTCTTCACATCGGCATTCTGCATGATGTCGTAATAGGTCGTGGCGGCCTTGATTGTCAGCGTATCGCCTGACAGCTCGATGCCCTGCAACTCTTTGATCCTGCCGAGGTCGATCACGTCGGAGGGACTGGCAAGCCGCTGTTTCATGACCGGCAGCAGTGTCTGTCCGCCGGCGAGAAATTTCGCCTCGCTGCTCTTGCCGAACAGGCTCACGGCTTCTTCGACCGAGGAAGCCCGATGATAGGTGGTTTGGTACATCTTCGTTCCTCCCTCTTAAGCCGCGTGGATCGTGCGCCACACCCTGTCCGGGGTTGCGGGCATTTCCAGATTGTTCTTGCCGATCGCATCCGTGATCGCGTTGATCACGGCTGCAGAAGCGCCGATCGCGCCGGCCTCACCGCAACCCTTGATGCCCAGGGGATTGCCTGGGCACAGCGTCGTGGTGTGGGAGAGATTGAACGAGGGCAGATCGTCGGCGCGCGGCATGGAGTAATCCATG
This sequence comes from Bradyrhizobium sp. 153, assembly GCF_023073835.1. Lineage (NCBI taxonomy): Bacteria > Pseudomonadati > Pseudomonadota > Alphaproteobacteria > Hyphomicrobiales > Nitrobacteraceae > Bradyrhizobium > Bradyrhizobium sp. 153. The sequence continues at coordinate 230,350 of NZ_JADPKH010000029.1, read as the reverse complement.
AACGAGGCCGTGACCGGCTGGCCGTTGGCATCGTAGATCGCGTGCTCGAGCAGCGCCTGCCCGATGCCTTGGGCGAGTCCACCATGAACCTGTCCCTCGACGATCATCGGGTTGATCAGCCGGCCGAAATCGTCGGCCGCGACGAAGTTGACGAAGGACGTCTTGCCGGTGCCGGGATCGACCTCGAGCTCGCAGATATAGGCGCCGGCCGGGAAGGTGAAGTTGGTCGGGTCGTAGAAGGCGCTTTCCTTCAGGCCGGGCTCCATTCCTTCAGGCAGATTGTGCGCGGTGTAGGCCGCGAGCGCGACCATCGGGAAGGCGATCGCCTTGTCGGTGCCCGTGACCTTGAACTCGCCGTTCTCGATGACGATGTCGGCCTCGGAAGCCTCCAGCGCATGCGCGGCAATCTTCTTGGCTTTGGATTCCATCTTCTCCATTGCCTTCAGGATCGCAGTGAGACCTACGGCCGCCGAGCGCGAGCCATAGGTGCCCATGCCGAACTGCACCTTGTCAGTGTCGCCATGGACAATCGAGACCTGGCTGATGGGAACGCCCAAGCGATCGGCGACGAGCTGGCAGAAGGTGGTCTCGTGACCCTGGCCGTGGCTGTGCGAGCCGGTCAGGATCTCGATGGTGCCGACCGGGTTGACGCGCACCTCAGCCGATTCCCACAGGCCGACGCCGGCACCCAGGCTGCCGACGGCCTTTGACGGCGCGATGCCGCAGGCCTCGATGTAGCAGGATACGCCGATGCCGCGCAGCTTGCCTTGTGCCTTTGCTTGTGCCTTGCGGGCAGGGAAGCCGGCATAGTCGATCGCCTTCATCGCCGCATCGAGCGAAGCATTAAAGTCGCCGGTGTCATAGGCCATGATGACAGGCGTCTGGTGCGGAAACTGAGTGATGAAGTTGGTCCGGCGCAGTGCGGCCGGATCGACGTTCAATTGCCGCGCTGCCGTTTCCATCAGCCGCTCGAGCAGATAGCTGGCCTCGGGGCGGCCGGCGCCGCGATAGGCATCGACCGGCGTGGTGTTGGTGTAGACCCCGATCACCTCGGCATGGATCGCCGGGATGTTGTACTGGCCGGACAGGAGCGTTGCGTAGAGATAGGTCGGCACCGACGACGAGAACAGCGACATGTAGGCGCCGAAATTGGCGTAGGTCTTCACTTTCAACCCGGTGATCTTGTTGTTGGCGTCGAAGGCCATCTCGGCATGGGTCACGTGGTCACGGCCATGCGCGTCGGTGAGGAAGGCCTCGGTGCGGTCGCCGGTCCATTTCACGGGACGGCCGACCTTCTTGGAGGCCCACAGCGCCACCATCTCTTCGGGATAGATGAAGATCTTCGAGCCAAAGCCGCCGCCGACGTCGGGCGCGATCACGCGCAGCTTGTGCTCGGGGGCAATGTTGTAGAACGCCGACAGCACGAGGCGAGCGACGTGCGGGTTCTGCGACGTCGTGTAGAGCGTGAAATGCTCCTCCGCCGCGTCGTAATCGGCGATCGCCGCGCGCGGCTCCATCGCGTTGGGCGCGAGGCGGTTGTTGGTGACGTCGAGCTTGACCACATTGGCGGCCTTCGAGAAGGCTGCATCCACCGCACTCTCGTCGCCGATCACCCAGTCGTAGACCTGGTTGCCGGGGGCTTCGGGGTGAAGCTGCGGTGCTCCGGGCTTGATGGCAGCGTGCATGTCGGCGACCGCCGGAAGCTCTTCGTAATCGACGACGACGGCTTCCGCCGCGTCGCGCGCCAGATTCTTGCTCTCGGCGATCACGACAGCGACGGCCTGTCCAACGAAGCGCACCGTCTCCGGCGCCATCGCCGGCCATGCACCCATCTTCATCGGGCTGCCGTCCTTGGAGGTGATGGCCCAGCCGCAGATCAGGTTGCCGACCTTGTCGTCGACGAGCTGCTGTCCCGTGAGCACCGCGACAACGCCCGGCATCTTCAGCGCGGCGGAAGAGTCGATCCCCTTCACCTTGGCGTGCGCGTGCGGACTTCTAATGAAATACGCATGGGTCATGCCCTGCAATTTGATATCGTCGACGTAGCGGCCCTTGCCGGTAATGAAACGCTTGTCTTCCTTGCGCAGCACGCGTGCGCCGATGCCTTCAACACCCATGTCTGGTCCTCCCGACCGGAATTTGTTGACCCGCGCTTTCCATCGAAAGCGCCAGTGATTTTCTTGCTCGCTGCGGCCTTTACTCGGCCGCCTGCGCAACCTTCATGCGACCGGCCGCATCCAGCACGGCCTTGACGATGTTGTGGTAGCCGGTGCAGCGGCAGATATTGCCCTCGAGCTCCTGACGCACGGTGGCCTCGTCGAGCTGGCCCCCGTGGCGCTGCACGATGTCGATCGCCGACATGATCATGCCTGGCGTGCAATAGCCGCATTGCAGGCCGTGATTGTCGCGGAAAGCGGCCTGCATCGGATGTAGTTCGTCGCCCTTTGCGATGCCTTCGATCGTGGTGACGCTCGCGCCGTCTGCCTGTCCCGCCAGCATGGTGCAGGATTTCACCGCACGGCCGTCCATGTGGACGACGCAGGCGCCGCACTGGCTGGTGTCGCAGCCGACATGGGTGCCGGTGAGGTTGAGGTGGTCGCGCAGCAGCTGGACCAGCAGCGTGCGGTCCTCGACGTCAACGGCAACGGCCTTGCCGTTGACCGTCAGTTTGACAGTAGACACGGTGAAGTCCTCCCGGGATTGATTTTGATTGTTTCCAATTAGAGACCGGCGACCCGGAACTTTGCAACTGGGATTTTGGTCGCCGGCGTCATGGAAAAGTCATTGATCCAGAAGGGCGTGCAATGAGTTGCCACCGAGCCGCTGGACCCGGACGGCGCGGCCTGTCTAACCATGGGATGCCAGCCGTCGCCTTTTTGTAGCCGGTCAGCCTTGGCCCGATGACTTCGGAATCAGGAGATGCACTGAGTTTACCGCCCCTTATCGATTGTGCCTTAGTTTTGCGCATCCAGGTCTGGGGCGGGGCGCCTCCCGGTCGCGGCTGAATGAAAATGGGGGTGGGAATGTCCGGGCGTATCGGGTCGCCGTCGAAGCGAACACTAATTCCGGCTCTCAGGTTCCGTACCAAGATCATCCTGGGCTTTGCCGCAGTGCTGGTGATCTCCGCCGGCAGCATGGCCTTCTCATATTTCGGCTTTGAGCGGGTTTCCTCCGGGGTCGGGTCCTACCGCACCAGCGTTTCCGAGGCCGACCTTGCCCGCAACATCGACCGCGAGCTGCTCGCCTATCGTTCGGCTGCCCGCTACTTTGTCGTTACCGGCAAGGAGGACGACGCCAAGGCGGCGCTGGAGGCAGAAGCCAGCCTCAAGAGCGCGATCGACCTGGCCATCAAGAACGCCAAGAAGCCGGCGCGGCAAGAGGGCCTCAACAAGCTCGCCAAGGAGTTTTCCAACTTCTCCGCGACGTTTGCCAAGATCCTGCAGGCCAAGCGTGACAGCGTGCTGCTGGTCCAGAACCAGCTCCAGCGCAACGCCAATCTCCTGAAATACAAGCTCGATGACATCGGCAACAACGCCTCCGACGCGGAGGCGCAGGCGATCGAGTTCGGCACCAAGCAGGTCAATGCCCAGTTCCAGACCGCAAGCTCCGCCGCGAGCAATTTCATCCTCAATTCCGACCAGGCGGTCGCGGCAAGCGCGCTGGCGCGGCTGAAATTCGTCGAGAACTCGCTCGGTGCGATCTATTCCATGGACGACAAGATCGTCGCCGGGCTGAAGGACGCCAAGGCGCTGCTGGGGGCTTATCGGGAAGCGCTGGAGAAGCTGATCGCCAACGCCAAGCTGGTCGATGAGCTCGTGACCGAAATGAGCGGCTCGGCCGGCGCCATCCTTCAGGGCGCCACCGCCATGAAGGCGGACCTCATTGCCGAACAGCAGCGGCTGGAGGCGGAATCGGAAGCAACCATCGGGCAGACCGAGCAACTGGTGCTGATGCTCGCCGTCGGCGGCACGCTGCTGGGGGCGGTCCTCGCCTTCCTGCTCGGTACCGGCATCTCGCGTCCGATGATTGCGATGTGCAAGGCGATGCGGGAGCTGGCCTCGGGCAATTTCGACGTGGTGCTGCCGGGTCTTGGCCGCAAGGACGAGATCGGCGAGATGGCCGGAGCGGTCGAGGAGTTCAAGGTTCAGGCGGTGGCCAAGGCCGAGCGCGATGCCGCCGCCAGCGAAGCCCAGAACCGGGAGCAGGCTGCAAGCCGGCGCGCCGAGCTGATCCGCTTCGCCGACGATTTCGAGAACGCGGTCGGCGCCATCGTCTCCAACGTCTCGGCTTCCGCCGTGCAGCTGGAATCGGCAGCCTCCACGCTGACCCGCACCGCCGAGACCACGCAGAGCCTGTCGAGCCAGGTCGCCGGCGTCTCCGAGCAGGCGTCCTCCAACATGCAGTCGGTTGCGACCGCGACCGAAGAGCTCTCGGCCTCGGTCGAGGAGATCGGCCGCCAGGTCCGCGATTCCAGCCGGATCGCCGAGGCCGCCGTGGTGCAGGCCAAGGAGACCGACGGCCGCATCGGCAAGCTGTCGCATGCCGCCCAGCAGATCGGCGAGGTCGTCAAGCTGATCACGGCGATTGCCGAGCAGACCAATCTTCTGGCGCTCAACGCCACCATCGAGGCAGCGCGCGCCGGGGAGGCCGGCCGCGGCTTTGCCGTGGTTGCGAGCGAAGTGAAGTCGCTGGCGAGCCAGACGGCGAAGGCGACCGATGAAATCTCCTCGCATATCACCGGCATGCAGGGCGCCACGGCCGAATCGGTTGCCGCGATCAAGGAGATCGGCGCGACCATCGGCCAGATCTCGTCGATCTCGACCTCGATCGCGAGCGCCGTCGAGCAGCAGGGTGCGGCGACGCAGGAGATCGCCCGCAGCGTCCAGACCGTCGCGCAGGGCACCCAGACCGCAGCCACCGATATCGGCGAGGTCAACCGCGGCGCCGCCGAGACCGGCTCGGCCTCGGAAGAGGTGCTGAACTCGGCCAAGACGCTGTCGAGCGAAAGCACCCGCCTGCGCGCCGAACTCGACCGCTTCATGGCCAATATCCGCGCGGCGTGAGTTCGCTGCGCGTCAAGCCATTCTGCGGCCGAAGCCCTCGCTATCGCCTCACATTCGGCCGGTCGTCCCGATCGGCGCTCTGCTCATCCGGGATGACGAGTTGAGTGAACTATCCCCCCGCGTCAGCTAACCGCCAGTTGCGGTGCCACAAATTTACCACAGCTTATCCTTTGCCCCGTAACGTGCCGGAGGGTCAGGAAGCGGGCTGCTTCCGGGCTGCGCCTGGTTTTCCGCGAATGGAATGGGGTGGGGGAATGTCGGTCAAGTCGAAGTCGAAACCATCGAAGCTGCCAACGCTGCGTTTTCGCGCAAAAATCATCCTCGGCTTCGTGGCGGTGCTAGCCATCCTCGCCGTCAGCATGGCTTTCGCCTATTTCGGCTTCGAGCGGATCGCAGGCGCCGTGGCCTCGTATCGGACCAGCGTATCGGAAGCCGATCTGGCGCGGACCGTCGATCGTGAACTGATCGCCTATCAGGGGCTGGCGCGGGCCTACACCCTGACCGGGGCCGCCGACGACGAGACCGCGGCCAAGGCCGCCGAAGAGAATCTGAGGGGCGCGATCGGCAAGTCGTTGTCCGCCACGACCGGCGCCGCGCGCCGCGAGCAGGTCGGCAAGCTCGAGGCCGAGTTCCAGCGCTTCACGAAGGTGTTCAGTGAGATCATCACTCTGACACGCGAAAACAACAAGATCGCGGCCGATGAGCTCAACAGCGTCGGCAACAAGATCCGCTTCAAGTTCGACGATCTCGGCGACACGGCGGCGCTGGCGGGTCTTGCATCCGTCCAGACCACAGCCAAGGACATCACCTCGCAATATCTGGCGGTCTCCACCTCGGTCAGCGCCTTCGTTGCCAAGCCGGAGCCGAAGACCGCCGATGGCGTGATCGCCCGCATCAAGTTCCTGGAGACCTTGCTGGTCTCGATCTACGCGAACGACCAGAAGATCACCGACCGCGTCACCGAGATCGGCAATCTCCTGAAGCAGTATCGTACTTCCTTCGTAAAGCTGACCGAAAACGTGAAGGTCATCGTCAAGCTGAATGGCGAGATGACCAAGACGGCCGCGTCCATCGTGAAACTTTCGGGCGAACTGCGCTCGGATCTGACTGCCGACCAGCAGCGCATCGAGGCGAGCGCCAATGCGACGATCGGGGACACCGAGCGGCTGATGCTGATGATGGCGCTCGGTGGCCTTGCCGTCGGTGTCGCGCTGGCCTGGATGCTCGGGAACGGCATCTCGCGTCCGATGATTGCGATGTGCAAGGCGATGCGGGAGCTGGCCTCGGGCAATTTCGACGTGGTGCTGCCGGGTCTTGGTCGCAAGGACGAGATCGGCGAGATGGCCGGAGCGGTCGAGGAGTTCAAGGTTCAGGCGGTGGCCAAGGCCGAGCGCGATGCCGCCGCCAGCGAAGCCCAGAACCGGGAGCAGGCTGCAAGCCGGCGCGCCGAGCTGATTCGCTTCGCCGACGATTTCGAGAACGCGGTCGGCGCCATCGTCTCCAACGTCTCGGCTTCCGCCGTGCAGCTGGAATCGGCAGCCTCCACGCTGACCCGCACCGCCGAGACCACGCAGAGCCTGTCGAGCCAGGTCGCCGGCGTCTCCGAGCAGGCGTCCTCCAACATGCAGTCGGTTGCGACCGCGACCGAAGAGCTCTCGGCCTCGGTCGAGGAGATCGGCCGCCAGGTCCGCGATTCCAGCCGGATCGCCGAGGCCGCCGTGGTGCAGGCCAAGGAGACCGACGGCCGCATCGGCAAGCTGTCGCATGCCGCCCAGCAGATCGGCGAGGTCGTCAAGCTGATCACGGCGATTGCCGAGCAGACCAATCTTCTGGCGCTCAACGCCACCATCGAGGCGGCGCGCGCCGGGGAGGCCGGCCGCGGCTTTGCCGTGGTTGCGAGCGAAGTGAAGTCGCTGGCGAGCCAGACGGCGAAGGCGACCGATGAAATCTCCTCGCATATCACCGGCATGCAGGGCGCCACGGCCGAATCGGTTGCCGCGATCAAGGAGATCGGCGCGACCATCGGCCAGATCTCGTCGATCTCGACCTCGATCGCGAGCGCCGTCGAGCAGCAGGGCGCGGCGACGCAGGAGATCGCCCGCAGCGTCCAGACCGTCGCGCAGGGCACCCAGACCGCAGCCACCGATATCGGCGAGGTCAACCGCGGCGCCGCCGAGACCGGCTCGGCCTCGGAAGAGGTGCTGAACTCGGCCAAGACGCTGTCGAGCGAAAGCACCCGCCTGCGCGCCGAACTCGACCGCTTCATGGCCAATATCCGCGCGGCGTGACGCTCGGACCGCGCCACTTCCTCCGTCGTCGTGCTGGCCAAGGCCAGGACCCATTCCCCCCGGAAACCGTTGCTGCGCGAAGCGGGTAACTCCGAGTCTTCGCCAAACCACGTCTTGTGATGATGGGTCCTGGATCAGCGCTTCGCTTGTCCAGGACGACTGCGGAGCTCTGAAACTCACTCCTTCCCGAAAGCCCGCTTCAGCTCCACCTTTGCGCGCTCCAGTCGCGTGCGCTGCGTCTTCGGTAGCGTCTTGCCGGCGCGGTTGATGTAGAACGTCAGCATCGACAGCGCAGAGCGATAGGCGCCGGTCTTGCGGCGCGAGCTGTGCTCGGCCGAGCGCTTCAGGGAGCCCGCGATTTCCTGGGGTCCTTGAGCTTGAACACACCGTGCTTGAGATCGAGCGCGTTGCTCTCCTTCGTCACACGTTGCGACCATCGCTTCGGTGCTGCGCGGCGGCTTGACCTCTTGCGTGTCGTGCTGGCCTTGCGGCGCGCGGTGCTGCTCGCGCCTGTCTTCCGCGAATGTGTCGTCTTTCTGACCTGAGCCATGCGTCAACTCCTTGCAGCTCCATCGGAAACGGATGTTCTTGGAGGCTGTTCCCAAGGGAACTCGACCTCGTGGCAGACGTTGTCGCAGGCAGGCGGAATGCCGCACCCCCATGATCGGATCGACCCCGTCCACGCCATGTGAACCGGGGCCGCTTCCATTGATCAGACGCAACAACGCGATGGAATTGCAGGAAAGCCCAGCGCTGAATTATGGACCTGCGATCTCGGCGGTGGCGACGGATCGCATCGTCGAGACCAGCATCCCCTCGCGGCTCGACGCGCTGCCGTGGAGCGGCTTTCACACGCGCGTCGTGCTCGCGCTCGGCATCACCTGGATCCTCGACGGGCTCGAGGTGACCCTGGCCGGCGCGCTCTCGGGCGCGCTGAAGCAGAGTCCCTCGCTGCATTTTTCCAATCTCGATCTCGGCATTGCCAATTCCGCCTATCTCGCCGGCGCGGTGCTGGGTGCGCTCGGCTTCGGCTGGCTTACCGATCGCATCGGCCGCAAGAAATTGTTCTTCATCACGCTTGCGCTCTACCTCTCGGCGACGGCTGCGACGGCTCTGTCATGGGATGTGGCGAGCTACGCGGTGTTCCGTTTCCTCACCGGTGCCGGTATCGGCGGCGAATACACCGCGATCAACTCAACCATCCAGGAGCTGGTGCCGGCGCGGTATCGCGGCTGGACCGATCTCGTGATCAACGGCAGCTTCTGGATCGGCGCTGCGATGGGCGCGGTGGCAGCCATCGTTCTGCTCGATCCTGCCGCGATGGGGCCCGACATGGGCTGGCGCCTCGCCTATCTGATCGGCGCGACGCTCGGCCTCGTCGTGCTGTTGATGCGGATGTGGATTCCGGAGAGTCCGCGCTGGTTGATGATCCATGGTCGGCCCGACGAGGCTCATGCGATCGCCGATGAGATCGAGCGTTCGGTCATTGGACACGGCCAGGATACGAGCGACGGTCGCTTTACGAAGATCCGCCTGAGGATGCGCGATCACACGCCGATCGCCGAGGTCATCCACACGCTGTTCTCGGTTTATCGACAGCGCGCGCTGGTCGGCCTCATGCTGATGAGCGCGCAGGCATTTTTCTATAACGCCATCTTCTTCACCTTCGCGCTGGTGTTGACCGATTTCTACGGCATCAGCGCCGATCACGTCGGCTGGTACCTGCTACCCTTCGCCGCCGGCAACTTCCTCGGCCCGCTGCTGCTCGGCCGTCTCTTCGATACGCTCGGCCGCCGCACCATGATCATGTTCACCTATGGCATGTCAGGCCTGCTGCTGGCGCTGTCAGGCTATCTATTCTCGATCGGCGCGCTCAGCGCGCAGGGGCAGACCATCGCCTGGATGGTGATCTTCTTCTTCGCCTCGCCCGCCGCGAGCGCGGCCTATCTCACCGTCAGCGAGAACTTTCCCTTAGAGGTTCGCGCGCTGGCGATCGCGGTATTCTATGCAGTCGGCACGGGCATCGGCGGCGTGATCGGGCCGGCGCTGTTCGGCGTTCTGATCGACACGGGATCGCGCACCAGCGTATTCGCCGGTTATCTGCTGGGGGCAGCCCTGATGATCACGGCTGCAATCGTGGCGTGGCGCTATGCCGTCTCGGCGGAGCGCAAATCGCTCGAACAAATCGCACGGCCGCTTGCCTTTATGGAGTAGACTATGAAATCGGAACTGGCGGAAATGGAATTGGACGAGAAGCTCACCATCCCTGGTGACGACGAGACGCCGGAAACGGTGCCGGTGCCGCACGCGCTCGTGCCGCATCTGAACGAGACCGCGATCCTGCTCGACATCGACGGCACGCTGCTCGACCTGATGCCGACGCCGCGCGAGGTGTGGGTGCCGCCGGGGCTTTCGGACACGCTCAACCGATTGGTGGAATGTACGTCAGGCGCGCTGGCGCTGGTCAGCGGCCGCTCACTCAACGATATCGATCTGATTTTCGCCCCCGACGTGTTTTGCGCCGTCGCCGGTCACGGCGCAGAGATGCGGCTGTCCGCGGACAATGAAGCTGATGCCGTGCATGCGCCGCCGCTGGACAAGGAGCTGAAGCGGCGGCTGGCTGCGATTGCCAAGCTCAGCCCGGGCATTCTGCTCGAGGACAAGGGCTACTCGCTTGCGCTACATTACCGCCTGGCGCCACATGCGGAGAAGGCGATCTACGAATCCGTGTCGCTGATCCGCGCGGACCTGCCCAGTGCGCCGATCGAGGTGCTGCCTGGCAAGTTCGTCTGCGAGATCAAGCATTCAGGCTTCACCAAGGCGAGCGGCGTGCGCGAGTTGATGAAGCACGAGCCCTTCAGGGGGCGTCGTCCACTGTTCATCGGTGACGACGTCACAGATGAGACCGTGTTCGCGATCATGCCTGATATGAACGGGCTCGCCTTCTCGGTCGGCCGCCGCGCCATGGGCGTGAACGGTCACTTCGATGCGCCAAGCGATGTGCGCGCGTTCCTTGCGCACCTGCTCGATCCGAGGTGAAACAAAGGCAGCGCCACTTCGCAAACACAATGCGCGACACCCTTTCGTGGCGCATCGCAATGCATCCTGCGCAATTCCGGGCGCACGAGCTCTCTTTGCGCTGAAATCCTTGGTTCCGCGAGCGAAACCAGTTCCAACGCGCACGCCTGATTTTGGTTTCAATTCGTTGAAACGATGATCAGGAACCATATTGATGAACGGCAGTTAAACGGGTGGAATGAAACAGGAGGGGACGGCCTGTGAACTTAGTCGTCGTTTCAAATCGCGTCGCGCGCGGCAAACCCAATGAGCCCATGACGGGTGGCCTCGCGGCGGCCTTGCTGCCGGTCGTGGAACATTCGGGAGCTATTTGGGTGGGTTCTTCAGGCCGCGTGCGCGATGGCCATCAGAAGGAACCGTTCGCCGAGATCGAAGCGCTGGGGTCGGGCGCGATTGCGACGTTGGATCTGCCGGCGGCGCATTACGGCGGCTATTACGAAGGCTTTGCCAATTCGGCGTTATGGCCGGCACTGCATTCGCGCAGCGATCTGATCCGCGTCTCGCGCGAGGATTATGTCAGCTATCGCGAGGTCAACGCCTTCATGGCGCGCGCCTTGATGCGCTTCCGAAAAGCAAAAACTGCGTTCTGGGTGCAGGATTATCACTTCCTTGCGCTCGGTGCGGAATTGCGCGATCTCGGCGTCGATGATCCGATCGGTTTCTTCCTTCATACGCCGTGGCCGGTCGCCGCGGTGATGCAGGGCGTGCCCAATCATCGCGAGCTGATCACGGCGATGCTGGCCTACGATCTGCTCGGCTTCCAGACCAATGAGGATTGCCAGAACTTCCTCGGTTATGTCGGCGGTGAGCTCGGCCTCGCCGTTGAGAACGGTGTTGCGATCTCTCAGCATGGCCGCACCCGCTGTGAAGTGTTTCCGATCGGCATCGATGCGGAAAAGTTCGCAGCTTATGCCGCGAAATCGGTGTCGCATCCCGACGTGTCTCGGTTGCGGCGCAGCCTCAACGGCGAGCGCCTCGCGATCGGCGTCGATCGCCTTGATTATTCGAAAGGCCTCGTCAACCGCATCAGCGCGTTCGACCGGCTCTGGACCGAGCAGCCGCAGTTTGCGCGCAGCATTTCGCTGCTCCAGATCGCGAATCCCTCGCGGGGTGGCATCGAGGCCTATGGCAACCTCCAGAACGAGGTCGCTCGTCTCGTCACCGACGTCAATGGTCGCCACGGCGAAGTGGACTGGACGCCGATCCGCTACCTCAACAAGGGCTTCAGCCAGGCCGTGCTCGCAGGCCTCTACCGCACCGCGCAGATTGGCGTGGTAACGCCGCTGCATGACGGCATGAACCTCGTCGCCAAGGAATATGTCGCCGCGCAAAACCCGGCCGATCCCGGCGTGCTGGTGCTGTCGAAGTTCGCGGGCGCGGCCAACGAGCTCGACACCGCCTTGCTGGTCAATCCGCACGACATCGACGGCATGGCGCGCGCGATCGCCGTCGCGGCCTCAATGCCGCTCACCGAGCGCAAGATGCGCTGGGACGCGATGATGAAGAAGCTGCGCGGCCACACCATCCAGCAATGGTCCGCCGATTTCGTGGCTGAGCTCGAGAAGTGCCGGACGGAGAAGGCCGCTGTCGCGCCGCTTGCCGCGCAACCGCCGCAGGCGCTACGTTGGCTGAAGTCGGCGATCTCAGGCGTGAGGTTGATCTAAGGTCTCGTCAGGCCGGGCCTGTCCCGGCCATCCACGTCTGACGCCTCGGCTTGAACGTGAATGCCCGGGACAAGCCTGGGGCATGACGGTGCACTGCGAGGGCGGCCCGCGGCGTCAATAACAATACGACACGCCATCCAGAATCGCGCACTGCCGCTTGTTCGGCGCGTTCGGATCATCCATCGGCGCCATACCCTTACCCTGACCGACGAACACGCCTGGCCCGACATGCACTGAGCTTTTTTTGCCGATGATCACGCTCGGATGCGGCGAGGCGCTCGAGCGCGTGCCGTCCGGCCAGATGATGGTATCGCCCGACAGCATTCCGCGCCGCCCGTCGTCGCAGCTCACATCGACGCCCTGCCGCGTGCAGACCTGCGCCAGGGCCGGCGCGGCGAGGGCGATACCCAAGCCCGAAATCAAGCTCAGCGCGGTGATGGTCTTGCAGATGGTCATGGCGTCCCTGGCATGTCTGGCGTCCTCACGTGAATCGTCGCCCCAAACCCACCGATGGTTCAGCCGACCGGCGCGTCAGGACGTTGGCCGGCGCGAGATATTCTCTCGTAAATCCAATATGTTGCGGAAAATTTCACCCGATTTTACCGCGATCCCTTGCAAAATCGTCGGCGCCCCTTCAAGAGAGGGCGCTCCGGAGAGATGGCCGAGTGGCTTAAGGCGCACGCTTGGAAAGCGTGTGTGCGGGAAACCGTACCGTGGGTTCGAATCCCACTCTCTCCGCCATTGGTCTCATCTCGTCAGCTTCCATCTCCCGTCTCCGGCCCGCTTCAGCACGGGATCGCTCACCCGCACATGCTCGGCGAGAAAATCAATGAACGCACGGACGCGTGCCGGGAGCGGCGCGGTGTGGCCGACATAGACGGCGTGGATGTCTTCGCGGTCGCCGGGATTGTGGCTTTGCAGCACCGGGACGAGGCGGCCCGATTCGATGTCGGGGCCGATGTGGAAGAGGGCGAGGCGCGCGAGGCCGACGCCGCCCAGCGCAAGGCGGCGCGCGGCTTCGCCGTCGCTGGCGCGCGCGACGGGCGGCGGCACCGCTTCTTCGGTGTGGTCGCCACGCTTGAATGGCCAGCCCCGGATACTGCGCGGAAACGTCCAACCGATGCCGCGGTGATCAGCTAGGTCGGCCGGCGTCCTCGGCGTGCCGCAACGTGCGAGATAGTTCGGCGCGCCGACCACGACCATGCGGCTGGTGCCGAGTTTTCGGGCGACGAGACGTGACGCACGCAACGGGCCGACCCGGATCGCGACGTCGGCGCGCTCCTGCATCAGGTCGATGACCGTATCCGTGAGCACGAGATCGAGCGTGACGTCGGGATGCTCTTCCAGGAACCGCGGGATCAGTGGCATCACATGCAGCATGCCGAATGGAATGTTGCTGTTCACCGTGAGGCGGCCGCGCGGGGCCGCACCGGAGGCCGCCTCGCGCTCGGCTTCCTCCATCTCTGCGAGGATGCGCACGGCCCGTTGGTAGAACGCCTGCCCTTCTTCGGTCAGGGTCAGCTTGCGTGTGGTGCGGTTGACGAGGCGCGAGCCGAGCCGTGCCTCCAGCCGTGAGATCAGCTTGCTCACGCCCGATGGCGTCAGGCGCAGTTTTCGACCGGCCTGGGTGAATCCGCCGAGGTCGACGACGCGGACGAAGACCTCCATCTCGGCGGAGCGGTTGGTGTCGAAACGGCCCATGTTGAATTCACGTCACAAATGATTGGATTGCGGCCATGCTAACGGTTTTGCCCACGCGCGGCTATCTGCGTGGCTCGTCTCATCCATCGGAGCCACGCATGCCTTCCGCCGTCCTTGCGCTCACCGCCGGTGCCTTTGGCATCGGCACCACCGAATTCATCATCATGGGCCTGTTGCTCCAGGTCGCCGCCGAGATGCACGTCTCGGTGCCCGTCGCGGGCCTGCTCATCTCCGGCTATGCGCTCGGCGTGTTCGTCGGCGCGCCCGTCCTGACGCTGGCGACGCGGCGAATGCCACGGAAAACCGTGCTGCTCGCGCTGATGGCGATCTTCACGCTCGGCAATGCGGCCTGCGCACTGGCACCGAACTACGAATTGCTGATGGCCGCGCGCGTGTTGACTTCCCTTGCCCATGGTACCTTCTTCGGCGTTGGCTCGGTGGTGGCGACCAGCCTCGTCGCCGAGGACAAGCGGGCCTCGGCGATTGCCACCATGTTCATCGGCCTTACGGTCGCGACATTGCTGGGCGTGCCCTTCGGCGCCTGGGTCGGCCTGATGCTCGGCTGGCGCGCGGCGTTCTGGGCCGTGACGGTCATCGGTGTGATCGCCTTTGCCGTGGTTGCCGCGCTGGTGCCCGGCCATGTCGGCAACGGCGACAAGCCGGTCTCGCTTGCCGACGAAGTCTCGGTGCTCGGCCGCCCGCAGGTGCTGCTCGGCCTTGCTATGACCGTGTTCGGCTTTGCCGGCCTGTTCGTCGTCTTCACCTATATCCAGCCGATCCTGACGCGCTTCACCGGTTTTTCGGAGGCCGCGGTCTCACCGATCCTGCTGGTGTTCGGCGTCGGCCTCGCGATCGGCAACGTCGCCGGCGGCAAGCTCGCCGACCGCGGGCTCGCCGGCGCGCTGATCGGGACGCTCGCTGCGCTCGCCATCGTGCTTCTTGGCCTTGCCGCCGCGCTGTCGCTCAAGATCGCCGCGGTCGTGCTGATCCTGCTGCTGGGCGTCGCCGCCTTTGCGACCGTCGCCCCGCTCCAGCTTCGCGTGCTGGAAGCGGCAGGCCCAGATGGCCGCACGCTCGCCTCCAGCCTCAACATCGCCGCGTTCAATCTCGGTAACGCTCTCGGCGCCTGGGCCGGCGGCGTCACCATCGATCGCGGACTCGGCCTTTCGGCGCTGCCTCTGGTCGCAGCCGGCATCACCGCTGTCGGTCTCCTGCTGGCGCTGTGGAGCCTCCGGCTCGACCGCGCCCAGGCCGCCGTTGCGGCTTGCCCCGCGGAATAGCGCAGCGGTGCGTTCGCGGACAATTCGCCGCGTCGCGCCATCGCGCCATGCAGAAAACGCACCTGTACACGTCCTTTGGCCATCCGTAACGTCTGCGGCGCAATTTCAGGAGATGCGACGTGGCGAAGGCGACGACCAAGAAGAAAACGGCTTCGAAGAAACCGGTAAAAACCTCCAGCAAGAAAAGCACAAGCCGCAAGGCCGTCGCTGCAAAGAAGGCAAAGAAAGCCACGCGGCTCAAGCCGGCCTCACCGCGCCGTCCCAAGGGGCCGGCTTGGCAATGGTCGGCGGTCGAGACCGCGGCTGCGATCCGCTCCGGTGCAATCTCCGCCGTCGAGACGGTCGAAGCGCATCTCGAACGCATGCACGCCGTCAATCCAAGGCTGAACGCCGTCGTCGTCGATCTCTCCGAAGAGGCGTTAAAAGCGGCGCATGCGGCCGACAGGCAGCGCGCAAAGGGCGGCGAGCTCGGCCTCCTGCATGGCGTGCCTGTAACCATCAAGGAAAATGTCGACTACGAAGGGCGGCCAAACTTCAACGGCGTTCCCGCTAACAAGGACCTCATCGCGCCGTCCGATTCCCCCGTGGTGCGCAACTTGAAAAAGGCCGGCGCGATCGTGATCGGGCTCACCAACACACCGGAATTCTCCTTCCGCGGCTTCACCGACAATCCTCTGCACGGGCTGACGCTGAACCCCTGGGATCCGAACGTCACCTGCGGCGGCTCCTCGGGCGGTGCGGGCTCGGCGGTGGCGGCCGGCATCGGCACCATCGCCCATGGCAACGACATCGGCGGATCGCTGCGCTGGCCGGCGCATTGCAACGGTGTTGTCACGATCAAGCCGACGCAGGGACGGATCCCCGCTTTCAACGGAAGCGCCATCGCCGAGCGTCCGATGCTGGCGCATCTGATGTCGGCGCAGGGGCCGCTCGCCCGTCACGTCGCCGACGTTCGTCTCGCGCTGGAGGTGATGAGCCAACGCGATCCGCGCGATCCCTGGTGGGTGCCGGCGCCGCTCGTCGGGCCGAAGCCAAAGGGGCCGATCAAGGTCGCGCTGGCCAAGATCCCCGATGACATGGACGTTGACCCGCAGGTTGCCGCGGCGCTGCGCCAGGCCGCGGATCATCTCGAGCGGTCCGGCTATCGCGTCAGCGAGGTCGAGGTGCCCGACATCAACGGCGTCTGGCAGACCTGGTGCGACATCATCACCAACGAGACCGTTGTGATGCAGGAAGCCAGCATGCTGAAGGTTACGTCCGAGGATTTTCACAAGGCCTGGGGCGGCATGAGGACCAAGGCCAACGTGCTCGATCTCAAAGCCTGGATGCAGGCGACGGCCGCGCGCAACGGCCACATCCGCGCCTGGCAATTGTTCTTCGACGAGTATCCGGTCGTGCTGGCGCCGACCACGGTGAAGCCGACGCCGGGCCCGCGCGAGGACACCGTCAGCCCCGAGCGCGTGCGCGAGATCTTCTGGGGCGAGATCCGCTTCATCTCCGCGATCAACGTGCTGGGCCTGCCTGGCGCGGTGGTGCCGGTGGCAGTGCATGACGGCAGGCCGATCGGCGTGCAGCTCATTGCCGGGCGCTATCGCGAGGATCTCGCGCTCGATGCCGCGGCCGCGATCGAGAAGCGCGCCGGCGTGCTCGCTCATCGACTGTGGGAGACGATGGCCTGAAGCTAGGCAGGTTGTCGACGGGTTGACGGTGCACCCTCTGCCCTTATGCGGTCCCCAAAACCCGTAAGGGAGAAGGGAAAAGCAACGCCGCGGGCGCGGCAACCTCGTCAATTCGTTAATCCAGTTTAACCCGAATTCTGGCCACCTCGCCAACAAGCGTTAGGGTTACTTCCTCGATCTCTAGGCGAATTATTGTCCGCTTTACCACCCCCCTCTAACAGGAGGATGGCGGACAACGCACGCGCCTCATACAGGCCGATAAGTGCGGCCCGCTCCACGCGGAGGTGGCACGATGCGCAACGAGACGATCGCTATTCACGCCGGCTACGAACCGGAAGCCACAACGCACGCCGTCGCCGTGCCGATTTACCAGACCGCAGCCTATGCCTTCGACAGCGCCGATCATGGCGCGGCGCTCTTCAATCTCGAGGCCGAGGGCTTTCGTTACAGCCGCATCGCCAATCCGACCAGCGCGGTGCTGGAGAAGCGCATCGCGCAGCTCGAAGGCGGCGTCGGCGCGCTTGCGGTTGCGACCGGCCAGGCGGCGCTGCATTTCGCCTTTGTCAATGTCGCCGATCACGGCGGCAACATCGTCTCGGTGCCGCAGCTCTACGGCACCACACACACGCTGCTCTCACACATCCTGCCGCGGCAGGGCATCACTGGCCGCTTCGCCGAGAGCGACCAGCCCGAGGCGATCGAGAAACTGATCGACGAGAATACCCGCGCCGTGTTCGCCGAGACCATCGGCAACCCCGCCGGCAATGTCTGCGACATCGAGGCGCTGGCGAAAATCGCGCATTCGCATGGCGTGCCGCTGATCGTCGACAACACGGTCGCAAGCCCGATTCTGCTCAAGCCGTTCGACTACGGTGCCGATATTGCCGTGCATTCCCTGACCAAGTTCCTCGGTGGCCACGGCACCACGCTTGGCGGCGCCATCGTCGATTCCGGAAACTTCCCCTGGGGGAAACACGCCGACCGATTCCCGGCTTACAACAAGCCGGATGCGTCCTATCACGGCCTCGTCTATGCCGAGCGCTTCGGCAGGACCGCCTACATCGAGCGCGCGCGCAGCGTCTATCAGCGCACCATGGGTTCGGTGCTCTCGCCTTTCAATGCCTTTCTGCTGCTCCAGGGCATCGAAACCGTGGCACTGCGCATGGAGCGCCACGTCGAGAACGCCCGCAAGGTCGCCGAATTCCTCCGTGGCGATTCGCGGGTGGCCTGGGTCAATTACACGGGGTTCCCGGACAGCCCCTATTATCCGCTGGTGCAGAAATATCTGAACGGCAACGCCTCTTCGCTGTTTACCTTCGGCATCAAGGGCGGCATGGAAGCCGGCAAGACCTTCTATGATGCGCTGAAGCTGATCACGCGGCTCGTTAATATCGGCGATGCCAAGTCGCTGGCCTGCCATCCGGCGTCGACGACGCACCGGCAGATGTCGGCAGAGCAGCAGCGCATAGCGGGCGTGCTGCCGGAGACGATCCGCCTGTCGATCGGCATCGAGCATTCCGCAGACATCATCGAGGATATCGATCAGGCGCTGGAAAAGGCCTGTCCGTCGTCGCGTCTGCAGGCCGCGGAGTAGGCGGCGGCGCCAATGACGATCTTGATCGACAGGGATCAAGTCATATCAAGCCCGGCACTGGTGCCGGCCGAAGGTGATCTCGCGCGTGATCGCGGCGCCGAGCTGACCATCGGGCTGATCAACAACATGCCGGACCCGGCGTTGAAGGCGACCGAGCGGCAGTTCATGAAGCTGCTCCAGGCGGCTGCAGGCTCGCGTCGCATCCGCTTCCACTGCTTCTCGCTTCCTTCGGTGAGGCGCTCGCCGGACGCCAAGTGGCATATCGAGAGCGAATATTCCGATCTTGCGGATCTCAGGCGCCGTAAATTCGACGGGCTGATCGTGACCGGCGCCGAGCCGGTCGCGCCCGAACTCGACCAGGAGCCGTACTGGCGCGACCTGACGGAGCTGATCGACTGGGCCAAGGTCAACACGCGCTCGACGATCTGGTCGTGCCTCGCCGCGCATGCGGCGGTGCTGCACCTCGACGGCATCGCGCGGCGGCGGCTGCCGAGCAAATGTCACGGCATCTTCGACTGCGAAGCCGTGACGCGCGATCCGCTGACGCGCGGTGCGCCTATGCCGCTCAAGGTCTCGCATTCGCGCCTGAACGAGATCGCCGAGAGCGAGCTCGTGGAAGCCGGGTACCGGGTGCTGACGCGCTCGGAAGAGGCCGGCGTCGACGTCTTTATCCGCCAATATGCCAGCCGCTTCGTGTTCTTCCAGGGCCATCCGGAATATGACGGGCTGTCGCTCCAGCGCGAATATCTGCGCGACGTCGGCCGCTATCTCGCCCGTGAGCGCGAGAATTATCCGAATTTGCCCGTGAGTTATTTTGACGCAGCGACAGAAGAGAAGCTGGCCCGCTTCGAGAAACAGGCACGGCACCAGCGCCATCCCGCGCTCACCAACGAATTGCCTGCGCTGAATTTGCGCGCCGATATCGCCGCCGGCACCGCAGCGGCAGCGTTATTCCGGAACTGGCTGCAATATCTCGGTACGGATGCCGACGTATCGGTCCCTGCGTGCTAGCCGAAGGGTGTTGGCTCCATGTTAGGATTACCCGAGCGTTAGGCTTGCCTCAACTAGCGCGCGAATGTTTCAGTAGCGAATATGGAATCACGGGAAACGCAGCGTGTGGTCGTCACTCCAGGGACGCGTGAGCAATCGGCTGGCTCGGCATTTCCGCGCCGCGCCGCACCGGTTGCCTGCGCGCGCCCCGATGGTGAGCTTCACCTTCGACGATGCTCCAGATAGCGCCGCAGGCGAGGGTGCCGAACTCCTCGAGAAACATGGCGGTCGCGGCACATTCTACCTCTCGGGCAGCCTGATCGATCAGCCGTCGGATCATTGGCAGGGCCTGTCGAATGACGCGATCGTGCGGCTTCACCGCGCCGGCCACGAGATTGCCTGCCACACCTTCTCGCACCAGAGCGCGGTCGATCTCGACGAAGCCGCCATGGAACGCGAGATCGAGCGCAACCGCGACCACTTCCGCAGCATTGATTCCTCGATCATGCTGGAGAACTTCGCCTATCCGTATGGTCTCGCCTCGGTTTGGCGCAAGCCGCAGCTTGCAAGAGCCTACCGTTCGGCGCGCGGCATCCTTCCCGGCGTCAATCACGGCGTCATCGACCTCCAGTTTCTGCGTGCTTCGCCCTTGATCGACCGCGACATCGATACGACAGGCATCGATCGCTATTTCGACGAGGCGGTCGCAAGCGGCGGATGGCTGATCTTGTACGGCCATGACGTCGCCGACAGGCCGAGCCCCTATGGTTGCACGCCGCATTTGATGTGCCATGCGCTGAAGGCGGCCGAGAAGCGCAGTGTACCGATCGTGACCGTCGCGGAGGCGCTGCGAAGGATCGGGGCATAGCGGCTGTTCTTCCCTTTTCCGTTGTGGAGAAGGTGGCGCGAAGCGCCGGATGAGGGGTATGTCGCCGCGAAACAAGTCTCATCGAATGCGCAGTCAGAGACCCCTCACTATGCGGCGAGCCACTCTCTCCCACAAGCGGAGAGGGGAACACTATACCCTGCCGCGCAAACGGTCTTGCCATGCCCGCTCGGTCGTGCGACTGGCGTTGACCGAAAGCTCAATGTCCTCACGCCCATGTCCTCTCCTTCCACCGCTCCGCTGTCCGCTCTGGCCAACGGCCGCGACGCGCTGTCGGTCTTGCATTCGGTGTTCGGCCTGCCGGGGTTCCGCGGCGCGCAGGGTGAGATCATCCGGCACGTGAGCGAAGGCGGCAATTGCCTTGTGCTGATGCCGACCGGCGGCGGCAAGTCGCTCTGCTATCAACTCCCCTCACTGCTGCGCGAAGGCTGCGGCATCGTGGTCTCGCCGCTGATCGCGCTGATGCGCGATCAGGTTGCGGGCCTGATCGAATCAGGTGTCAACGCGGCCGCGCTGAACTCGTCGCTGACTCCGCACGAAGCTTCGGAGGTGGAGCGCCGCCTGATCGCGGGCGATCTCGACCTGCTCTATGTCGCGCCGGAACGGCTGGTGACGCCGCGCTGCCTGTCGATGCTGGCGCGGGCGAAGGTGGCGCTGTTCGCGATCGACGAGGCGCATTGCGTCTCGCAATGGGGCCACGACTTCCGGCCCGAATACGTCGGTCTGTCCATCATCGCCGAGCGCTTTCCCGATGTCCCACGCATCGCGCTGACCGCGACAGCCGACGATCTGACCCGCAAGGAAATCGTCGAGCGGCTTCAGCTTACCGGCTCCCCGCAATTTGTCTCCAGCTTCGACCGGCCCAACATCCGCTACGAGATCGTCGACAAGCGCAATGCGGTGTCGCAGCTGAAGGAGTTCATCCGCGAGCGCCACATGGGCGATGCCGGCGTGGTCTATTGCCTGTCCCGCAACCGCGTCGAGGAGGTCGCTGCCGCGCTTCAAGACGCAGGCATGGCCGCGCTGCCCTATCATGCCGGCCTCGACAGCAGCGTGCGCTCCCGGAATCAGGACCGCTTTCTCAACGAGGACGGCATCGTCATCGTCGCGACCATTGCGTTCGGCATGGGCATCGACAAGCCTGACGTGCGTTTCGTCGCCCATCTCGATCTGCCCAAAAGCATCGAAGCCTATTACCAGGAGACGGGGCGTGCCGGCCGTGACGGCAAGCCATCCGCCGCCTGGATGGCCTACGGCCTCTCCGACATCGTGCAGCAGCGCCGCATGATCGACGAGTCGAACGCTTCCGACGAATTCAAGCGGGTCTCGATCGGTAAGCTCGACGCGCTGGTCGGCCTTGCCGAGACGCCGCATTGCCGGCGCCGGCGGCTGCTCGCCTATTTCGGCGAGATCGTGATGGCCGAGAGTTGCGGCAATTGCGACAATTGCCTGATGCCGCCGAAAATGCGCGACGGCAAGGTGCTGGCGCAGAAGCTGTTGTCCTGCGTCTACCGCACCGGCCAGCGCTTCGGGGCAATGCATTTGATCGACGTGCTGGTCGGGCGCCTGACCGAGAAGGTGACGCAGTTCGGCCACGACAAGCTGTCGGTGTTCGGCATCGGCCGCGAGCTCAACGAAAAGCAGTGGCGCACGGTACTGCGGCAATTGGTGGCAATGGGGCATTTGCAGAGCGACAGCGAAGCATTCGGCGCGTTGAAGCTGACGGACTCTTCGCGCGGCGTGCTGCGCGGCGAAACGGAAGTGTGGCTGCGCGAGGAGGCGCCCGGCACCCGCATCCGTTCGAGCCGGGCCAAATCGCGCCGCGGCGACCTCGCGCCCGCGGCGAGCGCGCCGCAAGGCGACGTCGATCCCGAATTGCGCGCGCGGCTGCGCTCCTGGCGTTCCGACGTCGCCCGCGAGCGCGGCGTGCCCGCCTATGTCGTGCTGCACGATGCCACCATCGACGGCATCGTTCGGGCCTGGCCGACGACGCTGGATGAACTCCGCAACGTGCCCGGGATCGGTGACAAGAAGCTCGAGCATTACGGCGACGAGCTGTTGCAGATCGTCAGGGCGAGGTAGCGAGTAGTCTTCGCCCAACGCGATCCTGTGGCTCTCGGTGCCGGATCTGTGCTTATGCTTGTCCGGGACGACAGCCGTGTATGCGGCGAGATCTGCGCCACCTCACCCATTCCTGAACGCATAGGCATACCCGTTCAACGCGGGCGCGCCGCCGAGATGGGCGTACAGGATCTTCGCGCCCTGCTCGAAATAGCCCTTCTTCGCAAGGTCGATCAGGCCCTGCATCGACTTGCCCTCGTAGACGGGGTCGGTGATCATGCCTTCGAGCCGCGCGGTGAGGCGGATCGCTTCCTTGGTCTCTTCCGACGGCACGCCATAGGCGGGATAGGCATAGTCCTCGATCAGCACGACGTCGTCGGGGACGAGCTCCTTGCCGAGCTCGACGAGCTTTGCGGTGTTCTGCGCAATCTCGAGCACCTGGGCTTTCGTCTGGCTAGGCGTGAACGACGCATCGATTCCGATCACCTTGCGGGCGCGGTCGTCGGCGGCGAAGCCGACCAGCATGCCGGCATGGGTCGAGCCGGTGACGGTGCAGACGACGATGTAGTCGAATTTGAAGCCGAGCTCCTTCTCCTGCTTGCGCACTTCCTCGGCGAAGCCGACATAGCCGAGGCCGCCGAATTTGTGCACGGAGGCGCCAGCGGGAATCGCGTAAGGCTTGCCACCCGCCGCCTTCACCTCCTCGATCGCCTGCTCCCAACTCTTGCGGATGCCGATGTCGAAGCCGTCGTCGACCAGGCGCACGTCGGCACCCATGATGCGCGAGAGCATGATGTTGCCGACGCGGTCATAGACCGCGTCCTCGTGCGGTACCCAGGCTTCCTGCACCAGACGGCACTTCATGCCGAGCTTGGCGGCGACCGCCGCGATCATGCGGGTGTGGTTGGATTGCACGCCGCCGATCGATACCAGCGTGTCGGCGTTGGAGGCGATCGCATCGGGAATGATGTATTCGAGCTTGCGCAGCTTGTTGCCGCCATAGGCAAGGCCTGAATTGCAGTCCTCGCGCTTGGCGTAGACCTCGACTTGACCGCCGAGATATTTCGATAGCCGCTCAAGCTTCTCGATTGGCGTCGGACCGAAGGTGAGCGAATAGCGCGCGAATTTTTTCAGCATCATGGGTCATCCCGATTGGCATTGAGCTGGCCGCAGCGATTAGCACTTGCTACAAGAAAGGTGCTCTCAAATGCTGCGTCAATATTGCGCCGTTGCTTGCGAAAACGACATCAATTACCCTTACTTGTTCCGTAATGATGGATAGGAATGAGAGATTCTTCCATGCCTTCCCGTCTCGACCGTATCGACCTTAAGATATTGCGATTGCTTCAGAATAACGGCCGGCTCAGCAATGCCGAGCTGGCCGAAACCGTCGCGATCAGCCCCGCCACCTGCCATCGCCGCACCCAGCGCCTGTTCGAGGACGGCTTCATTGCGACCGTGCGCGCCATGGTGGCGCCGAAGAAGGTGGCCAAGGGCACGCTGGTGATGGTCGGCGTCGTGCTCGACCGCTCGACCCCGGAGAGTTTTGCCACTTTCGAGCAGGCGATTACAAAACTGAAATTCGTGCTTGATTGCCACCTCGTCGCCGGCGATTTCGACTACTTCCTCAAGATCCGTGTCGGCGACATGGAGGATTTCAATCGCATCCATGGCGAGCAGCTGATCGCGCTCCCCGGGGTGCGCCAGACCCGCACCTTCTTCGTGATGAAGGAAGTCGTCGACAACGCGCCGCTGGAGTTTTAAGCGCACCCGTCACAGCAACTTCACTTGCCCTGCGCGCGCATGCAGGCGAGCCTCGCATCTTCTCAAAGAGGAGATCGCAGCCGTGCGCCTTCCCATTCTCGATCCCCAGAATCTGGCCGACGAACAGAAGCCGCTTTATGACGACATGCGAGCCGGCATCAAGGACCATTTCAAGGGTTTTGTGAACATGCGCGACGACGGCGCGCTGCTGGGGCCGTGGAATCCCTGGCTGCGCGAGCCGCGCTTCGGTAAGCCGGTATGGGAGCTGGTCAAGGCGATCGCGTCGAACCCGCTGCTGCCGGCGCCGGTGCGCGAGGTCGCCATCCTCGTCACCGGCTCGCATTTCCGCTCCGGCTACGAGCTCTACGCCCACGTGCTGGTCGCCGAGCAGCGCGGCTTGTCCGACGAGAAGCTCGCGACCATCGTCGCCGGACAGCGGCCGGTCGATCTCACCAGGCAGGAGGCCGTCGCCTACGACATCGCGTCCGCGTTGGTCGGCGGCGGTGTTCTGCCGGAATTGACCTGGCGCGCCGCCGTGAAGGAGTTCGGCGAGCACGGCGCGGCCGAACTCTCCTATCTCGTCGGCGTCTACTGCATGGTCTCGGTCACGCTCAACACGTTCGACGTTCCGGTTCCGGAGTGAAGCCTGTTCCGGCAATCACTCCGCTGCCTTGCTTGCAGGCGGCGGGGGCGCGAAGGCGATGCAGCGATTGCGGCCCTCGGCCTTAGCCTGGTAGAGCGCGTGATCGGCCGCACTCATCAGTGTGTCGATGCCGGACATGCTGACGGTGGCCTCCGCGATGCCGATGCTCACGGTGACGCCGAACTGAACCTTTCCGGCGACGATCTGCGCGCTTATCACGTGTTTGCGGATGCGCTCGGCGACAATCCTCGCCCGGGACAGGCTGGTTTCGGGCAGAAGCACGGCGAACTCCTCGCCGCCGAGGCGGCCAACGATGTCCGACTTGCGTTTGCCGTCGAGGCACGCGGCCGCAACCGCCTTGATCGCGACGTCGCCCACCGCATGGCCATGGCGATCGTTGACCGACTTGAAATGGTCGATGTCAAGCATCAACACCGAGACGGAGCGATAGTAGCGCTGAAAGCGGCTCCATTCCGCACCGAGACAGTCGAGAAAGTGGCGGCGGTTGGAGAGGCCGGTGAGCGGATCGGTGGTGGCGAGCGTTTCCAGCAGCGCGGCTTTTTGCGTCAGATCGGTGATGTCGACATAGGTCAGCATGCGGCCGCCATTGGCCATCGTCGTACAATGGGCCCTGATGCGCCGGCCATCCGGCGTCTGCAGGTCGCGGACATGATCGCCGGCCTTGACCTCTTCGACGCGTCGCGCCGGAAATTTCGCGAGTTCGTTCGTCGGAAGATTGGGCGCGCTGGCGCGATGCAGGCGTCGCACCAGCGACGAATAGGTCGGTCGATTCGCGGCCTCCTCGTCGCTGACCTCCCAGAACCGCCGCATACGCCGGTTCATGAACGTAGCGTGCAGGTCGGAATCGAGAAGGAGGACTCCATCCTGAACATTCTCCAGCGCATCCCGCAGCAGCTTCAGCTCGTCGGAGGTGCGCACAATGTCAGTGACGGGCGTGTAGGTCAGCATGCGCCCGCCGTCGGGCAAAGGCGTGACCTGTACGCGCACCACATCGCCATTGGTCCGCCGTAGGTCGATAGGCGTCGGATCGCCCGCCTCGATCACACGGACGCGTTCCGCCACCAAGGCATCGAGCTCAGGATCCGGCACCTCATAGGCGCCGGTGTCACGTCCATGATGAAGCAGCGTGAGAATGGAAGGATTGCTGTCAGCAACCTCGTCTGGCAGGCGCCACATCTGACGAAACGACCGGTTGATCAGACGTGCCCTGAGGCTTGAGTCGAGCAGCACGATGCCCGTCGGCACATGATCGAGCGCGGCGCGCAGCGCCAGCATCTGGCCGCGCATCAGCGCGTCGGACGAGCGTTCCCGCTCCTCGCCACTCGGGCGCTCGACGCTGCCTGGCAGCTCGAAGGCGGCTCCGACCTGACGGTCCGATCGCCAGATCACGCGGCAGGCCAATATCTTGCGTCCCGCGACCCTGAGCTGGAATCGCTCGGGTACGCCGAGGCCGCTCTCCATCTCGAGCGTCGCAGCCTCCTCGGACAGCCGGCGCACGACGCAGTCAATCGACGACTGGCCGAAATTGAAGAAGATCTTGCCAGCAAGGAACGTCCGTTCCGGAAACAAGCGGGACATTCTCAGCCTCCAGGGCGAAACGAAAACCGGTCTCAGTATGGCGCAAGGTTCCTTGCGGCGATGTAACGCAATCAGTGTTTTCCGATGAAGGCTAACAACCCGTTGACGCGGGATGCTGCGCACCGGCGCAAAAACCCTTTTGTGATCAGGGCTCTGTGCCGGGTCACGTGCTGTCCTCCGGTTTGGGCCGGGATGCGATGTCCCGCGCGCCAGCTGGATGGAACGTGATCGGTCCGGCGGTATCTGCAATCGATGGACTACACCGATACGCGCAGTTACCCTGTCGTGATCGCACCGACACATTCGCCCGCCAGAGTGCAGGCTGGACAATGGGGAACGACAGCCATGAACACGTCACGCCGCATCGTGCTCGCCGGACTGGCGGGATTCGCCGTCGCGCCAACCGCCGCAGGAGCCGCCCCGGCGCCGGCAGTTGATGACGTGACGGTGGCCGAGGAACGATTCGCACGCATGATTGCGGCCGCACATGCGCCCGATCTCACTTGCGCGCGGCAGGCCGAGCGTTATGCGGACGCGCATTGGCCTGAGTATGTCGTGGCTGCCAGGGCCGTGCTCGGCGCGCGCGTGTGATTCACGCTGTTACTTCTCGACCGCGCGCCTGACCTGCTCGCCGATTTGCGACAGCACGAGCTGCGCCTGCGGCAGGATGGCGCCCATGGCGTGGAAATTGTGAATCATGCCGTCATGGCAAGTGTGCTCGACGACCACGCCCGCGGTCAGCAGCTTGCGCGCATAGGCGTTGCCTTCGTCACGCATCGGGTCGAATTCGGCGGTATGGATGATCGCCATCGGCAGGCCGGCGAGCCGTGTCGCGCGTAGCGGCGAAATGCGGGGATCGGCGGCATCCAAACCCTGAGGCAGATAGTCGGCGAGGTCGGCTTCCATGGTGGGGCGATCGATCAGGTGGCCCTCGGCGAACGCCTCGCGCGACGGCGAGATCTCCTCGAAATCCAGCACCGGGCAGATCAGGCATTGCGCGACGATGGAGAGGCCTGCGTTCTGCATCGCCTCCTGGCACACGATCGCAGCCAGCGTGGCGCCGGCGGAATCGCCGCCGACCACCAGCCGTTCCGCATCGATGCCGAGTGTTGGCGCTTCACGCGCGACCCACTCGGTGGCGGCGATCGCATCGTCGACGGCGGCAGGAAATTTGTGCTCGGGCGCGAGCCGGTAGTCGACCGAGACGAGGCGGCAGCCGGTCGCATGCGCCAGCGCCGCTGCGATGCGGTCGTGTGTGGCGATGCTGCCAGCGACGAGGCCGCCGCCGTGAAAGAATACGAATCCCGGCATGCGTTGACCGGCACTTGCGGGCGCATAGAGGCGATAGGGCAGCTCGCCGCCAGGACCCGGCAGCCTACCGTTGGACGTCGTCACATCCGGCGCATCAGCGCGCGCGAACTGCATCAGTTTCGCTAGCGACTGCCGCCGTGCCTCGACGCTCGGCCGGCTTCGTGTCGGCGGCGCGGCGGCAGCCATCATGGCCAACAAGCGTTTTGCGAGCGGATCGAGCGGCATGGATCTTTCATTCTCCGACAAGGGAAGAGGGTAACTATCTTCCCGCAGGGAATCATTTAGAAATTGCGACCAATAGTGGCGCTGTAGTGCGGCATCACGCCAGGGAGGCCGGTCATGGCCGAGATCAGGAAGCCCATCGAATATTCACCGAGCTGGACCTTCTTCGACGGCAAATGGCAGGACGGCAATGTGCCGATCATGGGCCCGCGCACGCATGCGGCTTGGCTCGGCTCTGTCGTGTTCGACGGCGCGCGTGCGTTCGAGGGTGTGGCGCCCGATCTCGACCGCCACGTCGCCCGCGCCAATCAATCGGCGGTCAACTTTGGCCTCAAGCCGGTGGTCGATACCGACACCTGGCTCACGCTCGCGCGCGAGGGCATTGCGCGCTTTGCGGCCAACGCCGAGCTCTACATCCGTCCGATGTATTGGGCGCAGCACGGTTCGGGCGGCGGCGTGCTGTTCGATCCCGAGACTACCAATTGGTGCCTGTGCATCTACGAGGCGCCGATGCCAAAACCCGTCGGCAACGCCATCACCCTGTCGCCGTTTCGCAGGCCGACCGCCGAATGCGCGCCGGTCGAGGCCAAGGCCGCCTGCCTCTATCCGAACAATTCGCGCGCGCTCGCTGAGGCCCCTCGCGCGGCTTCCAGAACGCGTTGATGCTCGACATGCTCGGCAATGTCGCCGAGTTCGGCAATTCCAACGTGTTCATGGCCAACGACGGCGTGGTCTACACCCCCGTGCCCAACGGAACGTTCCTCAACGGCATCACGCGCCAGCGCGTATCAACCTGCTTCGCGCCGACGGCGTC
This sequence comes from Bradyrhizobium sp. 153, assembly GCF_023073835.1. NCBI lineage: Bacteria > Pseudomonadati > Pseudomonadota > Alphaproteobacteria > Hyphomicrobiales > Nitrobacteraceae > Bradyrhizobium > Bradyrhizobium sp. 153. The sequence goes on along the minus strand of NZ_JADPKH010000029.1, from coordinate 201,713 downwards.
GCCGTGGTCGAGAAGACGCTGCGCTATGCCGACTTCCTCGCTGCTGACGAGATCTTCTCCACCGGCAATTTCGCCAAAGTCGCGCCGGTTGTCCGCATCGACGAGCGCGAACTGAAGCCGGGTCCGTTCTACGCCCGGGCGCGAAAACTCTATTGGGATTTTGCGCATGCGGTGAAGCTAGCGGCGTAGCTGCCATTACTCCGCTGTGATCGCCCGACTTGATCGGGCGATCCAGTATTCCAGAGACAGTTGTGACTCCTCGATAGGCGCGGCGTACTGGGCGGATTCAATCGGTCGTCGCAACACTCTAATGGCTTCGCTGAAACCGGCTGAACTGAAACGCCTGCGTCGAATGCCACGGCGTATGGTGGATATCGCTACGCGTTTCGATCAGCTCGAAGTCGGGGCCGAGTTCCGCCGCGAGGCTGACGCTGTCATGGCGTTGCACCGGCAGGCCGCTGCATTGCTCCGGGCCGTCGGGCGCGAACGTCGCGATGATGACGTAGCCGCCGGGCGCAAGTGCCGACCGCAGGCGCTCGACATAGGCGGCCCTGTCGCGGGATTCGGTCAGGAAGTGAAACGCCGCGCGATCGTGCCATAGATCGTAGGTCTTTGCTGAGCGCCATGTCGTGACATCGGCAACGATCCACTCAACCACTGAAGCGGCTGCGCCGAGTCGCTTCTGCGCGACGTCAAGCGCGTTTGCGGAGAGATCCAGCACGCCGACGTCGCGATGTCCGTCCTGCAACAGAGCATCGACTAGTCGCGATGCGCCGCCGCCAATGTCGATGATGGCGGCCTCGCGGTCCAGATTGGCTGCTCTGATCATCGCCAGCGAGGTCGCCGGGCTGTTCTGAAACCAGCTGACCTCGGCTTCGCCCTTGGTGGCGTAGACGTTGTCCCAATGCGCGCGTCGATCGGACATGTTGCGTCCTACGGTTCGCGGAGAGCCGGCTCAATGGAAAGACCTACTCGTCCTTCTTCGACATCCGCTCGAGGCGTTCCTGCATTTCCTTCATCTGCTGGCGCAGATCGTCGATGTTGCTGTCCTTCGGCGCCTCGGCATTTGCATCGGGCTCTGGCTCCGAGGTGGCCGCCGGACGGGGCGCGGCGAAGGGCTTGAACATCGAGAAGGTCTGCTGGAATAGCTCCATGTTGCGGCGGACCTGCTCCTCGAGCGGCGCAAACGGTGTGCCGGACAGCGTGTTGGCGATCTGCTTGCGGAACTTCTCCTGCTCCTGGGTCAGTGTCGCGATCGACTGTTCGAGATATTTCGGCACCACCATCTGCATGCTGTCGCCGTAGAAGCGGATGAGCTGGCGCAGAAAGGTGGTCGGGAGCAGGTTCTGGCCGGCCTTGTTCTCCTGCTCGAAGATGATCTGGGCGAGCACGGAGCGGGTGATGTCGTCGCCGGTCTTGGCGTCGTAGACCAGGAAATCTTCGCCGTCCTTGACCATGGCGGCGAGGTCCTCGAGCGTCACGTAAGTGCTCGTTCCGGTATTATAGAGCCGGCGGTTCGCGTATTTCTTGATCGTGGTGGGTTGGTCTGATTTCGCCATGGGCTCTCACTTGCAAGCGCGGAGAACGGGAACCTAGCGGGCTATGCCGCAGGGCGGGAAGAGTACGCAACGCAACAAAATAAGCATTTTCAAAGGGGTCACGCTACCGTTTTGTGCGGCACGGTTAATCGGACAGCAAAATCGTGCTTGCGAAAGCGCCAAGAACGCTATTTTGAATGCGCTGCGGCATGAATTCGGTCGCCGGCCGATTGACATGCCGCAATGACGTTAACAGGATGCCGATCGAGACTGGCGAGCCGTTTTCCCCAGCCCCGCCTGCCCCCATTCAACCTCAGGAGATGCCCATGTCAGACGATGTCGTCATCGTCAGCGCCGCCCGCACCCCGGTCGGAAGCTTCAACGGAGCGTTCGCGACCCTTCCCGCCCATGATCTCGGCGCCATCGCCATCAAGGCTGCACTGGAGCGCGCCGGCATCGAGCCCGGTCGGGTTTCGGAAGTCATCATGGGTCAGATCCTGACCGCAGCTCAGGGCCAGAACCCAGCCCGTCAAGCCTCGATCGCCGCCGGCATTCCCGTGGAGAGCCCGGCCTGGGGCGTCAACCAGCTCTGCGGCTCCGGCCTGCGCACGGTCGCCCTCGGCTACCAGGCGCTGCTCAACGGCGATTCCGAGATCGTGGTCGCTGGCGGACAGGAGTCCATGAGCATGGCCCCGCACGCCCAGCACCTGCGCGGCGGCGTCAAGATGGGCGGTCTCGAATTGGTCGACACCATGATCAAGGACGGCCTGTGGGATGCCTTCAACGGCTATCACATGGGCAACACCGCCGAAAACGTCGCGCGGCAATGGCAGATCACGCGCGCCCAACAGGACGAGTTCGCGGTCGCCTCGCAGCAGAAGGCCGAGGCCGCGCAGAAGGCCGGCAAGTTCAACGACGAGATCGTTCCCGTCACCATCAAGACCCGCAAGGGCGACGTCGTCGTCAGCGCCGACGAATATCCGCGCCATGGCGCGACGCTAGACGCGATGGCCAAGCTCAAGCCGGCTTTCGAGAAGGACGGCACGGTCACTGCGGGCTCTGCTTCGGGCATCAATGACGGCGCTGCCGCCGTGGTGCTCATGAGCGCAAAGCAGGCTGCCAAGGAAGGCAAGAAGCCGCTTGCCCGCATCGTGTCCTGGGCGCAGGCCGGCGTCGATCCGAAGATCATGGGCTCGGGCCCGATCCCGGCCTCGCGCGCCGCGCTGAAGAAGGCCGGCTGGAGTGTCGGCGATCTCGACCTGATCGAAGCCAACGAAGCCTTCGCGGCACAGGCCTGCGCCGTCAACAAGGACCTCGGCTGGGATACCTCGAAGGTCAACGTCAATGGCGGCGCGATCGCCATCGGTCATCCAGTCGGCGCGTCCGGCGCCCGCGTGCTGGTCACGCTGCTGCATGAAATGCAGAAGCGCGATTCGAAGAAGGGCCTTGCCACGCTGTGCATCGGCGGCGGCATGGGCATCGCGATGTGTCTGGCACGCGACTGAGAAGGACCTGACACGTACTTAACTTGCGCGTGCGCTGCACACGTCAATGAGTGCGTTGCACGCGATTAAAAAGGCGGCGGTTGCAAATCAAATATTCTTCGCAATTGCGCAGGCCTCGACTAAAGAGAAACGCCCGGCTCGATGCCGGGCGTTTTGTTCTTGATGTCCGTCAAACGTCCCGCATAATCCGCAGTTAAAAAACGATCGCGTCAGAAACGTCCGAAGAGTCCAAGGGAAGGAATACGACATGGCACGTGTTGCATTGGTCACGGGTGGTACGCGGGGCATCGGTGCTGCCATCAGCAAGGCGCTGAAGGCGGCGGGCTACAAGGTTGCGGCGAGCTATGCCGGCAACGATGCTGCGGCGGAGAAGTTCAAGGCCGAGACCGGCATCGCGGTCTACAAATGGGACGTCAGCAGTTTCGACGCCTGCGCCGAGGGCGTGAAGAAGGTCGAGGCCGATCTCGGCCCGATCGAGGTGCTGGTCAACAATGCGGGCATCACCCGCGACACTGCGTTCCACAAGATGACGCTCGAGCAGTGGAACGCTGTCATCAACACCAATCTCGGCTCGCTGTTCAACATGACGCGCCAGGTGATCGAGGGCATGCGTGCGCGCAAGTTCGGCCGCATCATCTCGATCTCGTCGATCAACGGCCAGAAGGGGCAGTTCGGGCAAGTCAACTATTCAGCGGCCAAAGCCGGCGACATCGGTTTCACCAAGGCGCTCGCGCTCGAGAACGCCAAGGGCGGCATCACCGTCAATGCGATCTGCCCCGGCTACATCAATACCGAAATGGTGCAGGCGGTGCCGAAGGACGTTTTGGAAAAGAGCGTGATTCCGCAGATCCCCGTCAACCGGCTCGGCGAGCCCGAGGAGATCGCGCGGGCGGTCGTGTTCCTGGCGGCGGACGAGGCCGGCTTCATCACCGGATCGACCATGACCATCAATGGCGGCCAGTATCAGGCCTGATATGGCCGCAGGCTATTGGGCCAAAAGCCTGTAGCTTCAGGCGCGACGAGGCGATAGTGAAGACGCAAATGCCCGGCTCCGCGCCGGGCATAAACGTCCTCAGAGCCCTTTGATCGATGACTCCCCGCACCGCGACGCTGATCGGATTGACCGCAATCCTGATGTGGTCGCTACTGTCAGTGATGACGGTGGCGACTGGAAAGATCCCGGCGTTCCAGCTCGCCGCAATGACCTTCGCGATCGGCGGCCTCGTCGGCCTGCTCACCTGGATCGGTCGCGGCGAGGCGGCAAGCAGCGTGCGCCAGCCGCTCGTCGTCTGGGTCGTCGGCGTCGGTGGCCTGTTCGGCTATCACGCCCTCTATTTCCTTGCCCTGCGCTTCGCCCCGCCGGCAGAAGCCGGCCTCTTGAATTATCTCTGGCCGCTGCTGATCGTGTTGTTCTCGTCCTTCCTGCCGGGCGAGCGGCTCGCCCTGCATCACATCGCCGGCGCCGTGCTCGGACTTGTCGGCACCGTGCTGCTGTTGGCCGGCAACACCTCGGGCTTCGCGTCGGGCGCGGTGCCGGGACTGGTCGCGGCCTTCATCGCCGCCTTCGTCTGGACGAGCTATTCGGTGCTGTCGCGCCGGCTCAAGGCGGTTCCGACCGACGCGGTCGCGGGCTTCTGCCTCGCCACCGCCGCGCTTGCCGCGCTGATGCATGCTCTGCTCGAAACCACGGTCTGGCCGGAGACCGCGCTGCAATGGCTCTCCGTGGCCGCGCTCGGCATCGGTCCCGTCGGTGCTGCCTTCTACGCCTGGGACATCGGCATGAAGCGCGGCGACATCCGCGTGCTCGGCGCCGCCTCCTATGCGACGCCGCTATTGTCGACCGGCTTCCTCATCGCTGCCGGCTTTGCGAAAGCCAGCACCAACATCGCCGTCGCCGCCATCCTGATCGCCGGTGGCGGCCTGATCGCGGCGAAGGACATGGTGCTGCGGAAGCGGTGAACGAGGCCTACGGCTCCCAGCCCGGCGGCGCGAGCTCGAAATTCGCGAACTCGAATGCGGGCGCGACGGTGCAGCCGACCAGCGTCCATTCGCCGGTCGTTTCCGCCATCTGCCAGGCATTCGCCGGCACGATCGCCTGCGGCCGCTCGCCGCTCACGAGATCCGTGCCGAGCTGCACCTCGTGCTGCGAGCAGCCGTCGTGCGCGATGCGCAGCATCAAGGGGCTGCCGGCGTAATAGTGCCAAACTTCGACCGCATCGATGCGATGCCAGTATGAGCGCTCGCCGCGCGCGAGCAGGAAATAGATCAAGGTCGAACGCGAGCGCCCGTTGCTATCCGTGGTCTGGTCGCGAAACGTCTCGCGGTAGTGCCCGCCTTCGGGATGGGGGCGAAGTTCGAGGCGGGCGATGATCTCGGCTGCAGTCGGCATCGATCCCCGTCAGGACTTGTGCTTTAGGATTTGTTCTTGCGCTCGCGTAGCTCGCCGAACACCTCGGCGGCATCCGCACCCTTCATGTGCAGCCTGGCTGCGACCGATGGCTCATCGGCGCGCAGGAACACGTTGGCCCGCTTCTCGTCGCCGAGCAGGGCGGGAATGGTCGGCTTGTTCTCGGCCCGCAGCCTCGCAACTTCCGCTGCGCGCGCCTGGAGCGCCGCGTTGTCCGGCTCGATGGTGAGCGCGAACTTGACGTTGGACGCCGTGTATTCGTGGCCGCAATAGAGCTTGAAGTCATCGGGCAGGGCCCGCAGCTTCAACAGCGAGTCCCACATCATCGGATAGGTGCCCTCGAACACGCGGCCGCAGCCGATCGAAAACAGCGTATCGGCGGCGAACACGGTCTTCTCATTGTCGAATACGTAGGAGATGTGGTCGAGCGTGTGGCCGGGCGTCTCCACGACGCGCGCCAGCAGGTTGCCGATCTTGACCACGTCGGCATTGGCGACACGCAAATCGACGTCGGCAATTCTCGTCGTCTTGTCGTGCGGCGCGACGACGCGGCAACTGAATTTCCGCTTGAGTTCGGCGACCCCGCCGACATGATCGCCATGATGATGGGTGATCAGGATGTCGGTGAGTTGCCAGCCCTCGCGCTCCAGCGCCTTGAGGATGGGACCTGCCTCCGGCGCGTCAATCGAGGCGGTCGCCTTGGTTTCCACATCGTGGATCAGATAACCGAAATTGTCGCTTAAACAGGTGAAAGTACGAATTTCGGCGGCCATGACATCTCCATCGCGCTCAGCCCCGCCAGACAAATATGGCGTTAACGTTGCGCAGGCAATGCAATATTCCGCGCGCGGCGGCGGCCTTGCGCATGTTACATTGCCGCCATGACCATCGACGTCGTCGACCTCCGCGAGTTCTATTCCCGCCGCCTCGGGATCGTGGCGCGACAAATGATCAACCGCGGCATCAGGCAACGCTGGCCGGGCGCGGCGGGTCAGCGCGTACTCGGCATCGGCTATCCCACGCCCTATCTCGGACTGTTCCGCGAGGACGCGGAGCGCTGCCTCGCGTTCATGCCGGCGGCCCAGGGGGTCCTGAAATGGCCGACGGGGCGGCCGGCGCTGGCCTCGCTGGTCGATGAATTCTCGCTGCCGCTTCCTGACGCCGCGGTCGACCGCATTCTCCTGGTCCACGCGCTGGAGATGTCGGACGACCCGGCTGCGCTGCTGCGCGAAGTCTGGCGCGTGCTGGCGCCGTCTGGTCGCGTCATTGCGGTGATCCCGAATCGGCGTGGGGTGTGGACGCGCACCGACAGCACGCCGTTCGGCCATGGCCGGCCCTATTCGCGCTCACAGATCACCGAGTTGCTGCGCCAGACCTGGTTCACGCCGACCGCCTGGGGCGAGGCGCTGTTCATGCCGCCTTATGCCGGCGGCTGGGTCTTGAAATCGGCGCAGATGTGGGAGCGCGCCGGCGCGGCGCTGTCACTGCCCTTTGCCGGCGTGCACATCGTCGAAGCCACCAAGCAGGTCTACCGCGCGCTTCCCGCCAAGCGCGAGCGGACACGGCTGATTCCCTCGTTGGCGAAGCCCGTCTTGGTGCCGTCCTCGACGACGGTAACCCGGAGCTGAAAACAAATCGTCCCGGCGGAGCCGGGACGACTCAGTTTACGAAACCAACCAGCTCATTCGCCGGGCGCGAGATCGTCGTTGGATGCCGCCGGCGCGGCTTCGCGCTCGGGACGGGGGCCATGCGGCCGGCGCCGCCGCCGCGGATAACGCTCGCTGCCGCCACCGCCCTCGAAACCGCCCTGGCCGCCATTCGCGCCGACATTCACTTGCGGCTGCGCGCCGGTGATGAAGGAGGGCAGGCGATCGACGTTGCCGGCATCGGCAATGACGGGCTGCGGCTGGTTCGGCGGTTGCGGCGGCTGGTATTGCGGTTGCGGACGATGGTCGCGTTCGCGGTGCTCGCGCGGCTGCTGCTGGTCGCGGTGATATGGCTGCTGGTTCTCGCGCTGCTGATCACGCTGGCCGTCGCGGTCGCGCATGAAAGGCTGCTGCGGCGGCTGCGGGACGAAGCCCGGCTCCTGGCCGAAGGCCGAGAAATTCTCGCCATCGTCCTCGCCATCGTCGTTGCTGGCGGTCGGCTCGTCACCGCGCGGCTGCTGCTGGTTCTGGCGGAACTGCTCCTGGGCGGCGGCGATCAGGCGGAAATAATGCTCGGCATGCTGGTAGTAGTTCTCGGCTGCAACGGGGTCGCCGGAGGAGCGCGCATCGCGCGCGAGCTGAAGATACTTTTCAGCGATGTGCGAAGCCGTGCCGCGGATCTTGATGTCGGGCCCGTTGGACTCGTAGACCCGGGTCATCGGGTTCTGGCCGCGGCGGTTGTTGTTGTTATTGTTGTTGCGGTTGCGCATCCGCTGCTTGTTCTGACCGTTTCTCATGTCCTGCCTTTAATTCCAGCCCTAAAGGTTGCACGCGTTACTGATTGCTAGGAGTGACCTGGTGACAGCGGTTCACGACTCTCACACGAACCGCGCGCAAGAGGGGCCTGAACCCTGCCGATGTTCGTCGACCGTCGCGTTCAACAAAGACGCGTTCCCCACCCGCCAGCATTCATTGCCAGCGAACCCATTCATATCGCCTGCCGAAACAAGCCCAGCTTTCTTGCGTAAGTCTTCAAGCGCAAATTCAGGCTTTCGTTCACGTTGCGGTCGGAGAGCAGCGCAGCTCCACTGGCCATCGCGCTCAACAGGACCTGCGGCTTGGAACCTATATCAGTAAAGCTCTCGCCCGAGAGCCCGGCTTTCGCCCGTAGGTCTACGGGGCCGGCACCGATGTGTTGACCGGAACGTAGTCGTTCCCACGGGATATTCCAAGAGGTTTTTACAGGCCATTCCGGCTTTTATGGGGGCATTTTTCGGGCCGAAACGGCCCGCGGAATACCCGCCAGATCGGCCTTGGGGGGCCTGTCCACCACTAACGCCGCAGCCAGCATCAAGGTTTCAATATTTCCGGCCTGGCCCTGTCCGGCCTCCACGATCAGCGCGCCGCCGGGGGCAAGACGTTCGCTCGCCTGCGGGATCAGGGCGCGATAGGCGTCGTATCCGTCATTGCCGCCGTCGAGCGCCAGATGTGGATCGTGCTCGCGCACCTCGATGCTCAATTTAGGGATTTCGGCGGATGGAATATAGGGTGGATTCGACACGATGAGATCGAAGGGACCCGAGAGCGCGGCGGCATAGGAGCAGGCGATGAAGGCGGCGCGGTCGGCAAGGCCGAGCGTTGTGGCATTGTCCCTGGCGGTTGTGAGCGCGGTCAGGCTGAGATCGGTGGCGACGCCGAAAGCGTCAGGGATCTCATGCAGCAGCGCCAGCAGGATCGCGCCGGATCCGGTGCCGATGTCGGCGATGCGAGGTGGATAAGCTGCCTTCTGCTCGCGAAGGATTTCGAGTGCAAGCTCGACCACGGTCTCGGTATCGGTACGCGGGACCAGGGTTGCTTCGGACAGGCGAAATGGCAGTCCCCAGAATTCGCGGGTCCCGAGGATGCGCGCCACCGGCTCGCCGGCGATGCGACGCTGTGCGTGCTGCGCGAGCCGCGACGCCTCGGCATCCGTGAGCGAGCGGGTGGCCTGCGCGATCAGGCCGGTGAGGTCGAGGCCGAGCACCGCACCGAGCAGGATGCGGGCATCGAGATCGGCTTCGTCGCGCTGCGCCGATCTCAATTGTGTGGCCAGCGTGCGCCGTGCACTCTCGATCGATTGTCCGGTGAAGGGATTGCTCACGCGTCAGGCCGCCGCGCCTTGCGCGGCGAGCTGTGCGGCCTGGTGCTCAGTGGTCAGAGCGTCAATCAGCTCGCCGAGTGCTTCCCCCGCGATCACCTGTGGCAGCTTGTAGAGCGTCAGATTGATGCGATGGTCGGTCACGCGCCCCTGCGGGAAGTTATAGGTGCGGATGCGCTCGCTGCGGTCGCCGGAGCCGACCTTCTCCTTGCGCTCGGCCGACCGCGCGGCGTCGACGCGCTGGCGCTCGGCGTCGTAGATGCGCGAGCGCAGGATGTTCATGGCGGAGGCGCGGTTCTTGTGCTGCGAGCGGCTGTCCTGCATCATCACCACGATGCCGGTCGGGATGTGGGTGATGCGGATCGCCGATTCGGTCTTGTTGACGTGCTGGCCGCCGGCGCCCTGCGCACGCATGGTCTCGATGCGCAGATCGTCGTTCTTGATGTCGACGTCGACGTCCTCGACCTCCGGCAGCACCGCGACCGTCGCCGCCGAGGTGTGAATACGTCCTTGCGTCTCGGTATCGGGCACGCGCTGCACCCGGTGCACGCCGGATTCGAATTTCAGCTTGGAGAACGCGCCGCGGCCCTGCACCTCCGCGATGATCTCCTTGTAGCCGCCAACGGTGCCTTCGCTGGCCGAGATCACCTCGACCTTCCAGCCCTGCAGGCTGGCGAAGCGCTCGTACATCCGGAACAGATCGCCGGCGAACAGCGAAGCCTCGTCGCCGCCGGTGCCGGCGCGGATTTCCAGCACGACGTTGCGGTCGTCCATGGCGTCTTTGGGCAGTAGCGCGACGCGGATCTTCTGGACCAGGTCCTCGATCCTGGCCATCAGCTCGTCGCGTTCGGCTTCCGCCATGCTGCGCATCTCGGCATCTGTCGCGGGATCGGCGATCAGGGCCTCGGTGTCGGCGAGCTCCTTGACCGCGGAACGATAGGTCTTCACCGCCTCGATCAGCGGCGTGATCTCGGCGAGCTCGCGGGTGATCTGCACATAACGGTCGGAGGCGAGCTGGCCGAGCGATTCGGCCTCGAGCGAGGCGTGATGTGCGAGCAGGACGTCGAGTTTGGCTTCGGGGAGTGACGACATCGGGTTCAGTCTCAAATGGGCGGGCGGAGGCGAGGTGAGCGGAAGCGGCGCCAGGCCCGCTACAACGCCAGGCCTTCGGCCTCGGCAAATTCCGTCAGCTTCTGCCGGATCGAGACGCTGCCCGCGGGCGCGTCCAGCAACGGGCCGAGCATGGCTTCGGCCTTCCTGGCGTCGAGGTCGAGCACCATGGCCTTGACTGGGCCGAGGGCGGTCGCCGAGAGCGAGAGCGAGCGATAGCCCAGTGCGATCAGCGCCAGCGCGCCGACCGGCTTCGAGGCCATTTCGCCGCAGAGCGAAAGCGACTTCTTGGCCGCATGGGACTTGCGTGCGATGTCGCGCAGCGCGCGCAAGATCGGCGCCGACATGGTGTCGAAGCGCTCGGACACTTTTGGGTTGCCGCGATCGACGGCGAACAGAAACTGGAACAGATCGTTCGAGCCGACCGAGATGAAGTCGACCTTCCTTAGGAGCTCGTCGAGCTGGTAGAGCAGGGCGGGCACCTCGACCATGGTGCCGATGTCGATCCGCTCCGGCAGCGTGTGGCCGTGCTGGCGCAAATATGTGAGTTCGCGCTCGACTAGCGCCTTGGCCGCATCGAATTCGGCGACTTCCGAGATCATCGGGAACATGATGCGCAGTGCGCGGCCGCCGCCGGCGCGCAGGAGCGCGCGGATTTGGCCGCGCAACAGGCCGGGACGATCGAGCCCGAGCCGGATCGCGCGCCAGCCGAGCGCGGGATTCTCCTCGACCACCGCTTCCATGTAGGGCAGCGCCTTGTCGCCGCCGATGTCGAGGGTGCGGAAGGTGACGGGCTTGCTGCCGGCCGCATCCAGCACGGTGCGATAGAGCGCGAGCTGGTCACTGGTGCGCGGCAGGCTCTGGCCGACCATGAATTGCAATTCGGTGCGGAACAGGCCGATGCCGGCGCTGCCGGTGTCCTCGATATGGGGCAGGTCGATGGCGAGACCTGCGTTGATCATGAGCTCGACCTTCTCGCCATCCTTGGTCACGCAAGGCCGGTCGCGCAGTGCGAGGTACTGCGCCTGGCGGCGGGCGCGGAAGCGCACGCGCTCGGCGAAGGCGGCCTCGATTTCCTGCGAGGGGCGCACGTAGATCGAGCCCGACGTGCCGTCGACGATGATGGCGTCGCCGGGATCGGCGATACCCGGCGCGTTCGGGACTTCGCCGACCGCAGGAATTCCGAGCGCGCGCGCCACGATCGAGACGTGGGAATTGGCGGTGCCTTCCTCCAGCACGATGCCGCGCAGGCGCTTGCGGTCGTAGTCGAGCAGCGCCGCCGGGCCCATCGCACGCGCGATGACGATGGCGTTGTCGGGCAATTGCTCGCGTGAGGGCGCGTGGTCCTGGCCGACCAGCTGCCGCATCAGGCGGTAGCCGAGATCTTCCAGGTCGTGCAGGCGGTCGCGCAGATATGGATCGGTCGAGCGCAGCATGCGCGCGCGGGTGTCGGACTGGACGCGCTCGACGGCGGCCTCCGCGGTGAGGCCGGTGGCGACCGCCTCATGCAGCTTGTGCGACCAGCCCTGGTCGTTGGCGAACATGCGATAGGCTTCCAGCACCTCGCGGTGCTCGCCGCCCTCCGCGACGTCGCCGCGCTCAAGCATGCGGTCGAGATCGGCGCGCAGCTTGGCGAGCGCGGTGTCGAGCCGCTTGATTTCCTTCGGCAGGTCCTCGGCGATGTAGTCCTTGATGACCACGCGCGGCTCGTGCAGCACGACATGGCCGAGCGCGATGCCTTCCGACAGGATGGCGCCGACCTTCTGCGCGGAATGGCGCGCGGCAGGCTCCTGGCCCGGCTGGGCCAGCGCGGATAGTTCGCCGGAGGCAATCAGCTCCGCCAGCACCATGGCGGTGGTCTGGAGCGCCTCGAGCTCCTCCTCGACATAGTTGCGCTTGGCACGGTTCTGCACCACCAGCACGCCGAGCGTGTTGCCGGCCCGCAGGATCGGGACGCCGAGGAAGGAGTGGTAGATTTCTTCGCCGGTCTCGGGGCGGAACGAGAAGGCCGGGTGGCTCTGCGCATCGCTTAGATTGAGCGGCGTCGCCTCGCTGGCGACGAGTCCGACCAGGCCCTCATGGGCGCTGAGCACCGTGTGATGCACCGCCTCGCGGTTGAGACCTTCGGTGGCGTAGAGCTCGAGCGTGTTGTCGACGCGCAGCACATAGACCGAGCAGACCTCGGCCACCATATTGGCGGCGATCAGCACCACGATCTTGTCCAGCCGCTCCTGGGCCGAAACCTGCTCCGCCATGGTTTCGCGGAGCCGTCTCAATAAGACGCGGGGACCTCCCGACGCGCTCCGCATGAACCGTCAATCTCCTCCGTCTGCCGAGCCCGAAAGGGCCGTCGGCGGCTGGCCCAGAAATCCAGAAAAGCAACAAAGCCTGCTCGTCCGGCGCCGGCCCAAGCTCAATCTAGTGAGCCTTGACGCTTTTGCCGAATCGACACCGCTTCAACTGGGGCACAGTTTTCGGCAGCCAACCCTGTTCGCCGTATAGCGAATTGGGGCTTGTTTTGCCAAGCAAAACGCCTGCCAAACGCGAATGTGTGGACGCCTTCGCGTTTGCTGCGACCGCTAAGAGAAAATTCGTCTAAGTCTGATCGAGGCCGTAGAGCGTGTGCAGGGTGCGCACCGCAAGCTCGGTATAGGCCGCATCGATCAAAACCGAGAATTTGATCTCGGAGGTTGTAATGGCCCGGATATTGATATTCCGTCTGGCGAGGGCCGAGAACGCCTGGGCGGCAACGCCGGCATGGCTGCGCATTCCGCTGCCGATCACCGAGATCTTGGCGACGTCGGTGGCAGTATCGAGCCGGGCATAGCCGATCTTGGCCTTGGCGGCGGTAATTGTGTCCTTGGCGCGGGTGTAGTCGGCGGCCGGCACCGTGAAGGTGAGGTCGGTGGTCTTGCCGTCTTCAGAAACGTTCTGAACGATCATGTCGACGTTGATGTTGGCGTCCGCCAGCGGGCCGAAGATCGAGGCCGCGACGCCCGGCTTGTCCTCGATCTGGCGCACCGAGATCTGGGCCTCGTCCTTGGAGAAGGCGATACCGGTGACGACGTGGCTTTCCATGATCTCCTCCTCGCTGCAGATCAGCGTGCCGGGCGGCTGGTTGGCATGCGGGTCGATGTCCTCGGGCTTATCGAAACTTGAGCGGACGAAAATCGGCATGTTGTGAACCATGCCGAGTTCCACCGAGCGGACCTGGAGCACTTTGGCGCCCTGGGAGGCCAGTTCCAGCATGTCTTCGAATGCGATCTTGTCGAGCCTCTTGGCCTTCGGCACGATTCGTGGATCGGTCGTGTAGACGCCGTCGACATCGGTGTAGATATCGCAACGGTCCGCCTTGACGGCGGCGGCGACCGCCACGGCCGAGGTGTCGGAGCCGCCACGGCCGAGCGTGGTGATGCGACCAGTCTCGGGGTTGATGCCCTGGAAGCCGGCGATCACCGCGACCTCCTTGCGCTCCCTAAAGCGCTTGATGATCTCGCTGCCGTCGATGTCCTCGATTCGAGCCGAGGCATGGGCGTCGCTCGTCTTGATCGGTATCTGCCAGCCCTGCCAGGAGCGGGCCTGGATGCCCATGCCCTGCAGCACGATGGCAAGCAGGCCGGACGTCACCTGTTCGCCAGAGGCCACGACGGCGTCGTACTCGCGCGCATCGTGCATGGGCGAGGCCTCGGTGCACCAGGCCACCAGCTCGTTGGTCTTGCCAGACATCGCCGAGACGACAACGGCCACTTCATGGCCGGCGTCGACCTCGCGCTTCACATGGCGCGCGACGTTGCGGATACGTTCGATGTTGGCGACGGATGTGCCGCCGAATTTCATCACGAGGCGGCTCATGACGACGCGTGCATTCCCTCATAAGGATCAGTATGGTGACCGCACCGGACGGGTGCCTCGCGGATACCGACCGCGCGTATACAGAGCGGCGGGGCCGGGGGCAAGCGGGTTCCTGCGGGGGGCAGGTGCGGGGCTAGTGGGTTAACACAGATCATGGCGCGTTATATCGACGAGATCCTGCAACCGGGCGAGCGGGTGCTGTATTCGACCAATGCGCATTGGATCTTCTATTTTCCGGCCATCGTGGCCTGGATCGTGGCGCTGGCGCTGCTGATCCTGTCGCGGCAGGTCACGGTTGACTGGCTCGTCTTGCTTTGCCTGGGAGCCGCGGGTCTCGTCGGCCTGGCGGCCTTGTATTGGACCATCAAGGGTTGGTTCCATCGCTTCACCACCGAGACCGACGTCACCAATCTCCGGGTCGTGCACAAGACCGGGTTCATCAAGCGCCGTACCTTCGAGATGGCGCTGGACAAGGTCGAGAGCGTCGACGTCGACCAGACGATTCTTGGACGGATTCTCAACTATGGCGACGTGACGATTCGCGGCGTCGGCGAGGGAATCGAGACGATCAAGACCATCGCCTCGCCGCTCGCCTTCCGTAGTTCGATCACCACGCGGTAGGACCGCGCGTAACCATGAGCATGCAGCAAAATACTTCCGCAGCCACCCCGCCGGGTTCGACCGTCGACGCCGCCGAGATCGCGAAATTCTCAAAACTCTCGGCGGAGTGGTGGGATCCCAAGGGCAAGATGGCGCCGCTGCACCGGATCAATCCGCTGCGGCTCGGCTACATCCGCGATGCCGCTTGCCGCAAGTTCGAGCGCAATGTGCGCAGTCTCAATTGCCTCGGCGGCCTGCGCGTGCTCGACATCGGCTGCGGCGCTGGCCTGCTCTGCGAGCCGCTGTCGCGCCTGGGGGCGCAGGTCATCGGCATCGACCCTTCGGCGAGCAACATCGCCGCCGCGAAGCTGCATGCCGACAAAAGCCATCTCGCGATCGACTACCGCTGCACCACCGTGGAGGAGATTGATCCGCGCGAGCGCTTCGACATCGTGCTGGCGATGGAGGTGGTCGAGCACGTCACCGACGTCGGCGTTTTCCTGAAGCGCTGCGCATCGATGCTGAAGCCGAACGGCCTGATGGTGGTCTCGACGCTGAACCGGAACTGGAAGAGCTTTGCGCTCGCGATCGTCGGCGCCGAATACGTCCTGCGCTGGCTGCCGCGCGGTACCCACGAGTGGAGCAAGTTCGTCACCCCCGACGAGCTCGCAAAATACCTGCTCGACAACCGCCTCGTCATCACCGAGCAGACCGGCGTGGTCTACAGCCCCTTTGCCGACAAATGGACCCTCTCCTCCGACTTGGACGTGAACTACATGGTCGTGGCGGAAGGGATGGTGTAAGGCCGCGCTGCATCCCACTCATTTGGTGTCGTCCTGGCGTAGGCCGCCAAGGACCCATTATCCCAGGGAGAAGTTGTGGCGCGAGGTGGCAACTACGAGTCTTCGGAAAGCCACTCCCTGGGTCATGGGTCCTGGATCTGTGCTACGCTTGTCCAGGATGACCTGAGGGTGTGGCGAGAGCATCGCTCCTATGACGCAGGCATGATTGACCTGTTGTCGCGTCGCCGGCAGTTTGCACGAGCCGTCATATAGCCCGCCAACCCATCCCATGTTCACGATCGCCAGCCTCTGGATTCCCTTTACCGTCGTTGCCGCGCTCGGGCAGGTCGCGCGCAATGCGATGCAGCGGTCGCTGACGAAGCCGCTGGGGACCTGGGGCGCGACCAACATCCGCTTCCTGTTCGGCTTCCCGTTCTCGCTGCTGTTTCTCGCGGCGGTGCTGGTCCTCTCTGGCGATCATCTCAGCATGCCGCCGATCGCGTTCTGGCCGTGGCTCTTGCTCGGCGCACTCAGCCAGATCGTCGCCACCGGGCTGATGCTGCTCGCCATGAATGACCGCTCCTTCGTGGTGACGACGGCCTACCTCAAGACCGAAGCGATCCAGACCGCGATCTTCGGCTTCGTCTTCCTCGGCGATCACCTGACCTCGCTGAAGGTGCTCGCGATCGTGATCGCGACCGCCGGGGTCGTCATCACCGCGCTCCGGCCAGGCGGCGAGAAGAGCTTTGCCGAATTGAAGCCGACCATCACCGGCCTCGTCGCCGCGGCGGCCTTCGCACTCTCCGCAGTCGGCTTTCGCGGCGCGATCATCACGGTGCCGAACGTGTCGTTCGTGACGGCGTCGTCCTTCACGCTAGTGCTCGGCCTGTTCGTGCAGACGCTGGTGCTGACGATCTATCTGCTCTGGCGCGCGCCGAAGGTATTGCGGGGCATCCTGGGACTATGGCGGCCATCGATGCTTGCAGGCTTCACGGGTGCCTTCGCATCGCAATTCTGGTTCCTGGCGTTCGCGCTGACCGCGGCCGCCAATGTCCGCACGCTCGCTTTGATCGAGGTGCTGTTCGCGCAAGGCGTGGCGTATTACTCGTTCAAGCAGCCGATCGCGCCGCGCGAGCTTGCAGGCATCGCGTTGATCGTGATCGGGGTCGCTGTTCTGGTAGGGACTTAATTCCGATCTTCCGGCAGCACCGGTAACGGCGACACCTCGATGCCTTCGTCGATCAGTGACTTGGCTTCGTCGGGCGAGGCCTCGCCATAGATCGGACGATGCTCCTTGTCGCCGTAGTGCATGGCGCGGGCTTCGTTGGCAAAGCGCTCGCCGACATTGTCGGCGTTCTTGACGATGTGGTCGCGCAATTCCTTCAGCTTGGCGCGCAGCTCGCGCTCCTGCGCCATCAGCAGCGAGGTCGGTCCTGACGGCGCAGCCTCGGGTGCAGGCGTAGTGGACGCCGTGGGCTCCGGCGGCGGCGTAGCGCGCCCGCGGCCCTTCTTGCCGACGATGCGCGGGGCCATGATCGCCTTGTCGACCCTGGCCGAGCCGCAGATCGGACAAGTCACGAGCTTGCGCTTCACCTGGGAATCATAGGCCGACGAGCTTTGAAACCAGCTTTCGAAGGCATGGTTCCGGTCGCAGTGCAGTGCGTAGCGGATCATGCCGATCCCCGCACGAGATGCAGATGGTCCGGCCCGGCCTTGGCATCGGAGACGCCGAAGCGGCGGCCGTGCTGGAGCGAGGGGATCGCCCGGCGCGCCGTCTCGACCTTGGCCGGGTCGATCTTGGCCATGATGACGCCGGGCTCGACGCCACCCTCGGCGAGGATCTCGCCCCAGGGGTCGATGATAAGGGAGTGGCCGTAGGTCTCGCGCTTGTTCTCGTGTAGGCCGGCTTGCGCCGCGGCGAAGATGAAGCAGCCGGTCTCGATCGCGCGCGAACGCAGCAGCACGTGCCAATGCGCTTCCCCGGTCTTGCGGGTGAAGGCCGAGGGCACAGTGATGAAGGATGCGCCGCTCTCGGCCAGCGCGCGGTAGAGCGCAGGGAAACGGACATCGTAGCAGATCGTCAGACCGACGCGGCCCCAGGGGAGGTCGGAAATTACCGCCGTCTCGCCCGGCTGGTAATTGGCGGATTCGCGATAGCTCTCGCCGTCCGGCAGCTCGATGTCGAACATGTGGATCTTGTCGTAGCTCGCGAGCACGTTGCCCTCGGGCCCGATCAGAAAGGAGCGGTTGACCGCTTTCTCCGGCGAGAAACGCAGCGCCAGCGAGCCGACATGGATGTGGATCCCGAGTTCCGCTGCGAGCGCCCGATACGCCTTCAGAGAGGCGTCGTCCTCTTCGCTCTGAAGATGCTCGAACAATGCCTTACGGTTCAGCTGCATCATGTTGCTGACTTCGGGCGTCTGCACGTAGTCGGCGCCGTTTGCCGCAGCCTGCCGGATCAGCTTGGTAGCCTGCGCGAGGCTCGGTTCGGGCAAGAGGCCGGTGCGCATCTGCACCATGGCGGCGGTGAAGGTCCGATCCTCGCTCATGAGACGGCCTTGACGCTGTCGAGCATGCGGTCGAGCTTGCCTTCACGATCGAGCGCGTAGAGCTCGTCGCAACCGCCGACATGGGTTCCACCGATCCATATCTGCGGGAACGTCGAGCCTTCGCCGGCGCGGTCGTACATGTCCTGGCGCCAGGACGGGTTCTTGGCGACATCGAATTCCGTGAAGATCGCCTTTTTGCGGGTCAACAGCGACCTTGCCGCGGAACAATAGCCGCAGCCTGGCCGGGTGTAGATCTCGACAGCAGCAGTCATGGCGTCCAGCGCTTTCATGTCATGAATTCATTGAATTATATGGGACGGGGGCCGCTTTCGACAACCCGGGCAAAGACCAGCACGTCGACCTGGGCGGCCTTGGCGCGCAGCAGGGCCCGCGCGCAGGCATCCAGCGAGGCACCCGATGTCAGGACATCGTCGACCAGGACGATGCGACGGCCCTGAATCTCGGCTTGGCGGTCGGGGGATACCTGGAACGCGCCCTGCACATTGGTGGCGCGCTGGGCCCGCGACAGGCCGATCTGCTGCTCGGTGGCGCGCACCCGCCGCAACACTTCGCCCCGGACCTCGACCCCGCTCCGACGCGCGATGATGCGCGCCAGCGCGCCGGACTGGTTGTAGCGGCGCCGCCAGGCCCGCCGCCAATGCAGGGGGACGGGAATCAGCATGTCGGCGCCAGAGAGCAGCTCTGCGCCGGCGCGCGTCATCCAGCGGCCCATGGCGGGCGCCAAATCAGTGCGGTCCTGGTATTTCAGCGCATGGACCAGCGTGCGCGCAACATCGTCATAGCGCACCGCCGCGCGTGCCCGCATGTAAGCCGGTGGGTTCGCGATCGCCTCCATCGACAGCATGTCGGGACCGGGGTCATACACAAAGGGAATACCGAGCCGCGGGCAATAGGGCCGTTCAATGAACGACAGTCGCGCCCAGCAGGAAGCGCAAACGCCCTCGCCGTCGACCGGCTCGTGGCAGGACACGCACTGCGTCGGCAGTGCGATGTCGAGGGCGAGCCGTGCCGCGCGCGACAGCACCTGACAGCCAGTCGTCCACGCGGCACGCAGTGGTGCGGCGATGGATCGGGAGGGAGCGGTTTTGGCTTCCATTAGGGAAGGCTAGCGTTCCACGATCATCTGCTCAAGCCACCCTCTCCTGCCGCGGACGCAGCGCTCTTGCAGTGCGCTGCCGAGCCGGGGCCCAGAAGAGCCGCATGCGCAGCAGCGTGGGTCCCGGCTCTGCGGAGCGCCAATTCGTGCCGCACCGCGTTCGGGACACGAGACCGATTGCAATAGCCAGCATGATCGGCGTAACCAGCGGCATGGCCCAAATTCCGCAAACCCCGCCCGCTTTGTTCGACCGCGCCTTGCTGCATGCACGGCAGCAACGCGCACTTGCGCAAGGCCCGGTCACCTTCCTGCTCGATCGCGTGGCCGAGGATATGTCCGACCGGTTGGCCGCGGTGACGCGGGAATTTCATGCGGCGGTGGATCTATGGACACCCGGCGAGGGTCTCACGACGTTGCGGTCGTGCCTACGTTCGACCGAGCGGATTGCGTCGGGTGCGGCCGGCGAGGAGAAGCTGCTCTTCGAACCGGAGAGCCGCGACCTCATCATCTCGGCGCTGGCGCTGCAATTCGTCAACGACCTGCCGGGTGTGCTCGCGCAAATTCGTCGCGCCCTGAGGCCGGACGGGTTGCTGCTCGCCGCCATGATCGGCGGCGACAGCCTGACCGAGCTGCGTCAGGCGTTTGCGGCCGCCGAAGCCGAATGCGAAGGCGGCGTGTCGCCGCGCGTCGCGCCGTTCGCGGACTTGCGCGACATCGGCGCGCTGTTACAGCGCGCGGGCTTTGCGCTGCCGGTCACCGACGTCGACCGTGTGGTGGCACGCTATGGCAATGCGTTTGCTTTGATGCAGGATCTTCGCCGCATGGGTGCGGCCAATGTGCTGATCGAGCGTCGGCGCGTGCCGAGCCGTCGCACGACGCTGCTGCGGATGGCCGAGATCTATGCCGAACGCTTCGCCGATGCCGACGGCCGCGTCCGTGCGACGTTCGATATCATCTGGCTCTCCGGCTGGGCCCCGCATGCGAGCCAGCAGCAGCCGCTCAAGCCCGGCTCGGCCAAGGCGAGCCTCGCCGAGGCGGTGAAGAAGGCGAGAGAAATATAGGCTGTCTCTCCCGTCATGGCCGTGCTCGACACGGCCATCAACGTCATTCAGCTCGGCACGAAGATCGTGGATGCCTGAGACAGCTAGGCATGAGGCTGAGAGCGTGATGGCTCCCCGAGCTCACATCAGCAAGTCGATCAAATGCGGGATCAACGGGATGTCGGCGGGCGGCATCGGGTAATCGCGCAGTTTGTTGGCGCGGACCCAGGCCAGAGCCTGGCCTTCGCGCGCCGTAACCTGCCCCTCCCAGCGGCGGCAGATGTAGAGCGGCATCAACAGGTGAAAGGTCTCGTAGCCGTAGCTCGCAAAGGTCAGTGGGGCCAGGCACGGCTCGGCGACCGTGATGCCGAGCTCCTCGTGGAGCTCGCGAATCAGGCTCTGCTCGGGCCGCTCGCCGGGCTCGAGCTTGCCGCCCGGGAATTCCCAAAGGCCGGCCAGCGCCTTACCCTCGGGGCGTTGCGCGATCAGGACGCGCTTGTCGGCGTCGACCAGCGCGCAGGCCACCACCAGTGTGAGTTTGAGATCGGCCATGCCCATGTCGTTTGCTGAAGGATCGCTCGCAACGGTTCGTTAACCCCGCGTGGGGCCGCGTTCTCCGGCCTCCATAAGTCATATTTAATCGACGGTTCCTAGAGTGGAAACGCTGAAACCATTCCGGGTCCCGCTCCATGCGCGCTGCCATTGGCATCATCATCCGCCGATTCGTCCACGACCGGCGCGGCAATATCGCGGTGATCTTCGCACTCTGCTGCGTGCCGCTGATCACGGTGGTCGGCTGTGCGGTCGACTACTCTCGTGCGACGCAGATCCGCTCCAAGCTTCAGGGCGCGGCCGATGCGGCCAGCGTCGGCTCGGTGGCCAAGTCCTCGCCGGCCTTTGCCGCCGCGGGCACGATGACCTCGGACGGCCCGATTTCCGTCGGCGTTACCGATGCCCAGAACATTTTTGATGCCAACCGCGCCAACCTGACCGGCTACACGCTCAAGAACATCACGCCGACGGTGGTCAAGAGCGGCTCGACCGTCAAGTCCACGGTCTCATTCAGCGCCGAGCTGAACACCATGTTTCTCGGCGTGATCGGCAAGACCGCGCTGACCGTGAGCGGCACGTCGACCGCGACGGCCAGCATGCCGCTCTATATCGACTTCTACCTGCTACTCGACAACTCGCCTTCGATGGGCGTCGGCGCGACGCCCGGCGACGTGCAGACGATGGTCAACAACACGTCGGACAAGTGCGCGTTCGCCTGCCACGATCTCAAGGACAAGAACAATTATTACGACCTTGCCAGGAAGCTCGGCGTGACCACCCGGATCGACGTGCTTCGGAGTGCCACGCAGTCGCTGATGGACACGGCGAGCGCAACCGAAACCTATTCAAACCAGTTCAGGATGGCGATCTATGATTTCGGCGGCTCCGCAAGCACGCTCGGTCTGCGCAATCTGTTCTCGCTGTCGGCGTCGCTCTCCAGCGCGAAGTCGGCGGCCGGCAAGATCGACTTGATGTCGGTGAACGGTCAGAACGAGAACGGCGATCAGGACACGGCATTCACCGCGATATTTCCTGCGATCGACAAGGAGATCAGTTCACCCGGCCCCGGCACGTCATCCAGCCCGCTCAAATATCTGTTCTTCGTATCCGACGGGGTCGCTGACGAGAGCAACACCGCCTGCCTGAAGCCGCTCTCAGGCAGCACACGATGCCAGTCGCCGCTCGACCCGTTGCTGTGCAAGGCCATGAGGGATCGCGGGGTCAAGGTTGCGGTCTTGTACACGACGTATCTCGCGCTGCCCACCAACAGCTGGTACATGAAATGGATCAATCCATTTAATGCTGGCCCCTATGGGCCGTCGCCGAACAGCGAGATCGCGCAGAACATGCAGAGCTGCGCCTCGCCGGGCCTGTATTTCGAGGTCAGCCCGACGCAAGGCATCTCCGAAGCGATGAATGCGTTGTTCAAGAAGGCGGTCGCCGACGCGCGGATCTCCGGGTGAGATGAAGCAGACCTCCATCGCCGTCATCGTGAGACGGCCGCTTCTTCAGCGGCCCTCGCAGGGGAACGGCGGCCCAGTTCTCCCCGTGCGGCGGTAGCGCGGCCGTTCATCCGTCGAGGGAAGGCGTGCATCGCTGCGCGCTGCGCGCCTCGCACCTCAATGACGGAAGATTCAGGACCTGTAGTCGCCGTTGATCGCGACATATTCCTTGGTGAGGTCGCAGGTCATGACGCGGTCGCGGCCCTTGCCAAGGCCGAGCGAGACCTTGATCGCGATCTCCGGTGCCTTCATCGCCTCCGAGACCTGCGCTTCGTCATAGGACGGATCGCGCGCGCCGCTCTTGGCGACGCGAATGCCGTTGAAGGAGATCGAGAGCTTGTCGCGATCGGCCGGCTCGCCGGCCTTGCCGACCGCCATCACCACGCGGCCCCAGTTGGCGTCCTCGCCGGCGATCGCGGTCTTGACCAGCGGTGAGTTGGCGATCGACATCGCGATCTTGCGCGCCGAGGCCTTGGTCTTGGCGCCCTCGACGGTGATCTCGACCAGCTTGCGTGCGCCTTCGCCGTCGCGGGCCACCTGCTCGGACAGATTGGCGAGCACCTGGTTGAATGCCTTGACGAAGGCCTTCAGCCTGGGATCGCTGGCCCGGTCGATCTTCGGCGCACCATGTTTCGCGGCGGCGCCGGTCGCGAAGGCGAGCAGCGTGTCCGAGGTCGAGGTGTCGCCGTCGATCGTCACTGCATTGAAGGTGTCCTCGACGCCGCTCTTGAGCAGGGCTTGCAGCGCGGCGGGCGCGATCGGCGCGTCCGTGAAGATGAAGGACAGCATGGTCGCCATGTCGGGAGCGATCATGCCGGCGCCCTTGGCCATGCCGTTGATGGTGACCTTGGCCTTGCCGAGCTTGACGGTCGCGGTCGCGACCTTCGGGAAGGTGTCGGTGGTCATGATCGCCTTGGCCGCGGCGAGATAATCGTCCGGCTCGGCGGTCTCGGCGAGGCGGCCGAGCACGCCATCGAACTTGGTCGCGTCCAGTGGCTCGCCGATCACGCCGGTCGAGGCGAGAAAAATCTCGCTCTCGCTACACCCAACGGCCTTCGCCGCGATCTTCGCGGTCAGCGCGGTGGAGGCGCGGCCGGTTTTGCCGGTGAAGGCATTGGCGTTGCCGGAGTTGACGACCAGAGCGCGAGCCTTGCCGCCCTTCAATTTGGCGCGGCACCATTCGACCGGCGCGGAGGGGCATTTCGACCTGGTGAAGACTCCGGCCACGGCCGTGCCCTTGTCCATCACCGCCAGCAGCACGTCGGTGCGGTTCTTGTAGCGGATGCCGGCCTCGGCGGTCGCAAGACGGACGCCTGCGATCACGGGCATGTCGGGAACGGTTTTTGGGGCGAGCGGGGAGACGGTCGAAGACATCGCGGGGGGCGCCTTGGTGGGGTCTGACATGCAGATGGCCGGGCGATGCCCGGCCATTGCGATGCTTAGATACTCTTGGCGTCAGCGAAGTGACAGCAAATTCTTACTTCTTCGCCGGCGGCGCCATCTTGCTGTCAGACGGCTTGGCGTCCGACTTGGCGGCGTCCGCTGCCGGCTGGTCCAGCCGCTCGACCTTGGCCTCGGCACGCAGCTTGGCGACGTAATCGGCCTGGGCCTTGCGGGTGACGTAGTTCTCGATCTGGGTTTTCACCTGCTCGAAGTCCGGCGCCTTGCGGTTGCGCTTTTCCTCGACCTTGATGATGTGCCAGCCGAACTGCGACTTCACGGGGTCGGAGATCTTGCCCGGCTCGAGCGCGAAGGCGACGGCCGAGAATTCCGGCACCATCTGCTCCTTGGTGAAGAAGCCGAGGTCGCCGCCGTCGGCAGAGCCCGGGTCCTTGGATTTCTTCTTGGCAAGCTCGGCGAAATCAGCGCCCTTGTCGAGCTCGGCCTTCACCGCCTTGGCCTCGTCCTCGGTTTCGACCAGGATGTGGCGGGCGCGCACCTCCTGCTCACCGGTGATCTGCTTGGAGGCCTCGTCATAGACCTTCTTCATGGCGTCGGGGGTGGTGGCGGCCTTGCCCTCGCCCGCGAGCAGGCTGTCCATCAGGAGGCGGTTGCGGGCGAATGCCAGGCGCTTCTTGAACTCCTCGCTGTCGGCGACCTTCTTGTCTTCGGCAGCCTTGCTGACGATCTTCATGTCGATCAGGAAGGACAGGACGTTCTCGTCCTTGGTCGCCGGGTCCATCTGGGCCAGGCTGGGTCCGAGTTCTTCCTCGGCCATGGCGACGTCGCTCTTCTTGATTTCCGCGCCATTGACCTTCGCCAGCACCGGATCGTCGGCGGCGCGGAGCGGCCCGGCGCACGCCAGGGACAGCGCCAAAGCGAGGCAGCCGGCCAGGGCGGACGCATGGCGGAAACGCTGGCCGGTGGTTACCGGGAACGAGGTGGTCATGGAAAATCCTTATGTTGAAGCAGGGGGGCTGCTCGAGCGGGGCGGACACTCGCCCAATTCAGGGGGGCTTGGCAACGCGAAAAGTCTGTCAAAATGATGAATTAGCCGCAATGCGGCCGCCGTTGACAAGGCTAGGGGCCGGCCATATCTCTGGCCGGTCGCGTCCATGGCGATAGCGTTTATTTTGCTGCGTTTTTGGCCGTTGAACCCAGACTTGCTCAATTCCCACCCATATGGCGGACCACCCCGCAGTCCGGGCTGAAGGCGCCATCGGCGTCACGGTGAGTTGATAGGCAGGCGGGTGACAACTTCTTGGCTGCAACGCGGTTAAATCGCGAACACAGGAACTAGGCATGATCGGCGCGCTCGCCCGCAAGTTTTTCGGCTCCGCCAACGACCGGCGGGTGAAGGGATATCAGTCCCGCGTCAACGCGATCAACGCGCTGGAGCCCGAAGTCTCGAAACTTTCTGACGAAGCGCTCAAGGCCCGCACCGCCGAGTTCAAGAAGCAGCTCGCCGAGGGCAAGACGCTCGACGACCTCCTGGTGCCCGCCTTCGCCACAGTACGCGAGGCGGCCAAGCGTACGCTCGGCCAGCGCCATTTCGACGTCCAGCTAATCGGCGGCATGGTGCTGCACGAGGGCGACATCGCCGAGATGAAGACCGGCGAAGGCAAGACGCTGGTGGCGACGCTCGCGGTCTACCTCAACGCGCTCGCCGGCAAGGGCGTCCACGTCGTCACCGTCAACGATTATCTCGCCCGCCGCGACTCCGGCTGGATGGGTCAGATCTACGGCTTCCTCGGCATGACCACCGGCGTGATCGTGCACGGCCTCGACGATGCCGAACGCAAGGCGGCCTATGCCTGCGACATCACCTATGGCACCAACAACGAATATGGCTTCGATTATCTGCGCGACAACATGAAGTACCGGCTCGAGGACATGGTCCAGCGGCCGCACTTCTTCGCCATCGTCGACGAGGTCGACTCCATCCTGATCGACGAAGCGCGCACGCCGCTGATCATCTCCGGCCCGCTCGACGACCGCTCCGACTTCTACAACACCATCGATTCGTTCCTGCCCAAGCTCGACAAGACCGATTACGACGTCGACGAGAAGCAGCGCACAGTGACGCTCACCGAAGCCGGCATGGAGAAGATCGAGACCTTGCTGCGCGACGCCGGCCAGCTCAAGGGCGAGTCGCTCTACGACGTCGAGAACGTCTCGGTCGTGCACCACATCAACCAGGCGCTGCGCGCCCATACGCTGTTCACGCGCGACAAGGACTACATCGTCCGCGACAACGAGGTCGTCATCATCGACGAGTTCACCGGCCGCATGATGCCGGGCCGCCGCTATTCGGAAGGCCTGCATCAGGCGTTGGAGGCCAAGGAGCACGTCCAGGTCCAGCCTGAGAACCAGACGCTGGCCTCGATCACCTTCCAGAACTATTTCCGCATGTACGAGAAGCTCGCGGGCATGACCGGCACGGCCGCGACCGAAGCGGACGAATTGTTCGACATCTACAAGCTCGAGGTCGTGGAGATCCCGACCAACCTGCCGGTCGCGCGCCTCGACGAGGACGACGAGGTCTACCGCACCCAGCAGGAAAAATACGGCGCGATCCTCGCCGAGATCGAGCGTGCCAATTCGCGGCTCCAGCCGGTGCTCGTCGGCACCGCCTCGATCGAAAAGTCGGAAGTGCTCGCCGAATTCCTCAAGAAGAACGGCTACAAGCAGATCGATTTCGGCAAGGAGAACGCGCTCGACAAGCTCTATGCTGCGGCCCGCGCCGGCAAGCCGGCAAAGCTGTTCGCGGTGCTGAACGCGCGCTTCCACGAGCAGGAAGCCTATATCGTCGCCGAAGCGGGTGTGCCCGGTGCGATCACCATCGCGACCAACATGGCCGGCCGCGGCACCGACATCAAGCTCGGCGGCTCGCTCGAGATGCGCATCCAGCAGGAGACCGCAGGCATCGAGGACGAGGCCGAGAAAGCCAAGAAGATCGATCAGATCAAGGCCGACATCGCGCACTTCCGCGATCTCGTGCTGAAGGCCGAGGAGACCATCGAGATCGAGCCGGCGAAGGGGAGCAAGCCGGCCAAGACCGTGAAGAAGCCGGGCGGCCTTTATATCATCGGCTCGGAGCGGCACGAATCCCGCCGCATTGACAACCAGCTCCGCGGCCGTTCCGGTCGTCAGGGTGACCCCGGCCGCTCGAAATTCTTCCTGTCGCTCGAAGACGATCTGATGCGCATCTTCGGCTCGGACCGTCTCGACAGCATGCTCCAGCGTCTCGGCTTGCAAGAGGGCGAGGCCATCATCCATCCCTGGATCAACAAGGCGTTGGAGAAGGCGCAGCAGAAGGTCGAGGCGCGCAACTTCGACATCCGCAAGAACCTGCTCAAGTTCGACAACGTCCAGAATGACCAGCGCAAGGTGATCTTCGATCAGCGCGTCGAGCTGATGAAGGACGAGAGCGTTGTCGAAACCGTCACCGACATGCGCCACGCTTTCATCGACGATCTCGTCGCCAAGCACGTGCCCGAGCATGCCTATGCCGAGCAGTGGGACGTGGCGGGCCTGAAGGACGAGCTGAAGCGCGTGCTCGATCTCGACCTGCCGGTCGACGAATGGGCCAAGGAAGAGGGAATCGCCGACGAGGAGTTGCTGACCCGCATTGAGACCAAAGCCGACGAGCACATGGCGGCCAAGGTCGCGCAATGGGGGCCCGACGTGATGCGTTACGTCGAAAAGACCATTCTGTTGCAGACGCTCGACCATCTCTGGCGCGAGCACCTGATCATGCTCGACCATCTGCGCCAGGTCATCGGTCTGCGCGGTTACGGCCAGCGCGATCCCTTGCAGGAGTACAAGACTGAGGCCTTCAATCTCTTCCAGGAGATGAGCGCACATTTGCGCGAGGCCGTCACCGCGCAGCTGATGCGCGTCGAGATCGTCCCGCCGGAGCAGG
The DNA here is from genome assembly GCF_023073835.1 of Bradyrhizobium sp. 153. Taxonomy (NCBI): domain Bacteria; kingdom Pseudomonadati; phylum Pseudomonadota; class Alphaproteobacteria; order Hyphomicrobiales; family Nitrobacteraceae; genus Bradyrhizobium; species Bradyrhizobium sp. 153. Next base: position 174,011 of record NZ_JADPKH010000029.1, on the reverse strand, counting down.
AAGCCCCGCTGCTGCCGCCGATGGAGGCGCACAAGTTCGACCCGAACACCGGCGAAGACGAAATGGCGATCGCCAGCGTCTCGCTGGGAGCGCAGGCCACTGATGCCGCCCTTCGCGATCCCAAGAATCCGGCAAGCTGGGGCAAGATCGGCCGCAACGAGGACTGCCCGTGCGGCTCGGGCAAGAAGTACAAGCACTGCCACGGCAGGTACGCGTAAGGCTTGAATGTATTAGTGGGGCGCAACACCGGCGCCTCATTCTCGACTGTCGTCGCCCGACTGATCGGGCGATCCATTACGCCGCGGCTTCTCGGCTCAATCGCGACCGTCTCCGGAATACTGGATCGCCTGTTGCAGTGCGCAAGTGCGCACAAGGCGGGCGATGACAGTTGAGCGTGACGCGCCCAGCTCTCACCCCACCGTCGTCCTGGCGAAGCCAATTACCCAGGGGAAGTCGCGGCGCGACGCAGGCAACCGCCAGTCTTCGCCAAGTAAATGCGGTGGTAATGGGCCCTGGATCGGCCCTCCGCCCCGGACAACGCTGCGCGTTGCCAAGAACTTCGCTTGTCAAGGACGACGTGCTTTAAGAAGCCGAACTTAATCAGCCCTCAATTCGAGCTGTCGATCAAGCTCTCCAGCAGCCGCTTGAGCTCACTCGTCGATTTGTCGCCGTAGCTCTCCAGGATGTGCTCCTCCTGGTCCACCGCAAGCGAGTTGAGCTTCTTGCTCAGCACCTTGCCGCGGTCGGAGATGAACATCAGCACCTTGCGGCGGTCGTTCGGATCCTGCACGCGGTAGACCAACGTGTCCGAGACCATGCGGTCGATCATCTTGGTCAATGTCGGATGGTTGAGCAGCACGGCATCGGCGAGTTCGCCCATCGAATGGCCGTTGCCATCCGACAGCACTTTCAGGATGCGCCATTGCTCGACCGGCACGCCCTCCTTGCTCAACCGCAGCTCGAGCTGGCGGTTGATCTCCCGGTTGGCTTGCGCGAGCAGATAGGCGAGGTGATCGGTGATCGGTGAGTTTTCTTTCGAGGATTTTGCCACGGCTAAGACTTCGTCTTGACCCAAATGAGTGAATGTCTTGCAATCAATGCCGCATCTATATGCACTTCAATTGTTGAATATTCAATATTTTCAAAATAGGATCATTGCCCAACAAAAGGGCGGAAGCCGCGGCCGCCTGCTCAATGTGCTTTCAAGTCTGGTCCCAGACAGGAGTTGGCGTGCGCGCGACGGTGAACTTCCCGGCTCACGGCGGCCCGGCGTTGCCGCCGTCCTTGCTGTTCAGGAATCTGTCGTCATCGGCGGCTGATGGTGTCTTGTCGCCCAGGGATCACGCCTTCTTCAAGCGGCGCCGCGCGAACAAGCTGCGGATCGGCGGCTTCATCTGCTGCACCGGCTCGCCTGGAGTCTGGGGCCCCTGTGCGACCAACAGCGCCAAGCTCGCGGTTGCCGAGATCAACAAGCGCGGCGGCATCCTCGGGCGCGAAATCGAGCTTTCCATTTACGACGCTGGCGGACCGCTCGACGAGGTGCTGAACCGCGCCGAGCAGGCGATCGCGTTCGACGAGGTCGACCTCATCGTCGGGCTGCACACCAGCGCGGTCCGTGTCGGCTTGCGCGACGTCACCACGCGTCATCGCATCCCCTACATCTATACGCCGGTCTATGAAGGCGGTGAGTGCACGCCGGGCGTGATGGCGATCGGTGAGACGCCGCGCTGGCAGAGCCGGCCCTCGATCCACTGGCTCGCCGAGGTCAAGAACGCGTCGCGCTGGTACCTGATCGGCAGCGACTATGTCTGGCCCTGGCAGTCGCATCGCGCCGTGAAGAATTACATCAACGAAACCGGCGGCCTTGTCGTCGGCGAGGAGTTCGTTCCCCTCGGCGAGGATAATCACCAGCCTCATCTGGCGCGCATCCGCGCCGCGAGGCCGGATGTCGTGCTGATCTCGCTGATCGGCACCGACAGCATCACCTTCAACCGTGCCTTCGGCGAATGCGGGCTTGCCGCGACGACGCTGCGGCTGGCCGGCGCGATGGACGAGACGGTCCTGCTCGGCATCGGCGCCGACAACAGCGAGAACATGTTCTGCGCCTCCGGCTATTTCCCGGGCATCGGCTCGCGGAGCAACGACGACTTCCAGATCCGCTATCGCGCGATGTTCGGACCAAACGCTCCGCCGATCGGCTCGCTCGGCCAGTCCAGTTACGAAGGCCTGCGTTTCCTCGAAGCCGTCGCGAACAAGGCAGGTTCGTTGTCCATGGCTCCGATGCTCGCGGCGGGGCGCAACATCGTTTATGGCGGCGCGCGCGGGCCGGTCACCGTTCGCAACGGTCACGCCCGGATGCAGATGTATCTCGCCGAGGCTGACGGTCTCGATTTCAAGCTGATCAAGCCGGTCTAAAACGAGATTGTCGAGGGTGCTGGCGGATTTTCGAAATAATACTTGAAAAGGAAAATATTTCTGTCTGTAATATCGACGCGATGCCGATTTGGTCCCGCGCTGTGCAGGCGCGGGACCAGGCGGCTTCCGTCCACGCCAGGGATCAAGAAGCCTTTGAGGAGAGCGCCGTGACAGTTGTTCTTCCCACGCCAGCCCAACTTCGCAGCGTCGCCGAGCAGTGCGGCCTTTCGCTGACCGACGACGACGTCGCCTCGTTCCGCGGCCTGATGCAGGGCTCGATCGAAGCCTACAATCTCGTCGCCGCGATGCCGGACGAGGTGCCGGAGGTGAAATACCCGCGCACGCCGGGCTACCGGCCCTCGGCCGAAGAGAACCCGCGCAATGCCTGGTATCGCAAGTCGACCGTAAAGGGCGCCGCCAGCGGCAAGCTCAAGGGCAAGACCGTCGCGCTGAAGGACAACATCATGCTGGCCGGCGTTCCCATGACCAACGGGTCGTCCACGCTGGAAGGCTATGTGCCCGATTTCGACGCCACGATCGTCACGCGCATGCTGGATACCGGCGCCGAGATCAAGGGCAAGGTGCATTGCGAGCACTTCTGCCTGTCTGGCGGCAGCCACACCGGCTCGTACGGGCCAGTGCATAATCCGCACAAGATGGGCTACTCGGCCGGCGGCTCGTCGTCAGGCTCTGGCGTCGTGGTTGCGCTCGGCGAGGTCGACATGGCGATCGGCGGCGATCAGGGCGGCTCGATCCGCATGCCGTCCTCGTTCTGCGGCATCTACGGCATGAAGCCGACCTGGGGCCTCGTGCCCTATACCGGGATCATGCCGATCGAGATCTACATCGATCATACCGGGCCGATGACTGCGACGGTCGCCGACAACGCGCTGCTGCTCGAAGTGCTCGCCGGCGACGACGGCTACGATCCGCGCATCAAGGCGCCGAAGGTCGAGGAATACACCAAGGCGCTCGGCCAGGGCGTCAAAGGGATGAAGATCGGCATCGTCAAGGAAGGCTTTGAGCAGCCGGCCGCAGAGGCGGCGGTCAATGAAAGCGTGCGCGAGGCGGCAAAACGCTTCAAGGATCTTGGAGCCAGCGTCGAGACGGTATCGATCCCGATGCACCTCCTGGGCGGCGCGATCTGGACCCCGATCGGCACCGAAGGCCTGACCCAGACCATGATGTTCGGCGACGGCTACGGCCTCAGCCGCGGCGATCTCTATTCGACCTCCCTGATGGATTTTCACCGCGGCTGGCGCCGGCAGGCCGACTCGCTGTCCGAGACCACGAAGTTGTTCATGATGCTCGGCACCTACATCAACAACAATTTCGGCCCACGCTTCTACGGCAAGGCGCTCAACATCTCCCGCCGGCTCACCGCGGCCTATGACAAGGCCTTCAGCGACTACGATCTGCTGTTGATGCCAACCACGCCGATGAAGGCGACCAAGCTGCCGGAGCCCAATGCCAGCCGCGAGGAATACGTAGCCCGCGCGCTCGAGATGATCTCCAACACCGCGCCCTTCGACATCACCCATCATCCCGCGATGTCGCTGCCCTGCGGCATGGTCGACGGCCTGCCCGTCGGCCTGATGCTGGTCGGCCGCATGTTCGAGGAATCCACGATCTACCGCGCCGCCCATGCCTTCGAGCAGATCGGCGACTGGAAAAAAATGTGAGCGAGGCTTCGATGCAGGCGAACGGAAACGCAACGCATGGCTAACGCGTTCGTCGCGGCGTTCGAGATCCTGAGCTTTGGCGCGATCATCGTCCTTATCGTGCTGGGGCTCGGGATCATCGCCAGCATGATGGGCATCTTCAACTTCGCGCAAGGCGAGTTCGTCCTGCTCGGGGCTTACATCACCTATCTCGCCTACGCCAAGGGGCTGCCGATCTGGGCCGGCATGGCTGCGGCGCCTTTCGTGGTCGGCGCGCTCGGCTTCGTGCTGGAGGCGCTGATCATCCGCCGCTTCTATGCCGCGCCCATCGTCGCCATGCTCGGCACCTATGCGCTCGGTCTCATCATCCGGGAATCCGTGCGCGGACTGATCGGCGGCTTCTACCTCACCGTGCCGGAGCCGATCGGCGGCTCGCTCGACATTGGCGCCATGCACATCTCGGCCTGGCGTTTCACCATCATCGTGATCACGCTCCTGGTGATGGGCGGTTGCTATCTGCTGCTGTCGCGCACGAGCTTTGGCCTGCGCGTGCGGGCCACGCTGGAGAATCCGTCGCTGGCACGCGCGTCGGGCATTTCCACGCCGCTGATCTACGGCGCCACGTTTGCGTTCGGCGCAGCGCTTGCCGGCCTTGCCGGTGCGCTGATCGTGCCGGTGTTCAGCCTGTTTGCCGATCTCGGCCTGCGCTTTCTGATCCAGGGTTTTGTCGCGGTCATGGTCGGCGGCGTCGGCTCCTTCATCGGACCGGTCGCAGGCGCGGGCGTCATCGGCACGCTCAGCGCGGCGCTGCCGTGGGTGATGGCGCCCGTCGTCGCCGACGTGCTGGTCTTCGTGCTCGCCATTGTCTTCATCAAATTCCGTCCGCAGGGCCTCACCGCAGGAAAAGGGGTTTAGTCACATGTTCGATCGCACTCAGCTCTCACGGCGCCGCTTTCTCTCCAATTTTGCTTTTGCCTCCGGTGCGGTCGCAACCGGCGTCGGCAGCTGGGTGATTCCGGCTCCCTGGGCCAATGCGGCCGAAGCCCCGATCAAGGTCGGCATCGCCACCGACCTCACGGGCCCGATCGCCTATGCCGGCAATGCCGATGCCAATGTCGCCAAGATGGTGATCAAGGAGATCAATGCCGCCGGCGGCCTGCTCGGCCGGCCGCTCGAGCTCTATATCGAGGACACCGCTTCCAACGAATCCGTCGCCGTCGGCAACGTCCGCAAGCTGATCCAGCGCGACAAGGTCGACATGGTCTTGGGCGGCATCACCTCCTCGATGCGCAACGCGATCAAGGATCCGATCGTGGCACGCGGCAAGACGCTCTACATCTATCCGCAGCTCTATGAAGGCAAGGAATGCACGCCCTACCTGTTCTGCACCGGGCCGACGCCGGCGCAGCAATGTGACGAGTTCATCCCCTGGCTGATCAAGAACGGCGGCAAGAAGTTCGCGCTGCCGAGCGCCAATTATGTCTGGCCGCACACGCTCAACGTCTATGCACGCAAGGTGATCGAGGCGAACGGCGGCGAGGTCGTGTTCGAGGAATACTATCCGCTCGACCAGGTCGATTTCTCCGCGACCGTCAACCGCATCATCTCCAACAAGGTCGACGTCGTCTTCAACACTGTCATTCCGCCTGGCGTCGGGCCGTTCTTCAAGCAGCTCTATGAAGCCGGATTCCTCAAAAACGGCGGGCGCCTGGCCTGCGTCTACTATGATGAGAACACGCTTAACATCAATCAGGCCGCCGAGATCGAGGGGCTCGCAAGCTGCCTCGACTATTTCAAGGTGTTGACCAAGGAGAGCCCCTTCGACGCAAAGATCCAGGCGGCCTACGAGAAGGATTTCCCGGGCAACTTCCTGTTCGCCGCCGGCAGCGCCGCCACCGGCACCTATCGCGGCCTGAAGCTGTGGGAAGCAGCGGTCAAGGAGGCCGGCAAGGTCGACCGCGAGTCCGTCGCCGGCGCGCTCGACCATGCCAAGATCGCTGAAGGCCCCGGCGGACCTGCCGAGATGGTGCCGGGCAAGCGGCACTGCAAGATGAAGATGTATACCGCGGTGGCCAAGAGCGGCAATTATGAGATCGTTGCTCGTAGCGACGGGCTTGTCGATCCCAAGGAATGCTGAGGCGGAATGGGAAGCCGATGAGCGGGGTAAGAGAGGCCATCGCCGGCGACGAAGCGGACGACGCGATGGCTGAACGCGTGGCAGCGGGACGGGCCAGGAAACAAACCGGGGCAGGACGAAAAGTCCTGCCGATCGTGGAGGGCGTCGTGCTGGTCGCGGCACTGCTCGCGCCGCTGGTGCTCCAGGACTACCTCACCGTGTTCGCGACGCGCGTGATCATCCTCGCGCTGTTCGCGCTGTCGTTCGACCTCGTCTGGGGTTATGCCGGGATCATGAGCTTCGGTCAGGCCCTGTTCTTCGGATCGGCCGGCTATGGCGTCGCGCTGCTCGCGCGCGACCTCGATATCACCAACATGTTTCTGGTGCTGCCGGCGGGCACGCTGATCGGCCTGACCTTCGCGCTGCTGCTCGGCGGCTTTCTGTTGCTGGGGCGGCATCCCTCCAGCGTGATCTTCGTGTCGCTGGGCACGCTGACGGGCTCCTACGCGGCCGACCGCCTGGCGCGCGGCTGGTACTATCTCGGCGGTCAGAACGGCATCCCCTCGATCGCGCCAATGTCGCTTGGTTCATACGAACTCTCGGAAGGGCCGGCCTTCTATTATCTCGTGCTCGGCATCCTCGTCGTGGTCTACCTGCTCTGCCGCTTCCTGGTGCGCTCGCAGTTTGGCCTTGCGCTGGCAGGCCTGCGCGAGAACGAGCAACGCATCGCCTTCTTCGGCTACAAGGCGCAGCATCTCAAAGCCATCGTCTTCACCATCGGCGGCGCCATCGCCGGGCTGGCCGGCAGCCTCTATGCCTTCCATGAAGGCTTCGTCTGGCCCAACATGGTCGGTGTCGTGGTCTCGACCCAGGTGGTGCTCTACGTGCTGTTCGGCGGCTCCGGCACGCTGATCGGCGCCGTCATCGGCGCCGTCATCGTCGAAGGCGTCAGCTTCTGGCTGTCGGACAATTACCGCGACATCTGGCCAATCATTCTGGGCTTGTTGCTGCTGCTCGTGATCCTGTTCCGGCCGCTCGGCTTGATCAGCTTTGTCCTCGGCGAGCGTGAACGCGTCGGCAGCTTCGGTGCCAAACCCAAGGAGAAGCGCAATGCCGCTCCTTGAAGCCTCCGGCATCAGCAAAGTCTTTGGCAAGCTCACCGCGCTCGATGGCGCGGCGCTCAGCGTCGGCGAAAACGAGTTTCACGGGCTGATAGGACCGAACGGCTCCGGCAAGAGCACGCTGATGAAGTGCGTCGCCGGGGCCGAAGTGCCGACGCAGGGCAAGGTGAGCTTCGTCAACACTGACATCACCGCTCTCACGCCGACCGAGCGCGCCCGCGCCGGCATGAGCCTGAAATTCCAGATCACGTCCGTGCTGCCGTCGCTGACCCTGTACGACAACATCCTGCTTGCGCTGCAGGCGCAGTCTTCGTTGTTCGATCTCGTATTCTCGCGCACGCGCAGGCTGCTGCACGACCAGGTCATGACCATGCTGACGCAGTTTCGTCTGGCGAACCGCGCCTTCGATGCGGCCGCCGCGCTGTCGCATGGCCAGCAGCAATGGCTGGAGATCGCGATGGCGCTGGCGGGCAAGCCAAAACTCCTGCTGCTGGACGAGCCAACCGGCGGCATGAGCCTCGAGGAGCGCCGCGTCACCGGCGAACTGCTCGAGCCGATCAAGCAGCATTGCTCGCTCGTCATCGTCGAGCACGACCTCGATTTCATCCGCGACATCTGCGATCGCCTCACCGTGCTCGACCAGGGCAGGGTGCTGGCATCAGGCACGGTGTCCGAGATCCAGGCCAACAAAGCCGTCCAGGAGATTTATCTGCGCCGTGCCTGAATTTTTGGACATCAAGCATCTCGATGCTGGCTATGGCCGCAGCCAGGTGCTGTTCGGCGTCAGCCTCGGCATCCCCTGGCGCGGCGGCGTCGCCGTGCTCGGCCGCAACGGCGCTGGCAAGACCACGCTGATGAAGACCATCGTCGGCGAGCTGCCGGCCTGGAAGGGCGAGGTCGCCTTCGACGGCCGCGACATCAGCCGCCGCGCCACCCAGGAGCGCGTGCGCGCCGGCATCGGCTATGTCCCGCAGGAGCATTCGGTGTTCGCGCGCCTGTCGGTGCGGGACAATCTCGCCGTCGGCTCGCTCGCGAACAAGGACGCCAGTGCGGTCGACCGCGTGCTGACCATCTTCCCGAAACTTGGCCAGCGCCTCGACCAGCCCGCCGGCACGCTCTCTGGCGGTGAACGCAAGATGCTTGCGATCGGCCGTGCCATGCTGGGCGATCCCAAGCTGTTGCTGCTCGACGAGCCGACCGAGGGCGTCTGGATCGGCGTGATCGAGGAGATCACCGAGCGCCTGATCGAACTCGCGAAGACAATCGCCGTCATTATCGTCGAGCAGCACCTCGACTTGGCGCTGCGCGTCGCCGACTACGCTTACGTGCTGGATCGCGGCAGGGTCGCGCTGCAAGGCGAGGCGGCGGAGGTGAGGGGCAATCCGGAGCTGATGCGGTATCTGGCTCCGTAGGCTCTCGCCGGAGCGTGGCGCTCTCACCCTTCGCGGCGAATGACAGCATTGGTCTGGGATGGACCTTGGATTGCGCGAAGCGCCGCCCTACTTCACCGCCCCAAAGCGGCTGTCGAACGAGCTCGACTGCACCACCGGCGCGGCGCCGGCCATCTGTCCGCTGTCAGCCGCCCCATCCGACACTGACGGCTTCAACGCCGGGCGGGTTGCGGCGAGGCGGGTATCGGGCTGCTTGGCCGGCTTGGCGGCTACGATTGCCTTCGGCGCTTCCTTCGCCGCATCCTTGGACTTGTCATGCCCCGGCACGAAGCGGGTCACTGCGGCCTTCAGCCTCGACGCGGCCGTGGGCGGGGTCGTCGTGGTCGGCGCCACGGACGCCGTGGCTTGCGGCGCAGGCGTGGTCGCCGTGGTGTCGGCGGTACCCAGGCCCATCTTGCGGCCGAGGTTGGAGAAGAAGCCGCCTTGTGACTTTTCTTGTGATTTCTCGCTCGGAGCGGCCGAGGCGACGCGGGTGCTGGTCGCGGGCGCGCTGCTAGCTGTGAGCGGCTCGTCCTGCGGCGCAGGCGCGGACGCGGCCGCATCGAGGTTCGGCTTGGGCGGGTTGACGTGGCCCGGAATCGTGCCGGGCGCCTTGGCCATGGCCAGCATCTGGAGCGTGGTGCCTTCGGCGCCCTCCGACAGGCCGGTCGAGCCTTCCGGAATCTTCGCCGCGAAAATCTTGTTCATGCCGCCGTCAATGCCGGTGTTCATCCGTGCCACCGGCGTACCCTTGGCGACGAGCTTTGCGTATTCGGCCTCGTCCTTCGCCTGCTTCTCACGCACGGCGCGAGCGATGTCTTCGGGGATCACATAGGCCGGGCATTTTGCCGAGGCGTCGAACACCGGGTCGCGCTTGGCGTCCGCCGGCTTGGCTGCATCGAATACGTACTTCTTCTCGCAGAAATCGACCTTCGGCTCCTGCCGCGTCACCTCGAAATGATCATAGCCCTCCTTGATCATCTTCCAGAACGGCATGTTCGGATTGTTCCGGTGCTTGGCCATGTTCACCGGCGTCATCTTGAAGGGATAGGCCTGGAGCTGGAACGCCTTCTGGCCGCCGAAAAAGGATTCGCGCCCTAGCGAATAGATCTCGGCGATCTGCTCGTCGGTCATGGCGTAACAGCCGCGCGAAGAACAATCGCCATGCACCATCAGCTGCGAGCCGGTGCGCCCGAGCGCCTTGTCGAACGCGTTCGGGTAACCGGTATTGAAGGACAGGTAATAGGCCGATTGCGGATTCATCTGGCTCGGATTGATCGAGTAGAATCCTTCCGGCGCCTGGCGGTCGCCTTCGCGCACCTTGGGGCCGAGATCGCCCGACCAGCGGCAGATCGGATAGGTCTTGAGCAGCGCGAACTGGCCGCTTCGGGTCTGCTTCCAGACTTCGAGCTCGGCCTCCTGCTTGAACAGGCGGACCAGGATCGGCGATTGCAGATCCATGTCCTTCTCGGTCATCGCGGCGAGCAGCTTTGGCGGCACCGGCTGGTTGGCCTTGGCGTTGGTCGCGAGCGAGACCTGGTCGGTGTCGCAGCCGGTCAGCAGAACGCCGGCCGTCATCAGCGCAACCGAAGCCAAGAGCGCCCGAGCAAGCGAACGAGAAATCAAGATGGACCCCACACCGTGCCGGGCAGAAAGCGCGACCCCAATCGTTTGGAGCATGATCTGACCGGCGAACCAGACCCGTCGTGACGGGCTTTTCAGACCACGCCCCAGCGCTTATGCCCTGAAGCCATTGATTAAAATTCTAACCTCTGGGTCATGTGGTCGCAACCCGAGCGGGGATCACGAGCCCGTTGGCCCAGTGGCATGGTCAACGAAGACTAAATGGACGCGACTTTGGGCCTTACTTGGGCCTTTCGGCCGGATTGGAACAGAGATCGCCGATTTGGGCAAAAAAAGGGTTAACGCGGGGTTACCAGCGGGCCACCAAGGGGTCTCGCGCCCCGATGCAGCGCAGCGCTCCTTCAGCGGTGCGCTTGTTCGGGCCGAATCAGCCCAGTTTCCGGCCGATATCGAGGAATTTCTGCCGCCGCTGCTTGCGGATGGCGTCGCCGTCGAGGCCCCGGAGCTCGTCGAAAGCCTTGGCGATGGCATCGCCGGTGGTGGCGATCATGGCGGCGGGATCGCGGTGGGCGCCGCCGACCGGCTCCTTCAAAATGCTGTCGATCACGCCGAAGCGGAGCATGTCCTGGGCGGTGATCTTCATGTTGTTGGCGGCTTCCTGCGCCTTGGTGCCGTCGCGCCACAGGATCGAGGAGGCGGCTTCCGGCGAGATCACACTGTAGATCGCGTGCTCCAGCATCAACACCTTGTTGGCGGTGGTGATGGCGATGGCGCCGCCCGACATGCCCTCGCCGGTGATGATGGCGACGTTCGGCACGGTCAGCGCCAGGCAGGCATCCGTCGAGCGCGCGATCGCCTCGGCTTGTCCCCGCTCTTCGGCGCCGATGCCGGGATAGGCGCCGGCGGAATCGGCGAGCGACAGCACCGGCAGACCGAACCGCTCGGCCATCTCCATCAGCCGCACGCATTTGCGATAGCCTTCGGGCCGCGCCATGCCGAAATTGTGCCGGATGCGGCTCTCGGTGGAATCGCCTTTTTCCTGGCCCATCACGCAGATCGGCTCGCCGCGGAAGCGGCCGAAGCCGGCGACCAGCGCCTCGTCCTCGCCGAATTTGCGGTCGCCGGCCAGCGGCGTGAACTCGGTGATCAGGCCCTTGATGAAGTCGTTGAAATGCGGCCGCTGCGGGTGCCGCGCCACCAGCGTCTTCTGCCACGGCGTCAGGTTCGCATAGAGGTCGGCCAGCGCTTGCGAAGCCTTGTCCTCGATCCGCCCGATCTCCTCGGCGATGTCGGTGCCGGAAGCTGCGAGCGTGCGCAACTCGTCGACCTTGGAGTCGAGCTCGGCGACGGGCTTTTCGAAGTCGAGATAGCTGCGCATCTGGTCTGGCATCAACTCAATATAGGCGGACGGGGCTGGAGAAGCGAAGCGAGGTTGCGGTCGCGAAAAGAACTGCAGCTTCTTCAATGGCTTGGCTTGTGTGCTCGTGAGCCGCAAGCCAAATCAATCGTGAAGCCCCGGCTCTTTCTGCGGAGATGTGGCCGAAGTCAAGGCGGTTTCGCCATCGCCGGGGTTGGACTCTCGTGTCCGGGACGCGCTGCAGCGCGCCGTAGCGCCGCTGCGCTGAGCCGGGACCCGGCAAGAGGCGTGGGCCCGGCTCAGCGGCGCACCGTTTCACGCTGCGCCGCGCCCCGGGGCACGCGAGATTACTTCTCCGCCAGCGGATGCAGGTCGCGCACCAGGCTCTTCAGCCGCTCCTCGACCACATGGGTGTAGATCTGGGTCGTCGAGATGTCGGTGTGGCCGAGCAGGGTCTGCACGATGCGCAAATCGGCCCCGTTGTGGAGGAGGTGACTGGCGAAGGCGTGGCGTAGCACGTGCGGGGAGACCAGACGGGCCTGAAGCCCGGAGGCGACCGCGAGTTCCTTCAAGTCGCGCGCGAAATGCTGGCGGGTCAGATGTCCGCTCTCGCCGAATGAGGGAAACAGCCATTTCGAAGCAGCCACGCTGTTCTTCTTGTCGCCCTTTGCAGCTTCCGTCGCCGCGAGATAATCTGCCATCGCCTGCCGCGAGGCCTCGTTGAGGGGCACCAGGCGCTCCTTGTTACCCTTGCCGCGCACCACGATCATGCGCGCATCGCGCTTGGCCGCCGAGCGCGGCAGTGCCACCAGCTCGGAGACGCGCAGGCCCGTGGCGTAGAGCACCTCGAGCAGGCAATAGAGCCGCAAGCTGCGCAGCCGTTTCGAGGGCGAGGCATCCGCCGCCTCGCTCAATTCCTTGGCGCGGCGGAGCATGCGGTCGACATCCGCAATCGACAGCACTTTCGGCAGGCCGCGGCCGCGCTTCGGCCCCGACAGGATCGCTGCGGGATCCTCGGTACGGATGCGCTCGTTGAGGAGAAAGCGGAACAGATGCCGCATCGCCGACAGCCGCCGCGCGACGCTGGTGGATTTGAAGCCGCGGGCATCAAGATCGGCGAGATAGTCGCGCAGCGTTTGCGTCTCCGCATCTACAAAAGTGTGGCCGACGCGGTCCAGAAATTCCGAGAGATCGGTGAGGTCGCGGCGGTAGGCGTCGAGCGTGTTGGGCCCGGCGCCCTGTTCCGCCGCGAGCATGTCGAGGAACAGGCCGGTGAGCTGGGTGTCGGAGGGCTTGGTGCGCATGCCCAAAGCCTAGCTGCTATTTCTTGAGAAACTTGTCAGGCGGGATCGTCACCGTCATTTCCCGCGGCTTCGGACTGACGAAGTTTGCCAGCGCGAAGACCGCGCCATAGACGATGCCGGCGATCACGGCGAGGACCGTCAGGAAGCGGAACAGGCTGGGCATCGGCAAAGGGTCTCGATAGCGGTCTTGGCGGGCAAATTAACCAATGAAATCATCCAACATGTTCGCCGTTTCGTGGCAAGAGTCCTCTGGCGAGGCCCCCTGCGGGGTCGTATAGGTGGCGAAAGCATGCCGCCTTTGGCGGCAGATCGAGCGAGATCCATGTCCGACGCCGCGCTACCGATACCCGGTTCGCCTGAGGCCGACATCCTGTCGGCGCTCGGGGCGCGCTCGATCGTGCTCGTCGGCATGATGGGGGTGGGCAAATCCACCATCGGCCGCCGCATGGCGGCCCGGCTCAAGTTGCCCTTCGTCGATGCCGACACCGAGATCGAGGCGGCGGCCGGCATGACCATACCGGAAATCTTCGAGCGCCACGGCGAGCCGCATTTCCGCGACGGCGAGGCCCGCGTGATCGCGCGGCTGCTGGACGGCGGACCGATCGTGCTCGCGACCGGCGGCGGCGCGTTCATGCGCGAAGAGACGCGCGCGCGCATCGCCGCGAAAGCGGTCTCGATCTGGCTCAAGGCCGACCACGACGTCATCATGCGCCGCGTGCGGCGCCGTGCCGATCGCCCGCTGCTCCAGACCGCCGATCCCGAAGGAACCGTGACGCGCCTGCTCACCGAACGCGAACCGGTCTATCGCCATGCCGACCTCACCATCGCCTCGCGCGATGTGCCGCACGATAAGATCGTCGAGGAATGCATCGAGACCCTGCACGCCCATCTCTGCGGCGTGCCACCTGCCGACCTTGCGAGTGCCGTACGATGACTGCGCCTTTGAAGCATTCCGATCCTGTCAATGTCGATGTCGCGCTCGGCGACCGCGCCTACGACATCGTCATCGGCCGCGGCGTGCTGGCCTCGCTCGGCGAGCGCGTCGCGCGCTTGCGCCCCGGCGTGCGTACCGCCGTTGTGACCGACCGCACCGTCGCAAAGCACTGGCTCGAGCCCGCCGAGGCGTCGCTTGCCGCAGCCGGCATTCCGACCTCGCGCATCGTGGTCGAGGAAGGCGAGATCTCCAAAACCTATGCGGGCCTGCAAAAGGTCAGCGAGGCCCTGATCGCCGCAAAAATCGAGCGCAACGATCTCGTCATCGCGCTCGGCGGCGGCGTGGTGGGCGATCTCGCCGGCTTTGCCGCGGCGATCCTGCGCCGCGGCGTCGATTTCGTGCAGGTGCCGACCTCGCTCTTGGCGCAGGTCGATTCCAGCGTCGGCGGCAAGACCGGCATCAACTCGCCGCAGGGCAAGAATCTGCTCGGCGCCTTCCACCAGCCGATCCTTGTCATCGCCGACACCGCCGTGCTCGACACGCTGTCGCCGCGGCAATTCCGCGCCGGCTATGCCGAGGTCGCCAAATATGGCGTGCTCGGCGACGAGGCCTTCTTTACCTGGCTGGAGAAGAACCATGCCGATATCTTCAGGGGCGGCTCGGCGCGCGAGCATGCGATCGCGACGTCGTGCCGCGCCAAGGCCGCAATCGTCGCGCGCGACGAGCGCGAGACCGGCGAACGCGCGCTGCTCAATCTCGGCCATACCTTCGGGCATGCGCTGGAAGCGGCGACCGGCTTCTCGGACCGCCTGTTCCACGGCGAGGGCGTCGCGATCGGCATGACGCTGGCGGCGCAGTTCTCGGTCCGGCTCGGCATGATCGGCGAGCTGGACGCGGCGCGCGTCGAGCGGCATCTGGCCGAAGCCGGCCTGCCAACGCGCTTGCAGGACATCGCGGGTTTTGCGCAGGAGGGCCTTGCCGATGCCGACGCGCTGATGGCGCTGATGGCGCAGGACAAGAAAGTCAAGCGCGGCAAGCTCACCTTCATTCTGCTGGAGGCGGTCGGCCGCGCCGTGATTGCGAAGGACGTCGAGCCGACGCTGGTGCGCGATTTCCTGCAGTCGAAATTAGCGCAGTGATGGCGGGATCGATTGGATCTGCCGCCCGCGAAACGGCGCGGAACGCCGAGGCGATCGCGAGGCAAACATGAGTTCGATTTCCATCAATCTGCTGCTTGCTGTCCTCCTGCTCGCTGCCAACGCATTTTACGTGGCGGCCGAATTTGCCCTCGTGAAGAGCCGTGGGTTTCGCGTCAAGGCAATGGTCGAGCAGAACCGCTTCGGCGCACGCCTGTTGCAGACGATGATGGGGAATATCGAATCCTATCTCGCCTGCTGCCAGCTCGGCATTACCATGGCCTCCCTTGGTCTTGGCTGGATTGGTGAGCCGACCGTTTCTGCGCTGCTGAGCCCGATCCTCCATCCGCTCGGCTTGTCGGAGGCGACGCTGCACTTCACCTCGTTCGTGGCGGGTTTTCTGGTTTTCTCCTCGCTGCACATCATCATCGGCGAACAGGTGCCGAAGACGCTTGCGATCAGGGAGCCGGTGCCGGTGTCGCAGTGGATTGCGTATCCGCTTCATGTCTCCTACCTGGTGTTCTACCCGCTGAGCTGGTGTCTCAACACGGCTTCGGGTGCGATCTTGCGTCTGATCGGCGTTCAGGAGTTTTCGCAGCACGAGATCCTGACGGATTCCGAGATCGAGGGCCTGGTTGAGGAATCGGCCGTACACGGCAAGATCGAGAGCGGCGAGGCCGAGTACATTCATAATGTCTTCCGCCTCGGCGAGCTGACCGTGTCCGACGTGATGGTTCACCGCACCGCGATGGTGATGATCAATGCCGATCTCCCGCCGGAGGAGCTGGTGCGGGAGGTGCTGGCCACCGAATACACCCGCATTCCGCTGTGGCGCGACAAGTCGGAGAACATCATCGGCATTCTGCACGCCAAGGATCTGTTGCGCGCAATCCGCGCGTCGGAGGGCGATACCTCGCGCATCGATGTCACCACCATCATGCTGCCGCCCTGGTTCGTGCCGGAAATGCGGCCGATATCCCAGCAGCTCAAGGCGTTCCGCCGCCGCAAGACCCATTTCGCGCTGGTCGTCGACGAATACGGCGAAGTCGAAGGGCTCGTGACGCTGGAAGACATTCTGGAGGAGATCGTCGGCGACATCGCCGACGAGCATGACGTCGTGGTCGCCGGCGTGCGCCGCCAGCCCGACGGCTCTGTCGTGGTCGACGGCTCGGTGCCGATCCGCGATCTCAACCGCGCCCTTGACTGGCACCTCCCCGACGAAGAGGCAACCACGGTCGCGGGCCTCGTCATCCACGAGGCGCGTTCGATCCCCGACCGCGGCCAGAGCTTCACCTTCCACGGCTTCCGCTTCCGCGTCCTCCGCCGCGAACGCAACCGCATCACCGCGCTCCGTATTTCACCGGTGCCGCGGGAGGCCGAGCTGGAGGAAGCCAAGCCGCGAAGGGCCGGGACGTCGTTTTGATCTCGCTTACCCTCCCCTCCCGGGGAGGGTAAGCAAATCACCCTTCCCCCGGCGCCTGCGCGTGGATCGCGAGCGCGTGCACGCCGCCGGCGAGTTCCGCGGCCAACGCCGAATTTATCATGCGGTGGCGATCGACCCGGCTCTTCCCTTTGAAGGCGGCAGATACGATATACACACGGAAGTGCGACTCGCCGCTCGGTCGATGGCCGGCGTGGCCCTCATGCAAATGTGACTCGTCGACGACTTGCAGGCTTTCCGGCGTGAAAGCTTCCTGCAACTTGTTGCTGATAACGTCTCTGATAGCCATGTGAGCCATTAAGGGACGCGATCGCGCTCCGTCAACACCATAGGCCGCCTCTGGCGGCCGTTCTGAAAAACGCCGAAGTGAAACTTCGGCTACGGGTTTCAAGCTAATTGCAATGTCAAGACTTGAAGGTTTTTGCATTGCGTAGTCAAAGTCAGCCATGCCGATCGATTCATCAAAGTTCTTCGACTCCATCCGGGTCAAGCCGCGGGGCAAGCAGCCGGAAGTGAAGCCGCGCGACACCGTGGTCAATTGCGAATGGACCGGGTGTCAGAACAAGGGCGCGCATCGTGCGCCCAAGGGTCGCGACAATCAGCGTGAGTACTGGCACTTCTGCCTGAACCACGTGCGCGAGTACAACCAGAATTACAATTTCTTCTCCGGCATGAATGCCGACGCGGTCGCGCGCTACCAGAAGGATGCGCTGACCGGTCACCGCCCGACCTGGAAGATGGGCGCCAA
Source organism: Bradyrhizobium sp. 153 (assembly GCF_023073835.1). Taxonomy (NCBI): domain Bacteria; kingdom Pseudomonadati; phylum Pseudomonadota; class Alphaproteobacteria; order Hyphomicrobiales; family Nitrobacteraceae; genus Bradyrhizobium; species Bradyrhizobium sp. 153. The sequence goes on along the minus strand of NZ_JADPKH010000029.1, from coordinate 156,764 downwards.
TGGCGGCGTCAAGAAAGGCGCGGAGGCGGAGATCGACAGCGCCTTCGATCCGTTCAGTATGTTCCAGGAGCTCAACGGCCGCGCCAACTGGCGCGGCGGCCCGCAAGCCCCGCCCAAGGCCGAGACGCGCAAGATCATGAACGCCGAGCGCAAGGCGCTCCAGGTCATGGGCCTCGGACCCGAGTCCACCCTCGCCGACGTCAAGAGCAAGTACAAGGCGCTGGTGAAGCAGCATCATCCCGACGCCAACGGCGGCGACCGCTCCACGGAAGACCGTTTGATCGAGATCATCAAGGCGTATAATTACCTGAAGACGGTGGTCCGCGAGGCCTAGCGCATTCGGGAAGCGTGCATCGGCCTTCAGAGGATTTGCTTTGGCGACAGTCCAAAGCGCGATGACAAAGCGCGATGACGATGCATCCGGATCTGGTCGCGCTTACTTAGTGACGTCCGGGAACGCCATCTGGCACACCAGCCCTTCCGGCTTCCACTGCCGGGTGATCCTTCCGCGCAAGGTCCGGATGATGCCATCGACCGCGCCGATGCCAAAGCCCTTGCGCGTCGGCGGTTCGTTGACCGGGGGACCGTCGCGCTCTGACCAGTGCAGCACGAGAGGGTCTGCACCATTGGTCTCCCAGCGGATCTCCAGCCTGCCTGAAGGCGTCGACAGCGCCCCGTATTTAGCGGCGTTGGTCGCAAGCTCGTGCACGGCGACCGCGATCGATTGGGCGAGCGTCGCCGGCAGCCGGAGGTCGTCTCCAGCGATGCTGATACGTTCGCCGTCTGCGCCTGCGTACGGCCGGAGTTCCTCTTCGACGATGGTCTTCAGACTCGCACCGGTCCAGCGCGATTCCGAGAACAGCCTCTGCACATTGGCAAGCGCGCTGAGACGGCCTTGAAACGCGGCCTGGAATTCTGCAGCGGTCTCGGCCTTGGTCAGCCGCAGCATCGCCTGGGTCACCGCGAGCAGATTGTTCGAACGATGATCGACCTCGTAAGCCAGGAGCATCATCCGCTGCTCGGCCTGCTTGCGAGCCGTGATGTCGACCAGCATGTTCACCGCGCCGACCAGTCGGCCGCCTTCGTCGCGCAGCGGCGTCGGATACGGCATGAAGCAAATCCTTGAGCCGTCCGGCCGTTCGGCCACAGCCTCGACGTCGCGCACCGGCCGGTTCTGCTTGAGCGCGACGGCCATTGGGCACTCATCGTGGGGGAGCGGCGTGCCGTCGGGCAGATAGAGCTTCCATGTCACGCACCACATCTCGCCGATGTTTGGCGTGCGTCCGGCGAACTCGATGCAGGCTTGATTGAAGAAGGTGATGCGGCCCTCTGCGTCGGTGGTGTAGATCGCGGCGGGCAGCGCCTGGAGCAAGTCCCGGAAGCGCCTCTCGGAATCCCCACCGGCAGCGCTCCTGTTCGCTGCTTGCCTCGCGATCTCGCCGATCCTGGCCTCGTCCGAATGTCCAAGCAAGTCCAGCATCGCGTTCCTCTACGGGCCAGATCAGCTAATTCGCCGGCCGCGTATACGTTCCACGGTGCTCGCCCGGGACGTGCAGATCTCCTCAACCTGCACAGATCAGGACTTCGCCCGCACGACAGCGGAGTGGGAGCTCCGCTGTCGCCTTTCCCTTAGTCTTTAGTCGCCTGAAGCCTTCGGCATGGCCCCCACATAGGACGAGCTCGGCCGGATCAGCCGTCCCGTGCGCTGCTGCTCGCGCGCATGCGCGGTCCATCCTGCCGCGCGCGCCAGTGCGAAGATCGGCGTGAAGGCCTGCCTCGGAATTGCGAGTGCATCGAGCAGGATGGCGGTGAAGAACTCGACATTGGTCTCCAGCGGCCGGTCCGGATTCTTCTTGCGCAGCGCGCTGCGGATATAGGCCTCGACCTCGCCGGCAAAGGGCAGGTCGGCGCCATTGGAAGCCAGGGCCTCGATCGCGGTCTTCAGCACGTCGGCACGCGGGTCGCGGACGCGATAGACGCGGTGACCAAAGCCCATCATCCGCTCGCCGCGTGCCAGCGCCGCGTCGACCCAGCTCTGGATGCGTTCGCGCGAGCCGATCGCGTCGAGCATTTCCAGCACGGGCTCCGGCGCGCCGCCATGCAAGGGACCGGTGAGCGCGCAATAGCCCGCGGTCACGGCGGCGAACAGATCGGCTTGCGTCGAGGCCACCACGCGGGTCGTGAAGGTCGAGGCATTCATGCCGTGGTCGCAGACGGTGACGAGATACGCATCGAGCGCGGTGACCTCGCGCGTTGCAGGCGCCTGCCCGTGCAGCATGCGCAGCGTGTCGGCGGCGTGGCTCATGCTGCGATCGGGCGCGACCGGCTCGAGCCCCCCGGCACGGCGGACCAGCGCGCCCGCAATCACCGGAAACGCGCCGACGATAGTTGCTTCATGCTCCAGGCCGTATTCGGCGCGAAGGCCCGCGACGGCCGCACGAAACCCGTCGACGATGCCCATGCCGCGGGTTGCCGGCAACAGGTCCGGCAATCGAGCGAAGGCGCGCTCCCGCGCGGTGCCCAGGCTCGCCCGCACATTGGCCTCGCTTAAGCTGGTCTTGTTGGCGCCGTTCCAGAGCCGGGCGGTGACGCCCTCAAAACTCGATCTGGCGGCGAGGCTGCCGACATGCTCGCCGGCGATGATCAGCTCGCCGCGCTCGCCGTCGACATGGCTCAGCACGGTCTCAGCGGCGGGAACGCCGTCCAGTCCGATCTGGCTTTTGGTGAGGTGGATGTTCATGGCCCAATCTCCTGTTTGACGCAGGGGGAAGGGTCAGGCCTGTCGACAGATTGATCAATCTTGATTACATAAATCAATATGAAAAATTCCAACGAGCTCTACCTCTCCGCCCGGGAAGCCGCCGCCGAGCTCGCGATCTCGCCGGCCACGCTCTATGCCTATGTCAGCCGCGGTCTGATCCGCTCCGAGCCGACGCAGGATTCGCGAAAAAACCGCTACCGGGCCGAGGACGTCCGCGCGCTCAAGGAGCGCCGGGTGCCGTCGCCGGAGCCCAGGGGCCTGCGCAGCTTCGACGCCGATTTGCCGGTGATGGACACGGAGATCTCGACCATCACCGAGGAGGGCGCGATCTACCGCGGGGTGAATTGCGTCGATCTCGCCGAGAACGATGCGCTCGAGCATACGGCGACGCTGCTGTGGGACGTCTCTGGCGTCGATCCGTTCGATCAGGACAATCAGCCGCTTCTCTCCGAGGAGATGCGCATGATCGGGCAAGCCGCGCGTCGGGCCGCGCCGATCGACCGCGCCATTGCGGTGCTCGCGCTGGCTGCGAGCGCCGATCCCCGCGCTTTCACCCGCGCGCCCGATGGCCGTGCCATGGTCGGCGCGCGCATCGTCCGCCTGCTGGTCGCGACCATGCTCAATGCCGAGCCGTCGGCCGAGCCGCTGCATCAGCAGGTTGCGAAGGCATGGGCCGCGGACAACAAGCACGCGAGCGATCTGATCCGCCGCGCGCTCGTGCTGCTTGCCGACCATGAACTGAACGCCTCGACCTTCACCGCGCGCTGTGCCGCGTCGACCGGCCTCAATCTCTACGACTCGGTGATCGCCGGCCTCGCCGCGCTCAAGGGGCCCAAGCACGGCGGCGCCGGCGTGCTGGCCTCGCAGCTCGTGAAGACGCTGATCGATCGCGACGTCGAGCCGATGGTGCGCGAACGCGTCGCGCTCGGCGAGCGCTTTGCCGGCTTCGGCCATGGCGTCTACAAGCGCGGCGATCCTCGCGCGCAATCACTGCTGAATGCCTTGTCGCGCGCAGGCGCACCGCGGAAGTTCACCCGCGAGGTGCCGGAGCGGATCGCGGAAGCGACCGGCGAGTTCGTCAACATCGACTATGCACTCGCCGTGCTCGTGCACGCCCTGCGCCTGCCTGCCGGCAGCGAGCTCGCTCTGTTCGCCATGGCCCGCAGCGTCGGCTGGATCGCCCATTCCAGCGAGCAATTGCAATTCGGCAAGCTGATCAGGCCAAGGGCCAGGTATGTCGGACCGGCACCGGGACGGCGGGCGGGGGTTTTGGAGTCGAAGACCTGACCAGGAGCGCGCCTTCACCCTCCCCTGGAGGGGGAGGGTCGATCGCGCGTAGCGCGAGCGGGGTGGGGTGATCTCTCCACGCGGGCAGTGTTCGACGTAGAGAGACCTTCACCCCACCCCGTCTCACATTTCGCTGCGCTCCATGTGAGCCGACCCTCCCCTCCAGGGGAGGGTAAGATCTACGCCCGCGGCTTGGCCGCCGCGATGCTACCGCCGTTGCGCCGGCGATGGATCAACACTCCCACGCCAAGCACGATCGCCACCCCTACCACCGTCAGCATCCAGATGTGCTTGCCGATATGGCCGTGATGATGCAGCCCGGCATATTCGTGGAGCGCTGAGACCGCCAGCACGCCGGGCAGCACATGCGCGGGCGCCCAGGCCAGGATCGCCGGGATGTTCACCGCGTAGAATTTCGCCGGCGCCATGCCGAGCGCACCCGCGGTAACAGGCACGAAGGCGCGGATCGGGGGCACGAAACGGGCGAAGAACACCGCCCAGGTGCCGAAGCGATGGAAGAAATTCTCGCTCTGCTCGACCACGCGCGGGTAGCTGGTCAGCGGCCAGGTGTTGAGGATCTCGCGCTGTCGCCGGTGCCCGATCCAATAGGCCGATCCGTCGCCGAGCACTGCCCCGAGTGCGGCCGCCAGCAACACCCATGGCAGCTTCAGTTCGCCGCCCGGAACCAGCGCGCTCAGTGCCAGGATGATGGTCGAGCCGGGGATTACCGACCCCACCACCGGCACCGCTTCGAGCAGCGCCGCGAGAAACAGGGTCAGATAAGCCAGCCACGCATGGGCCGAGACGAAGGCGATGAGGGGATCGAGGAAGGATGTCACGTCGTCTCTATGGTGGGCTGGAGCACTGGAAGTCAGACCCTACATGGGTAAGTGCATGCGGCAACAGGGCCATCCGCGCAGGCAGAGGGGTCAACCGCCCGAAATTCGAGCGTGATTCGCAAGGCAGCCCTCCAAAAACTGCGTTCCTTGCCTATCTAAATGAAAAGACACTGGAACTTTGATTAGGGGGCGGGCTTCTGCCCGCTCGTTGTCTCTGATAGGTTGATTTTCAGCACCCAGCCGCAGCCAACGTGCAAATAACCGGTTTCGGGACCGCCCGGGACCTCGGAGGATTGATGACGACCGCCGCTCTGTCCAAAGTTGAGGAAGTTTCCGGTCTGCCCGACATGAAGGTGTCGGTGCGCCAGGTGTTCGGAATCGACAGCGATCTCGAAGTCCCGGCCTATTCCGAAGTCGATCCTCACGTGCCCGAAGTCGATTCCGACTACCGCTTCGACCGCGCCACCACGCTTGCCATTCTCGCGGGCTTTGCCCGCAACCGCCGCGTCATGGTGACCGGCTATCACGGTACTGGCAAATCCACCCATATCGAGCAGGTCGCCGCGCGGCTGAACTGGCCCTGCGTGCGCGTCAACCTCGATAGCCACATCAGCCGTATCGACCTGGTCGGCAAGGACTCCATCGTGGTCCGCGACGGCAAGCAGGTCACCGAATTCCGCGACGGCATTTTGCCCTGGGCACTGCAGAACAACGTCGCGCTGGTGTTCGACGAATACGACGCCGGCCGCCCGGACGTGATGTTCGTGATCCAGCGCGTGCTGGAGGTCTCGGGGCGCCTGACCCTGCTCGACCAGAACAAGGTGATCAAGCCGCATCCGGCGTTCCGGCTGTTCGCCACGGCGAACACCGTCGGCCTCGGCGATACCTCCGGTCTCTATCACGGCACCCAGCAGATCAACCAGGGCCAGATGGACCGCTGGTCGATCGTCACCACGCTGAACTATCTCAGCCACGACGAGGAAGTGGAGATCGTGCTGGCCAAGGCCAAGCACTATCGCTCCCAGGAGGGCCGCGACATCGTCAACAAGATGGTGCGCCTCGCCGACCTCACCCGCAACGCCTTCGCCAACGGCGATCTGTCGACGGTGATGAGCCCGCGCACGGTGATCACCTGGGCGGAAAACTCCGACATCTTCGGCGACATCGGCTTTGCCTTCCGCGTCACCTTCCTCAACAAATGTGACGAGCTCGAGCGCCCGCTGGTCGCCGAGTTCTACCAGCGCTGCTTCAACGCGGAGCTGCCGGAATCGGCGGTGAACGTGGCGCTGAGCTAAAGGTTTGAGATGTCGTCCCGGCCTTTCGGGACGACGGATAGGGTGAGATGACCACCTCCAACTCCAAATTCCGCAGCAGCAAGGAAGCCCCGACCGAGCCGTTCAAGCGCTCGGTCGCCTCCTGTCTCAAGGCGATCGCGAAGACGCCCGAGCTCGACGTCTCCTTCGCCGCTGAGCGCCCGGGCCTTGCGCCCGGCAAGGCGCGGCTGCCCGAGCCTGCGCGCAAGATGACCAAGCGGGACGCCGCGGTCGTGCGCGGCCACGCCGATTCCATCGCGCTCAAGCTCGCCTGTCACGATCCGAAAGTGCATCGCAAGCTGATGCCCGGCAATCCGCAGGCGCGCGGCGTGTTCGAGGCGGTGGAGCAGGCGCGGGTCGAGGCGATCGGCGCGCGCCGCATGGCGGGCGTTGCGAAAAACCTCACCGCGATGCTCGACGATCACTTCCATCGCGGCAAGTTCGACGAGATCACCGACCGCGCCGATGCGCCGCTGGCCGACGCGCTGGCGATGCTGGTGCGCGAGCGCCTGACCGGCATGGCGCCGCCGGCGGCCGCCAGGAAGATGGTCGACCTCTGGCGTCCCATTCTCGAAGACAAGATCGGCAAGCGGCTCGACCGGCTCGACGGCGTGCTCGAGGACCAGACCCGGTTCGGCGATGCCGTGCACGATCTTTTGTCGGCGCTCGAGCTCGGCGACGAGCGTAACGCCGACACCGAGGACAATGACGAGAACGACGAGAACCAGGACGGCGACAACGACCAGTCCGGCGCCGAAGGCTCGCCCGATTCCGACGCCGCGCAGGAGATGAGCGCCGACCAGGCCGAGGCGACGTCGGAGGAGATGAGCGAGAGCGCGATGGAAAGCGCGCAGGCCTCGACTTCGGACACCTTCGACGACGGCGAACTCGGCGACGACGAGACGCCGGGCGAGGCGACGCGGCCGAATTCGCGCGGGGCCAACGAGCCGCGCGGGCCGGAATACCATGCGTTTGCGCCGAAATTCGACGAGGTCATCGCCGCCGAAGACCTCTGCGACCATGACGAGCTGGAGCGGCTGCGCGCCTATCTCGACAAGCAGCTCGCGCACCTGCAAGGCATCGTTGCCCGCCTCGCAAACCGCCTGCAGCGCCGCTTGATGGCGCAGCAGAACCGCGCCTGGGAGTTCGATCTCGAAGAGGGCATCCTCGATCCCGCGCGGCTGTCGCGCGTCGTGACCGATCCCTATCACCCGCTGTCCTTCATGCACGAGAAGGAGGCGACGTTCCGCGATACCGTGGTGACGCTGCTGCTGGACAATTCCGGCTCGATGCGCGGACGTCCGATCACGGTCGCCGCCACCTGCGCCGACATCCTCGCCCGCACGCTGGAGCGTTGCGGCGTCAAGGTCGAGATTTTAGGCTTCACCACGCGCGCCTGGAAGGGCGGGCAATCGCGCGAGGCCTGGCTTGCCGCTGGCAAGCCGGCCAATCCCGGCCGCCTCAACGATCTCCGCCACATCATCTACAAATCCGCCGACGCCCCCTGGCGTCGTGCGCGGAAAAATCTCGGCCTGATGATGCGCGAGGGGCTCCTCAAGGAGAACATCGACGGCGAGGCGCTGGACTGGGCGCACAAGCGCCTCTTGGCGAGGGCCGAGCAGCGCAAGATTCTGATGATGATCTCGGACGGCGCGCCGGTCGACGATTCCACGCTGTCGGTCAATCCCGGCAACTATCTCGAGCGGCACCTGCGCCACATCATCGAGGAGATCGAGACCCGCTCGCCGGTCGAGCTGATCGCGATCGGGATCGGCCATGACGTGACGCGCTATTACCGCCGCGCGGTGACGATCGTGGACGCCGAGGAGCTCGGCGGCGCCATCACCGAGAAGCTCGCCGAACTCTTCAGCGAGACCAACACCGCGCCGAGCCAGCCGGCCAGCCGGCAGCGCCGCAAACTGCATTCGTGAGCGCAGCTTCGTCCCGCCGCAGCTTTCTCGGCCACGCGGCGGCGGGATTTTCCATTCTGACGATGCCGCGATTGGCGCGAGCGCAGGCGCAATTGCACCCTGCGATCGAGCCGCCGCCGCGCGCGCTCCACCTCGAGCACGCCGTCGCCGCGCCCGTCAGCGTGGAGGTCAATGCGCGCACCATCCCCAATTTCGAGCCGCGCGACCGCGCGCGCACGCGCTTCGGCTCGCTGGATTTTCGCAGCGGCCTGGTGCTGACCTCGCCCTATCGCGGATTTGGCGGCCTGTCCGGCCTCCGCTTCCTCGACAACAAAGGTGAACGCTTCCTCGCGATCTCCGACCAGGGCGGCTGGTTCACCGGTGCCATCCGCTATTCCGGCCGCGAGATGGTTGGGCTCGCAGACGTCGAGGCCGCGCCGCTGCTCGGTGCGGACGGGCGGCCGATCACGGACAAGCGGCTCTGGTACGACACCGAGGCGCTCGCGCGCGACGGCAACCTCGTCTATGTCGGGCTCGAGCGCGTCAACCAGATTCTGCGCTACGATTTCGCCAAGGGCGGCACCCGCGCCCGCGGCGAGGTGATTGCCGTGCCGCCGGCGTTGCGCAAGCTGCCCTCCAACAAGGGGCTGGAGGCGATGGTCATCGTGCCGAAAGGGCAAGGCCAGAGCCAGCCGCTCGCCGGCACGCTGATCGCCTTCTCCGAGCGCGGGCTCGATGCCGACGGCAACCTCACAGCCTTCCTGATCGGCGGCCCGGCCCCGGGCCAGTTCAGCGTGCGGCGCTCCGAAAACTTCGACATCAGCGACGCCGTGCTGCTGCCCTCTGGCGATCTCCTCATCCTCGAGCGCAAATTCTCCTGGTTCACCGGCGTCAATATCCGCATCCGCGCGATCCCGCTCAAGGCAATCGCGCCGGGTGCGCTGGTCGACGGCCTCACGCTGTTCGCCGCCGATCTCGGCCACGAGATCGACAACATGGAAGGCATCGACGCCCACGTCACGGCCGGGGGCGAGACCGTGCTGACCCTGATCTCCGACGACAATTTCTCGATGCTCCAGCGGACCCTGCTGCTGCAGTTTACGCTTGTGGAATAGCCGGCGGTCTCTCCCCGTCATTGCCGATGCGGAGGCGGGCTCGCGCCAAGCCAACAGCGCAATGCGTGGCGCCACTATCGGCCATTCCCCCGCGCGCCTAGCAATCCGCACGTCGCTCACTACACTCCTGCCATTGCCCCTCCATCCTTCGGAACCTCCCCGCATGTCCGTTCTGTTTTCCCCGATCAAGCTGCGCGGCCTGACGTTGAAGAATCGCGTCGTGGTGTCGCCGATGTGCCAGTATTCGGCCGACGACGGCGTCGCCACCGACTGGCACTTCACCCACATCAACAATCTCAGCCTGTCGGGCGCGGCGATGTTCTGCATCGAGGCGACGCATGTCGAGGCGATCGGCCGCATCACGCCGGGCTGTCTCGGGCTCTACAGCGATGCCTGCGAAGCGGCCTTGAAGCCGATCCTCAATTCGGTGCGCAAATATTCCTCGACGGCCATCGCGATGCAGCTCGCCCATGCCGGCCGCAAAGCCTCCAGCGCGCGGCCCTGGGAGGGCGGCCAGCTGATTCCGGTTGAACACGGCGGCTGGCAGACGGTTGCGCCGTCGGCCGTGCCGCACAAGGAGGGCGAGGCCGCGCCGCTGGCGCTCGACGCCGCGGGCCTCAAACGCATCCGCAACGCCTTCGCCGACTCAGCAAAGCGCGCCGCCCGCCTCGGCATCGACGCGATCGAGGTGCACGGCGCGCACGGCTATCTCCTGCATCAGTTCCTGTCGCCGATCTCGAACCGGCGCACCGACGAATATGGCGGCAGCCTCGAAAACCGCATGCGCTTTCCGCTGGAGGTGTTCGATGCGGTGCGCGCCGCATTCCCTGCTGACAAGCCGGTCGGCATGCGGGTGTCGTCGACCGACTGGGTCGAGGGCGGCTGGGACCTGGCGCAGACCATCGCATTTGCGAAAGCGCTGAAGGCGCGCGGCGTCGACTGGATCGATGCCTCCTCCGGCGGCGTCTCGCCGCAGCAGAAGATTGCGCTCGGCCCCGGCTATCAGGTGCAGTTCGCAGAGGCGATCAAGCGCGAGACCGAATTGCCGACCATCGCCGTCGGCCTGATCAGCGAAGCCAGGCAAGCCGAGGAGATCGTTGCATCCGGCAAGGCCGACATGATCGCGCTCGCCCGCGGCATGCTTTACGACCCGCGCTGGGCCTGGCACGCGGCCGCCGAGCTCGGCGGCGAAGTCGAAGCCCCGCCGCAATATTGGCGCTCGCAGCCCTCGACGCAAAAGGCGCTGTTCGGCAGGACCACGTTCGGGGCGCGGTGATTTCTTCACCTCTCCCCGCATGCGGCGCCGCGTGCGGGGGAGTAAACTCACGCATCCGTAACCCCGCTCACCTTCCACCTCCCGCAAAACTGGCCTAACCTCCGTCCCCTCAACGGCTCACGGAGGCCGGCCATGCGTTTTGGTGTTCGCAAAACTGCCCATGTGTTCGAGCGCGTGGGTCTTGCGATGGCGGGCGCGGCGTGCGGATTGTTCGTCGGCGCCTATGTGGGATCGGCGATCCCCACGCTCACCACGCAGGGGTTCTTGCTGCTGATGATGGTGCTCGGCTTCATCGGCTTCTATATCGGGATCGACACGCCGCAAATGCCGTTCGACGAGGCGCACAGCCAGATCGACGCCGCGGAGTTTTTGAGCTCGGCCGGCACGCTCTGCGCCACGCTTACCGCGCTCGCCTCCGTCGCCGTCATCGTGCTCCGCCTCGATCCGCACATCGCCTGGACCTGGCTCGCTCTGCTCGGCTGGATCGGCGGTGTCGCCATGCAGATCGTCGCGGGGACGAAGGCGCGTATGCGGGCGTAGCGCGGCTCTTACCCTCCCCTCCAGGGGAGGGTAAGCGGGGCATCTCGGCCTTCGGCCCTAGAACACCACGCCCACCCGCGTGCCGCGCTTCCACGCGATGCGGCAGCGCTTCTTGGTGTTGACCTGCAAGAGCTCGAACCGATCGGGAATGCTCACCTGTCCGCCGAGATCGACGCAGGCCCCGCCGGGCGAATAGTCGATCAGCGTGCAGGGAATCACCGGCGCGCGCGGGTCGGTGATGATCTTGGCCTGGCGCGACACCAATCCCGAAGGTTTCACGCGGGCATATTTGCGCGGATACATTGGCACTCTCCTCCAATTCCGCAGATATCGCGGGGATCGGTTCCAATGTTGGAAGAGAGATGATGCGATCCCGCTAAAGCAGGCTTGAGAATTTTAACGAAAAGTAGCGGCGAAAGAACAAAGCGGCGGTAGCGGGCTGCCACCCTCCCCTGGAGGGGGAGGGTCGATCGCGCGCAGCGCGAGCGGGGTGGGGTGATCTCCCCACACGGACAGCGCTTGCGTGGAGAGACTGTCACCCCCCGTCTCACATTTCGCTCCGCTCCATGTGAGCCGACCCTCCCTCTCCAGGGGAGAGTGGCAGTATGCCCGCATCGTCTCCCCCATGCGGCCCCACCGGCATCGGCACGGTCACGTAACTCTTCGGCAGATTCACCGGCCGATAGTCCGGCCCCACCGCCATCCGCTTGACCACGCTCTCATGCACATGCGCGCCTTCCGGAATGACGCGCGGCTCGCTATCGGGAATGTAGAAGCCGAGCACCACCTTCCGCTCCGGCCACTCCTTGTACTTCGCGCGCTTCGGCAAATATTCCAGCAGCCGCCAAGCTGCCGTCATGGAATCGTGCAGCTCGCCCGTCTTCCCGGTAAAAGCAGGCGCGACATAGCTGAACGGCGAGTTCTTGCGCTGAATGCCGAAGGCGAGCTGGTTCACCGTGCGCGGGTTGAAGTTCAGCCCCGCCTTTGCGGCCTCCTCGATCATCCACAGCAGCGGATATTTCGACTGCCCGCTCTCGGCTTCCGGATAGCCGCCGCCGACGTCGCCATGCACGCCGGCGAACCACACCTGCAGAATGTCCTGCGGCACCTTCTTCTCGTCCGGCACATAGCGGTTGCTCCAGAACTCCTGCGGCGCGTCATACGCCTTGAGGCGGAACATGCAGCGCCGCTCGTCGATCGCGATCGCCTGCCGGAAGATTTTGACGCTGGGATTGCGCAGCGTGAAGGCGAGCTCCTCGAAGCTCGGCCAATACAGCCGGTCGGCGCGGGGCACGATCACGCTCGCCACGGTATCCCAGACGCCGATGAAGTGGATGGTCGGCCAGCGCGTCGAGGTGATGCGCGCGAACTGCGCTGCGAGGTCGAATTGGTCTTTCGGTAGCGGCCCCTGATCGTCGAAAGTGACGTCGCTGAGGTCCTCGACGTCGTTGCCGCGCCCGGTGCCGGAATATTGCTTGTAGGCGATGAGGCCGCTGCCCGCGAGGTTCACCTGCTCCGGCGAGACCAGCCCGAGCTTGTGGATCAGCCCCGCCAGCACCCGCACGGTATAGGCACCGCGCGAGAAGCCGAACAGGTAGATCTTGTCTCCGGCTGCGTAATGCTGAACCAGGAAGCAATAGGCGCTGAGCACGTTGTGATCGAGCCCATAGCCGGTGGCGAGCCCCAGCACCATATTGATATTGGCCTTCCAGCGATGCCACGTCGTCGGCTCCGTCACCGTGCCGACTCCCGGATCGTAAAACACCATCTGCCGCGGCTGCGTCTTGTCGGTCTTGCGCAGGCAGCGATAGAGCTTCAGGACGTTGGAGATGTTCTCGCTGATCTCGTTGCCGGTGCCGTCACAGCAGATGACGAGGTTTTTCGGCTCGGGTTTGCGGTCGGTGCTGGCTGCATGCTCCATGGGATGCGCCTCCGGGTGATGCGACTGCAGTATAGCGGAAATGGATGGCAGCGAGGAGACGAAGCCGGCGCCGCCGGCGTGGTGCCTCATTTATCTTCTGTTGACATTAACCACTTGTTAACCATGCCGTCGCCTAATGTGGACGAGTGGGGGATCACCATGTCGGCCCATGTGACGCGACCGAAGTTGATGCCTGTTTCGGCCCGTCCAGCCTTTGCTGAGCTTGCCAGGCTGGCGGTTCGCGCCACGGCCGTCCTACGGACCAAAACGGCTGTCGTACGGAGCAAAGCCATGTTTGGAAAGGACGACTTAGTGGACAATCTCAGCCGCGATCTCGAGCGCGCGCGCGGAAGACGCGATGCACTCGCATCCGAAGCCACGACCCTGACGGCCCAGATCGCCGAAATTGAAGCCCGCCTTTCGGAGGAGAAGAAAAGGCGGGAGCGTGAGCGCGTTTTGGTCGAGATCGAAGCGATCAAAACCCGAATCAAGCAAGCCGCCGGCGCGTTTGCGCCCGTCGTCGATGGCCTCTCCAAGGCGATCGAATCGGCTGCGGCAATCGTGCCCGAGGCGCGCGAGCTCAATAGTTTCCTGGTGTCGGTGGCGACCGAAATCGACAGTGTGCTCGATCCTCTGTTGCGCGAACTGGATCAGCGCGCGGATGCGGTGCGAACCGGCCACGTCGCGCTGGACCTCCCGAGTTCGCCCGATGAACCTGCCATCGAGCTGCCGAAAGACAGCAACGAACGCCTGCTTCGTTTTCCGGCATGGCTGTCCCGCGACAAGGAGACGGACAAGAAGGAAACACCGGAGAGCCCGCGCAGCACGGCAGCGTGAACTGGCGGCTGGCTTCCTTGCGCATCCTTCGAGACGCCCGCCTTCGGCGGGCTCCTCAGGATGAGGTCTCGTTTCGCGGCGAGCTATCAGACCCTCATGGTGAGGAGCCCGCCACTCATCCGGCAGCCTCCAACTCTCATATGCGATAGCCTTCTCTGCAAGCCGCTCCGTCATCGAGCTGACGAAAGACAGCAACGAACGCCTGCTACGTTTTCCGGCGTGGCTGTCCCGCGATAAGGAGTCGGAAGAAGGAAACACAGGAGGGCCCCCGCAGCACGGCAGCGTGAACCTGGCGGGTGGCTTCCTTGCGGCGCATCCTTCGAGACGCCCGCCGTCGGCGGGCTCCACAGGATGAGGTCTCGTTTGGCGGCGCGATATCAAACCCTCATGGTGAGGAGCCCGCCAAAGCGGGCGTCTCGAACCATGCAGGCCGAACTCATCCGGCAGCCTCCAACTGTCATATGCGATAGCCTTCTCCGCAAGCCGCTCCGTCATTCCGGGGTGCGCCTCTTGGCGCGAGCCCGAGAATCCATTGCTCAACAATCACCGCGGTTCGATGCATGCTCAGATGCGCCATGGCGCATCATAGCTCGCGATGTCGTCGCGCCCCGGTGACGACCGTAACTCCCTCCTGCCACCGTTCAGTTGGCGGCGCGGCGCAGGAAGGCCGGGACGTCGAGAACGGCCTCGTCGGGCGCATTGCGCATAGCGGTGCGGCCGTAAGGATCGAGCGGCCGGTCGGCCGGCTGGCGTGCATGTTCCAGGCTCGGCCTTGCCGGCGGCCCCACCGGGTGGTGCGGCTGCGGGCGGAGCGGCGGACTTTCCACCTGCGCAAGGGGCGCACTGCGCTCGATGCGATCGGCGATACGGCGGCCGTCGTTGCGCAGCCTGCCGGCGAGCTGCGTGAGGGCGGTCTCCACCGGCTGCGCCTGCTGCGCCGGGTCGAGATTATCGATTCCGGTCGCCACCACCGAGACGCGGACGATGCCTTCGAGGCTGTCATCAAACGACGCGCCGACGATGATGTTGGCGTCCGGGTCGGCCTCGTCGCGAATGCGGGTCGCGGCTTCGTCGACCTCGTACAGCATGAGATCCTTGCCGCCGGTGATGGAGATGATGAGGCCACTGGCGCGCTTGATCGAGGGATTCTCGATCAATGGATTGGAGATCGCGGCCACGGCGGCGGCAAGCACGCGCTTCTCGCCGGAAGCCTCGCCCCGTCCCATCATGGCCTTGCCCTTCTCCTTCATGACGGAGAGGACGTCGGCAAAATCGAGGTTGATCAGGCCTTCCTTGACGATGAGGTCGCTGATGCAGGCGACGCCCGAATAAAGCACCTGGTCGGCAAGGGCGAAGGCATCGGCGAATGTGGTCTTCTCGCTGGCCACCCGGAACAGGTTCTGGTTCGGGATGATCAGGAGCGTGTCGACCGTCTTCAGCAGCTCCTCGATGCCGGCTTCGGCAAAGCGCATGCGGCGCTGGCCCTCGAAGTAGAACGGCTTGGTGACCACGCCGATCGTGAGAATGCCAAGCTCGCGTGCGATCCTGGCGACGATGGGGGCAGCCCCGGTGCCGGTGCCGCCGCCCATGCCGGCCGTCACGAACACCATGTGCGCGCCGGTCAATTGATCGCGAATCGTATCGATCGCCTCTTCGGCTGCGGCGCGGCCCAATTCCGGCTGCGAGCCGGCGCCGAGGCCTGCGGTCACCTGTGTGCCGAGCTGGATCAGGCGCCTCGCCTTCGACATCGCAAGCGCCTGCGCGTCGGTGTTGGCGACCACGAACTCGACCCCTTGCAGCCCGGCTGTGATCATGTTGTTGACCGCATTGCCGCCGGCGCCGCCCACGCCAAACACGACAATGCGGGCCTTCATTTCGTGGATATCGGTGGTGCCAGTCATACTTCCCTCGTGATTGCTCCGGCAAGCCGGGGATGGAGATGAGTCTCGAGTGTTACCTGCGAGCCGCCCGGTCTGCCTGCACGATCGCAGCGGCCAGATGTCCCAATCGAAGCGCGGCTTGCCCCGCGATCGTGCCGCCCGCCCGGCGACCGGCCTGGAGAACCGCCACTTCGTCTTCCAGTCGTGCCGCCCACGCATTGGCGGCGGTCGTCTCGGCGGCCGCCTGCGTCAGCTCGACGGCCAGGCGATCGGCACGTTCGCGCTCGCGCTCGAATACTGCCCTGTAGGCGGTTGCGACGGCCTCGAGCCGCGCCACCTCCGCCTTGAAGGCCTGGATCTTGATGGCCTCGATCTTCGCCAGGGAGACATCGATCGGGTCTGCCCGGCGGACGCGTCGTGGGCGGGGTGTGTAGCGGAGGTCGGCGAAATCGACCCTGACCAGGGCCTTGCCGTCCTCCGACCGCGAGCGCGGCAAATGGCGGCGTCGCGCAAGCGAACGCGCGGCCTCTCGGGAGATGTCGAGGCGGGCACTGAGATCGGCATACGTCAACAATGCAACGCACATCGGCGCTTCTCCTGGAGCGAACCGGGACGGCATTTCGGGCTAATGATGGCTGGACGATTACCGCAGGCTAGGCTGCGTTGGTTAATGCACGGTTAACGCGCGAGGGGTGTTGTTTACAAGTGCCGTCACCGTGCCGACCGCGGATTTTCAGGACGTTGGAGATGTTCTCGCTGATCTCGTTGCCAGTACCTCACAGCAGATGATGAGGTTTTCGGCTCGGGTTTGCGGTCGGTGTTGGGTGCGTGCTCCACGGAATGCGCCTCCGGGTGATGCTATCTGGGCAAGTATAGCGGAAAATGGGGAAAATTGGACAACACGCATTTGCTAGCTGGGTCGAGAACAATGAATCTACATAACGTACCGCGCAATTCCAGTTACCCCTAGAGCACCATCATAGGCAAACGTGACGCTGTGCCGGGCACGAGAAACTCCGACATACATTTTCGAGGCCGACTTTTCCACGTGTCTGATGTCGCCACTAGCCAGCCAAGATTT
Source organism: Bradyrhizobium sp. 153 (assembly GCF_023073835.1). Classification (NCBI taxonomy): domain Bacteria; kingdom Pseudomonadati; phylum Pseudomonadota; class Alphaproteobacteria; order Hyphomicrobiales; family Nitrobacteraceae; genus Bradyrhizobium; species Bradyrhizobium sp. 153. The sequence continues at coordinate 140,004 of NZ_JADPKH010000029.1, read as the reverse complement.
GGCGAGCTTGTGCGGAAATATTAGGACTCGTTCAAAGGTGAGTCCTTTCGATTCGCCAAAATTCATCGCCTCGTAGCCGTGGCAATCTGTCTTGACATCCAGGCGGAGTACTTGCGGTCGGAATCTTTCAAGGTAGGCTGCTATATCGCTGTTATTAACGGCAAAGACTCCGTCGTGGCCGATTAGCTTATCGTTGAGTGATCTCGTCTTGGGCTCCCGCGGAAAGAAACCATCGGCAATATCGGCAATGCCCTGATTGCAGCGATGGGTCTCGGCTTGGTAGGTGGTCTTGCATAGTTTGAGTTTTTCCCACTCTCGAACTTTCTTAATGACCTTGATGCCGGAATAGGCGCTGTTCCTAACGGAGTTGTTTGTGCGAAATGTTGCCTGTCGGTGGTCACCAACAAGGTTCACTTGTACGCGTGAGCGCAAAATCAACTCGATTAAATCGAGATCATAGCCGGCGAGATCCTGAAATTCGTCGATGTAGATCATATCAAAGCGCTCTTCCAGCCTGCGGATCACGGCGCCGGCGGACGCTTCGTTGCAGGCGAGTACAAACTGCGCGATCTTGTCGGAGTAGATAAGGCCCTGATTTCCGAAGTAGAAACGTTTGATCTCAGTCTGCTTGGCGTATCTGTCAGATCGCCCTTGAGTCCAATGAACTCCTCGTATCCGAGAGCCGATTAGGCTCGATTGATAGGGTCGAGCAAGTTCGCGGAGCAGAAAGGAGTACCATGACCATACTTCTACATGTGCTGGGATGCAGCGATTGATTTGATAGATCTTCCCTTTGATCTCAGCGACATTATTTTGGGTATAAGTTACTAGAGCGCAGCGCCTTGTGGTCTCTCCAAGGGCTTCGGTGACAATTCTAGTGGTTTTTCCTCCGCCGGCAGCGGATACCACCACGTTATTCATGGACAACATTTTTGATGTAGGTCGGAATCGTCCAACAATGGTCAGTCTCGAAGAATTTTAGAGCGCATTCAGTCTTGTTGTCGGCCATGTAAGAGAGCAAATCCTCCGCGGTCTGGAATGACTTTCCAATAATGGAATTGACGATGTCCAGGCCATTGCTCTTGACCAATTGCGGCTCCAGCGTCTTCGCTGTCTCATCCTTGTCATATTCGAACTCGACTGAAGGGAAATTGAAGTAGTCTTTGTACCTCTTTTCAAGTCTGCTGACGTCTCCGTCGTTATCAGTAACGACATCTACGTCGATGGAAAGAAGAGCTGCGATATCTATGAAACGCTTAAAGGCGAGGGAGCTTACCGAGATCACGTCTACTCCCATCGCGAGGGGCATCTTGCCAAAGCGCATTAGAAATGCCTTTTGAACGATGAGTTCGTCGGAGGGGCCTTCAACTAAGATCGCCCGCTTTGCCAAGATGAGCCGAAGGGTGTCGTATCCTGGCAGCTTCATGAAGTAATTGTACGTGTCTTTGGGTAGATCCTTTAGAGGTCTTGCATTGCCCGACCTGAACAGAAATACAGAATCCATTCCAAGCTTGTTCAACACAAAGCTGCTGTGAGTTGTCAGTACTAGTTGTCGACCACTTAATCTGGTCGAGATGTGGCTGATGAGAATGCTTAAGTTCGAAAACGAGAGGTGGTTTTCTGGTTCTTCAATAAGAAATACGTGTGACTGCGCTGAGGCTTCCATCGCGAGTTTGATTTTAACGCTGTTTTGCTCCCCCTTACCTACAAGCGGCATCGGAATGTCATCAAGGTGAGGAACGACGCTCAGCTCCCAGCTTGCTCGCGACGATGTATCCAAGGAAATCGACAGTGTCTTCTGAGATACGATTCCCTTCTTTTGGTCGAGCGATCCATTTATTTCACGCACCCGCTCGTCCGTGAGAAATTCGTCCTTCATCAATCGATATGAGAGAGCGAGATCGACCTGCTCCTTTTTACTCAGGCCGTCCTTAACAAGATCAAGAACGTAGCGACTTGCTGCGGAGTTGTTTCTTATCGTGCTGGCATCAATGAAGCTGGATTTGATCGGTATCGATCTCGCTGTAATGTCGTTGTCAGCAAAGTCGCGCCATCGCACGACATAGTATTCGACAGGTATCGTTCTTATAATTGTCGGGTCTGCTACGTACTCGGCATATTCTTCCTGATATTCTTCGTTGAACTCAATCAATAACTTTACGCCAGCGGCGTCCTGCCGCAGCGAATTGTTCTTTCCCCTAAATCTTGCGATCCCTGGGTCATCAAGAAAGTAGAGTTCGATTAGGATCGTTGGCGGAGCCTTGGAAAACATACTGCCAAAAGATTTGACATATTGCCTCACCGCTTCGGCGTTGAAGAGGTGTGGGTGGAGTTCGGCTTGAATGGGGCGACCGTTTAACTGTCCGGACAATGCTAGGTGAATTGCTTCTAGGAAAGTCGATTTCCCGCACTCGTTGTCGCCAACAATTATGTTCAGGTGCTCGTTCAGCGTAACTTGGCTATTAGATAAGCAGCGGTAGTTCTTGATGATGACTTTGGATATCTTCACGATGTCTGCCACTCAAAGTGGGCTTCGTCGAAACGACTATTGGCGTAAAGAATTCGTTGCTTCAACAATGCGCGTAATGCCGTCGTTCTGCCCATAATATTGAATAGTCCGAAAGATTGTTGGGATTCCCAAGGCCATCAATGTTACGAGACCTTGGCCGACCTGCAATTCATGATGACTGTGATCGGGATTCTCATAGGAGGCCGATGCCACCTTGTTGGTCCCGATATCGCGAAAGCAGAGAATAACTGGCTTTCCGTTGGATTCTGCTAACTGGAGTTCGATGCCAAGACCGGTGGATGGAAAGCTGGCTTCAGCGATGACTAGATCAGCCTCTTCCACCATTGCTCGATCCCAAAGATAGCAAAGTCGAGCTCGCTCGGTTTCCGGTTTTGTGGCGAGTTGAGGGTCACTGTTTACGAGGGCGTACTTGACTGCTGCGGTTGGATCATTCTCCCGGAGTCTTTTGGCTAACTCGTGAATAAAGGCGACATGCTCGTCAAACAGCGAGCGCGGAACGTGGGTCAGAGCGCACGCGATGTAGATATTCATCAGCTCGCTGCCCGGATGTTTGGAACTAGGAATTGAATGCCTGTTAGCTCCGATGCAATCTCGTCGATGAACTGTTCAGCAGACATCTGAATAAATTCGCTTAGTAACCAATTCTTCTGTCCAGCTAGGAGGGATGCCATCTGCGGCGGATTATAACGGCTGATCTCGCTGAGCCGGTGCATCGCGCCTAAGATGAGCGTAGGCAGTTGGCGTTCAATGCGCTTTGGGCCGCGCGTTCGAGACCTGATGTACCAAAGTGGCTCCGTGCCGTTTATAAAGAATAACTCGCTGCGCAGGCTCTGGTTTAGATCGGCAATGTTGGCTAGAGCCCTCGCGCCCAACTTACCGGGCTTTTGGCAGGCCGCGGAGGCTACAGACCGAATTGCCCGAGGGCCAAACTTCTCGTCGGCAACAAAAAGGACTGGGAGTCGCTTAACGGCCGTCGCGAAGGGAATGTTCTTCGTAATGTCTGCGCGAAAATATACTTGCTTGGATGGCCTATCTGCAACGAAACCGCAGTTAGCGATTGGAATAAACATTTCGGATTGCGATGTATAGGTTAGGCAATAGGTTCGGTGTATGAAAACCATGTTGAAGAATAGTTCTTGAAGAGTGTGAGTCTTGTTGGTTTCGGATTCTTGGTAGTAAGTCGACAGGCTTGGCAATACTCCATGTTGCTGGATTTTGATGCCAAGGTGATTGAGAGAGGAACTTCCTCGTTGCGAGGCCGGAGTGTGCTCTGAAACGCCGTGACGTTCGTTAAATACAATTCCCTTGGCTGATAGAAGCGCCTTCGTTGCATTCAAGAAAGAATAGTAAAGCAGCAGAGGTGCCGATTGAGGAGGAAGGCCGAGGGATACCTTGTGGAATTCCTGCGCTTGCTGCCAATAGAGGAGTGCCTTGTCCTTGCCTCCTCTTTTGAGCCACAAGGCAACGTATGTCCACGGGCTGTTCGTCAGAACATTTCGAGCTCCAATTACCGGAGCAATTATTGCCTTATGAGGCGGAATCGCTCGCCCTCTAAACTTTATCTGAAGTAGGTCCTTTGAGATATCGTCCATTGCTCTATCTGATTCGAGGCGCAGTTAGCTTACGCCGCGCTCTGTAGTTGCAGAAGAGCAAAGCTTCCCAAACAAAAACGGCCGGATCTTCCGATCCGGCCGCAACGCAACTCTACTGGCTAAGCCTACGCCACGCGACGCAACTTAGCCCCCGCCCAATTCTGAAATCTTAGCTCGCCTTCTTCGCCGGCGCGTCGCCGACCTTTTTCTGGATGGCGCGCTTCAGCTCGAGGGCGCGCGGCGACAGGACGTCGGCGCTGGCCTTGAGCAGGAAGGCATCTAAGCCGCCATTATGGTCGACGCTCTTGACCGCGTTGGTGGAGACGCGCAGGCGCACGTTGCGCTCCAGGGCTTCCGAGATGAACGTCACGTTGACGAGGTTCGGCAGGAAGCGACGCTTGGTCTTGATGTTGGAGTGGCTGACCTTGTGGCCGACGAGGGGGCCCTTGGCCGTCAGTTCGCAGCGGCGAGACATGGTAGAAATCCTCAGGTTCGAGCCCCCAACGATTTGCGGCCGCCATTCGGGGCGCCACGGGGGCAAATTCTTTCGTCCTTGCAGGGAGCGGGCGGACGTATAGGGGGGAAGGGGCGGGACGTCAAGGCGACGGGCCGTTTTTGGCCCGTCGTCCCGGGGCGCGGGGAGCGCGAACCCGGGATCTCGCGCGGCACCCGCGGTGCGCTCCCTCCCCCGCGCGCGGGGGAGGGTTGGGGAGAGGGCTGTCTCCGCGGAGGGGCAGTCGCGACAGTGCCCCCAAAGGAGAGAGCCCTCACCCGCGCTTCGCGCGACCTCTCCCGCAAGCGGGAGAGGTGACCGCGCCCGCGACCACACCTTCCCCGATCACCAAAACGGCAATGATCGGAACGCCTTACCATCACATAAAGGGCGTATTCGCGGCCGAAGAGTCCTGGGGAGTTCCGCCGCTTTTGGCGCCCAGCACATTGTTTGCCGCTGTTTTTGGCTTAACTAACAAGGCCTGACGGCCCCATTGGATGGCTTCGTGAATATCCTGACCTCTCATCCGCCGCGGCGGCGCGCCGGCCAGTTGGCCCTGGCGGCGCTGTGCGGGCTCGCCTTGGCGTGGGGGGCGGCGCCGGCAGCGGCGCAAGGCAAGCTCGAGGCGCAATATGAGGCGACGTTATCAGGCATTCCCGTCGGCAAGGGCGCCTGGAACATCGACATCCAGGACGACGTGTTCGCCGCCGCGGCCTCCGGCGGCACCACGGGGCTGCTGAAATCGTTCGCGGGTGGCTCGGGCACCGGCGCCTCGCAGGGCCGCGTCGTCAACGGCGCGCTGGTTGCGACCGGCTATCAGGCCTCCACCACCACCTCGAAGAAGACCGAAGAGATCCGCATCACGCTCGACAAGGGCAATGTGAAGGATTTTGCGATCCTGCCGGAGCCGCCGGTCGACCCCGATCGCATCGTCGTCACCGAAGCGCATCGCCGCGGCGTCTGGGACCCGATGACGGCCTCGCTGCTGCGCGTGCCCGGCAATGGCGATCCGGTGTCGCCGGAAGCCTGCCATAACAGCGCGCCCGTCTTCGACGGCCGCATGCGCTACGACTTGAAACTCGATTTCAAGCGCATGGAGAGCGTGAAGGCCGAGAAGGGATACAAGGGCCCGGTCGTGGTCTGCGCGCTCTATTTCGTGCCCGTGGCCGGCTACATCCCCGACCGCCCCGTAATCAAATACCTCGCCGCCCAGCGCAACATCGAGATCGCCTTTGCGCCGGTGGCGGGAACGCGCATCCTGGTCCCGTTCTGGCTGAAAGTGCCGACGCCCTTGGGGCCTGCGATGCTGGAAGCGACGAGCTTCATCACCTCCCCCCAGCCGCCACGCGTCGCCAAGACGCAGTAGCAGTTCTTAACCCTCCCCTGGAGGGGAGGGTCGGCGCACATGAGCGCAGCGAAATGTGCGACGGGGTGGGGTGATCTCTCCCCACGGGCGCTGTGCCGGGCGGAAAGATCACCCCACCCCGCTCGCGCTGCGCGCGATCGACCACGGGCGAGCTACGCTCGTCCCGGACCCCTCCAGGGGAGGGTAAGAACGTATGAGATATCAATGACTTCCCTACTGTGCATGGGGTTGTTTTCGCATTTTTGTTTTGGCAGGTCGGGGAACCTGGAATCCATTTGACTCCCGCCCGATTCTGATTCGACTCCCCGCCGCCCCAGCTTTAAGGAATCCGTCATCAAATCGTCGCTTGTACGGCAGCCCGAGCCTTCATCTAGTGCGCACCTGTGGCGAGTCCCGCGACATGTTGCGTGAACGGAACGGGACGCAATCGGGAGTCAGCGATTCGGCCGCGATTCGTTCTAGAGTCGTTCCGAAGCTTAAGGCGAGCGGGAAAAGCGTCGCAAACTGAGACAGTTGCGCGAGGTTGGGAAGACTGCTCCGCGCTCGCTGTCATCGCCCGGCTTGACCGGGCGATCCAGTACGCCGAGGCGGTCGTGGTTGAGCCGATGAGCCACGGCGTGCCACATGCCCCGGTCAAGCCGGGGCATGACAGCGGAGCGCGTGGTGGCGTTCGGAGACATCGCTGACACCTGATCGCCTCATCGCCTCAAACAGCACTGACATTCGCCCAAATCGGCACTACCTATCTCCGGAATGGCTTTTTCTTCCTCCCCCTTCGCTTCCGAGCGTGCCCCCGGCGCCGGCGTCACTGCGGTGCTCGGGCCGACCAACACCGGCAAGACCCATCTCGCCATCGAGCGGATGCTCGCGCATCCCTCCGGCATGATCGGGCTGCCGCTGCGCCTGCTTGCGCGCGAGGTCTATAACAAGATCGCCGATCGCGCGGGGCCAGAGAGCGTCGCGCTCGTGACCGGCGAGGAGAAGATCAAGCCGAAGAAGCCGCGCTATTGGGTCTCGACCGTCGAGGCGATGCCGCGCGATCTCGACGTCTCCTTCCTCGCCATCGACGAGGTCCAGATCGCCTCCGACCTCGAACGCGGCCACGTCTTCACCGACCGCATTCTCAACCGCCGTGGCCGCGACGAGACGCTGCTCTTGGGCGCCGCCACGATGCGCCCGATCATCGAGCGCCTCTTGCCGGGCGTGTCCATGATCACGCGGCCGCGCCTGTCGCAGCTCGAATTCGCCGGCGACCGCAAGATCACGCGCCAGCCGCGCCGCACCGCCATCGTCGCCTTCTCCGCCGACGAGGTCTACGCCATTGCCGAGCTGATCCGCCGCCAGCATGGCGGCGCCGCCGTGGTGCTGGGCTCGCTCAGCCCTCGCACCCGCAACGCGCAGGTGGCAATGTTCCAGAACGGCGACGTCGACTATCTCGTCGCCACCGACGCGGTCGGCATGGGCCTCAATCTCGACGTCGACCACGTTGCCTTTGCCTCCGATCGCAAGTTCGACGGCTACCAGTTCCGCCGCCTGACGCCCTCGGAATTTGCGCAGATCGCCGGCCGCGCCGGCCGCGCCACGCGCAACGGCACCTTCGGCACCACCGGCCGCTGCGCCCCGTTCGAGCCCGAACTCGTCAACGCGCTCCAGAACCACACCTTCGACGCCGTGAAGATGCTGCAATGGCGCAACTCGAAGCTGGATTTCTCCTCGCTCGGCGCGCTCCAGGTGTCGCTGAACCTGGCCCCAGGGCACGAGGCGCTGACGCGCGCCCCGATCGCCGAGGACATGCGCGTGCTCGATCATGCTGCGCGCGACGTCGATGTGCGCGATATCGCGCATGGCAAGGTGGCCGTGGAGCGCCTCTGGGAGGCCTGCCAGGTCCCCGATTACCGAAAGCTGTCGCCGGCCGCCCATGCCGAGCTGGTGACGACGCTGTACGGCTTCCTGATGCAGAAGGGATGCATCCCCGATAGCTGGTTTGCCGCCCAGGTCGATCAGGCCGACCGCGTCGATGGCGACATCGACACGCTGTCGGCCCGGATCGCGCAGATTCGCACCTGGACCTTCGTCGCCAACCGCCCGGATTGGCTGAAAGACCCCGAACGCTGGCAGGGGATCGCGCGCGAGGTCGAAAATAAATTATCGGATGCGCTCCATGAACGCTTGACTGAGCGTTTCGTTGATCGCCGGACCAGTGTATTGATGCGCCGCCTGCGGGAGAACACGAGCTTGAATACTGAAATCGGCAAGACCGGCGAAGTCATCGTCGAAGGCCACGTCATCGGCCGCCTCGACGGCTTCACCTTTGCACCGGACGCTGCGGAAGCCGGCTCCGATGCGAAAGCCTTGCAGGCTGCAGCGCAAGCGGTGCTCGCCGGCGAGATCAACGCGCGCGCCGAAAAGCTGGGCAATGCACCGGACGAGCAGTTCGTGCTGACCTCCGAAGGCATCATCCGCTGGACCGGCGATGCCGTGGCGCGCCTGTCCGCCGCAGACGACGCGCTGCATCCGCGCATCCGCATCATCTCGGACGAGAGATTGACTGGGGCGCCCCGCGAGAAGGTGCAGGCCCGACTCGAGCTCTGGCTCAAGACGCATATCGAAAAGCTGCTCGGGCCGATGTTCGAGCTGTCAAAGGCCGAGGATGTCACCGGCATCGCCCGCGGCATCGCCTATCAGCTGGTCGAGGCGCTCGGCGTGCTGGAGCGGCCGAAGATCGCCAGCGAGCTGAAGGATCTCGACCAGTCCTCGCGCGCGGTCTTGCGCAAATACGGCGTCCGCTTCGGGGCCTATCACATCTATTTCCCCGGTCTGCTCAAGCCCGCCGCGCGCGCGCTCGCAGCGCTGCTCTGGGCGTTGAAGCAGGACAATGTCGATCTCTCCGCGCTGTCTGGCGCTCAGCATCTGGCATCTTCGGGCCGCACCTCGTTCCCGGTCGACAAGCAGCTGCCGCGCGATGCCTATCGCGTGCTCGGCTACAAGCAGGCCGGCGAGCGCGCCGTGCGCGTCGATATTTTGGAGCGGCTTGCCGATCTGATCCGCCCGGCGCTGGCCTGGCGCGAGAACTCGCCCGGCGAAAAGCCGGCCGGCGCGTTCGACGGCCGCGGTTTTGTGGTGACGCAGGCGATGACCTCGCTCACCGGGTCGGCCGGCGAGGACTTTGCGTCCGTGCTGCGCGCGCTCGGCTATCGCATGGAGAAGCGTCCGCCGTTGCCGCCAAAGCCTGTGGTGACCGAGACGGTCGCGGCAGAGACGCCGCCCGTCGAGGGCAGCGCGGAGACGTCGACCGAGACCGCAGCGGAGGCCGTAGCGGGTCTGTCGGCAGAAGCATCCGGTGAAGTCGCTCCCGAAGCCGTCACGGTCGAAGACGCCCCCGGCATGGAGCAGCACGACGGGGGCGCGCAGGACGCAGAGCCTGCGCCGGAAGCTCCGCCTGAGGCTGCCGTCACGCCCGAAGATGCGCCCGGCATCGCGCCACCGGCGGAAGAGATTGCTGCGCCGGCAGAGGCTGCCGGCCTCGAAGCCGCTGCCGCCGAGACCGCGGCAACGGAAGCTGCTGCATCGCCTGATGCTGCCGCGCCTGAAGCCGTCGCGCCTGAGGCTGCGGCGACGCCGGCCGAGCCCGAGCTCGTCGAGGTCTGGCGTCCCGGCGGCCGTCACGAGGATCGCAAGCCGCGCCACGAGCGCCATCGCCATCAGCGTCACCATCAGCCGCGTCCGCAGGCGAGTGCAGAAGGCAGCACGGCCGCGTCCGGCGAAGCAGCCGAAGGCGCGAAGCCGGGCGAGCGCCATCGTCATGGTGGTGGTCATCGCCGCGACGGGGCCAAGGATTTTCGCAAGGGCCGCGAAGGTGGTGGAGACGGTGCGCCGCGTCCCGAGGGGCGTGACGACAGGAATCGCCGTTTCGAGGGCAAGGACCGCGACAACAAGGATCGCGATCGCAACCGCGACAACAAAGGCAAGTTCGGCGGCGATCGCGACAAGGGCCGCGACAACCGTGGCCGCGACCGCGACAAGGGCCGCGACCGCCGCGACCGCGAGTCCGGTCCGTCGCTGCGTCCCTATGCCTCCAGCGCGAATCCGCGCGAACGCGATCGTCCTGTTGATCCGAACTCGCCCTTCGCAAAGCTCGCAGCGCTGAAAGAGCAACTGGCGGGGCGCAAGGAGTAATCCTACGACCGAGCGGCAGCGCATCGACAAATGGCTGTGGCACGCCCGGGTGGTGAAGGCGCGCACCTCCGCCGCTGAGCTGGTGGTCACCGGCCACGTTCGCGTCAACGGCGCACGCGAGACATCGCCGGGGCATGCGATCAAGGTCGGCGACGTGCTCACCATCGCGCTCGATCGCACCGTGCGCGTCTTGAAGGTCATCGCCTTCAACGAGCGCCGCGGCGATGCCGCCTCGGCCCGCGTGCTCTACGAAGAGCTCGGCGAGCGCAATTAATTGCGCGGTGCATTCATTTCTTGGCTGGTCAAACGCACACAAGTGTCATGATCGGCCGTTCCCGACCTTGCGGCGCCGGGCCATCCGCGCTACGCAAGCCGCGACTTTTGAAAGAGCTTTTCGGAGCGTTGGATGACTTACGTCGTCACTGAAAACTGCATCAAGTGCAAGTACACCGACTGCGTCGAGGTCTGCCCGGTCGACTGTTTCTACGAGGGCGACAACATGCTCGTCATCCATCCCGACGAGTGCATCGATTGCGGCGTGTGCGAGCCGGAATGCCCCGCCGACGCCATCAAGCCGGACACGGAACCGGGCTTGGAAAAGTGGCTCCAAGTCAACGCCGACTACGCCAAGAGCTGGCCCAACATCACCCAGAAGAAAGAATCACCCGCCGACGCCAAGGAATTCGATGGCATGGAAGGCAAGTTCGAGAAATATTTTTCTCCGAACCCGGGCTCGGGAGACTAATTAGGGCCCAAACTTAACCCTAATAGCTGCGTTACCGCCGAAAACCAGCCCTGAAGACCCCTAAATCATTGATTTTTGCGGGAAATGTGCTATATTGGGCACATTAAGCCGAACCCCGTCAGCCCCGTTGGCCCCTCTGGGTTCCCGTGAAACCAAATGTCGAACAGGGGCGTGGCAGTTTCCGCGCGCAGGCTGTGTCACAGAAAACGCGTAAAAAGAGTACTTCAGCGAGGGCTTCCCATAAGGAGGCCAAAAAAGTCGCCGCGGCCAGCCGTAGCGCATCCAAGGGTCGGACCGCGACGAAGGCGCCGGCTGCAAAGTCCTCGAAGAACAAAAGAAGCGCAATGCCTAACAAGACTGCCAAATCGGCCGCGAAAGCGACCGTTGCCAAGCCTGCTGCTGCCAAGGCTCACCCGGCGAAGGCTCACGCTGCCAAGCCCGCCGCGCCGAAGGCTCCCGTTGCTGCTGCTCATGCCAAGGCTCCTGCCGCTACCAAGCCGGCCGCCAAGCCCGCTGCTGCGCCGAAAGTCGAGGAAAAGAAGGTCGTCACCCAGCGTCAGGGCTTTAAGGCCAACGAATTCGTCGTTTATCCCGCTCACGGCGTCGGCCAGATCCTGGCCATCGAGGAGCAGGAGATCGCCGGTGCCAAGCTCGAGCTGTTCGTCATCAACTTCATCAAGGACAAGATGACGCTGCGCGTTCCGACTGCCAAGGTCGCCAATGTCGGCATGCGCAAGCTGTCCGATCCGGCGCTGGTCAAGAAGGCGCTGGAGACCCTCAAGGGCCGCGCCCGCGTCAAGCGCACCATGTGGTCGCGCCGCGCCCAGGAATATGAAGCGAAGATCAATTCGGGCGACATCGTTGCGATCGCGGAAGTCGTGCGCGACCTCTACCGCTCGGAGTCGCAGCCGGAGCAGTCCTACAGCGAACGCCAGCTCTATGAAGCGGCGCTCGACCGTCTGTCCCGCGAGATCGCGGTGGTGCAGCATTCGACCGAGACCGAGGCGGTCAAGGAGATCGAGGCCCAGCTTGCCAAGAGCCCGCGCCGCAACGCCAAGGCGGAAGCCGCCGAGGGCGAAGCAGATACGGATGCAGAGGGCGATACCGACGACACCGATGGCGACGACACCACCGTTGCCGACGAGGCTGCGTAAGCAACCCGTCGTATCGATTGCAACAGATCAAAGCCCGGCCGTTCGGCCGGGCTTTTTGTTTGGGGGACGCTGGTCCGGACGACACCTTATTTGACCGGCCGTTTCTCCAGCTTCCTTGCCAGCGTCCGCCGATGCATGCCGAGCCTTCGGGCCGCTTCCGAGATGTTGAAATCCGTCTCGATCAGGGTCTGGTGGATGCGCTCCCATTCCAGCGTCTTGATCGATGTCGGTCGTGCATCGAGCGCGACCTCGGCGTTGCCTTCGGCCTTGTTGAAGGCGGCCTCGATGTCGTCGGTGTTCGACGGTTTTGCCAGGTAGTGGCAGGCTCCCAGCTTGATGGCCTCGACGGCGGTCGAAATGCTGGCAAAGCCGGTCAGCACCACGATCAGCATGTCGGGATCATGCGTGTGCAAGAGCTCGACGCAGGCAAGCCCGGAGGCGCCGCCGAGCTTGAGGTCGACCACGGCGTGGCCGAACGAGCGCTCCTCCAGCACTTGGCGTACCTCTTCGATCGAGGCGGCGAGCACGACCTCGTAGCCACGGCGCTCGAACGAGCGTTTCAGTGTGCGGGCGAAGCCGGCATCGTCCTCGACGACGATGAGCGAGCGGTCAGGCGTCAAAATTCCCTCCGATCGCGAGCGTTGCGAGCGGCAGCGTGAGACGAACGGTGGCGCCGCGCTTCCTGTGGTTCTCGGCGGTCACGCTGCCTCCTAATTTGCGCACCACGTTCACCACCAGGAACAGGCCGAGCCCGCCGCCGGCGCGGCCCTTGCTGGACTGATAGGGCTTTCCGAGCTGCGCCAGCATCTCCGGCGCAAAGCCCGGGCCGCGGTCGCTGATCGACAGCACGAGATTGTCGCCCTCGCGCTCGGCGACGAGCTCGACCCAATCGCGCGAGACCTCATAGGCGTTGTCGAGCACGTTGAAGATCACCTGCTTCAGCGCGATGTCGGAGACGATCGCGACGTCCTCGCCGAAGGTGTTGACGAAGTAGAGCGTCCGCGCCGAGCGCGCGTCGCGCCATTCCTCCACCAGCGCGGTGACGAACGCCGTCACCGTCGTCGGCGAGGAGCCTTCGCCGCGTGCTTCGCCCGCCGACACCAGGATGCCCGTCACGATCGATTTGCAGCGTTGCAGCGAGGTCTCCATCTCCGCGAGATCCTCGGCGAGCTCCTGATCGGCGGCGAGATCTGGCATGCGGCGCCAGTCGCTGAGGATCACCGAAAGCGAGGCGAGCGGGGTGCCGAGCTCGTGGGCCGCGCCGGAGGCGAGCAGGCCCATGCGCACGATGTGATCCTGCTCGGCCGCGTGCTGGCGCAGCGCCGCCAGATGCGCGTCGCGCTCGCGCAAATTCCTGTTGATGCGGGTGACGAACACCACCAGCAGCACGGCGTTGAGGACGAAGCCCAACAGCATGCCTGCTACGGTGAGGCTGTAGGTCTCGCTGATGGGATTTGGCGGCAGGTCGAGCGGCCTGTAGGCGAGCGTCAGCCACACGAAACTCGCGCAGGTCAGCGCAACCAGCGACCAGGTCGAGCGGGCGTCGAGCAGCACCGCGCCCAGCGTGACCTGGAGCAGGAACAGCGAGGTGAAGGGATTGGTGGCGCCGCCAGAGAGGTAGAGCTGCGCGGTCAGCGCGGCGACGTCGAGCATCAGCGCGACCAAAAGCTCGTTGTTGGTGATCGCCGCGCGATGGCGCACCCAGACCAGGCTGGAGACGTTGAGCAGCACCAGCGCGCCGATCACCGCGCCCATCCGTTCCAAGGGCAGGGGGATGCCAAGCCCGAAATGCACGGCGCCGATGGTCACGATCTGGCCGACCACCGCGGTCCAGCGCAGCTGGATCAGCAGCGCCATGTTCTTGCGGTTGGTCTCGTCGTCGGTGGGAGCAGTGCCGATCAGCTCGCCGCGCGCGTCCTCCTGCGATTGCAGCGTCACGGCCAGCTCGCCGCCATGGGCCAGCGTCCGGGGGCTCGACTTTGCGTCGTCAGGTCGGCTCGACGATCGTTCCAGCATCTGATCCCGTCCTGCGGGCAGCGGCGTCGGAGCCGCCGGCCGGTTCGTGGACGAAGCGTTTGCGGCGCAATAGCCCGCCGCCGAATGTGACGAAAAGTCGACCGGCTAGCATGAAAGCCAGGGCAAACCACGTCAGTGCGTAGATCAGGTGGTTATTGGGAAAGCGGATCACGGTCAATCCGCCGATCGGACCGCCGGCAATTTGTGATCCGGCGTCGGCATCCACGAAAAAGGGCGCGACCTCGTGGAGGCCGCGTGCCGCCGCGATCGCGGCGACATCCCGCGAGTACCAGCGGTTGTGCTGCGGCACGTTGTTCCTGAGGAATCCGCCCCTGCGCTCCGTGATGCGCAACAGACCCGTGATCTCAACCTCGCCGTCGGGATTGCCGTCCCGGCGCGTCGAGGCGTCGCGCCGCTCGGAGGGCACGAAGCCGCGGTTGATCAGGACCTGCGTGCCGTCGCTGCGCAGAAGCGGCGTCAGCACCCAATAGCCGGGGCCTTCCTCGGTGACGGCCTGCACCAGCGTCTCGCGGTCATGCAGGAAACGGCCGGTGAGGGTGACGTGCCTGTACTCGTCGTTCGCGGTGGAGATCGTGGGCCACGCAGCGGGCGAGGGAACCGGCTGGGCCGGGGCATGAACGCGCTGCTCGACCCGGTCGATCAGCGCCAGCTTCCAGGCGCGGCGTTCGACCTGCCAGATGCCCAGCGCGATCAGAACGGCAATCGCCGTGAGCGAGAGGACCGTGAGCCACAGGGAGGGGGATCGCGCAGCCTTGCCGCGCGTCCCGCCTGCCTTGTTCGTCCCGGTCCAGATCTTGCTCACGTCAGAGGCTCGCTCACTTCATTCCGCTCATCTGATGAATCGGCATCATGTTGCTGTTGAGGTGGTTCATCACCCACAGCGAACCGGAAAGCGCGATCACCACCATGACGATAGTGAAGATCAGCGCCATCATGCTCCAGCCGTTCTCCGACGTCGTATTCATGTGCAGGAAGTAGATCATGTGCACGACGATCTGCACGACTGCGAAGGCCATGATGAGCAGCGCGGTGATCTGCTTGCTCGGCAGCGCGCCGCTCATCACCAGCCAGAACGGGATCGCGGTGAGCACGACCGAGAGCACGAAGCCGAGCATATAGGTCGAGAACGTGCCGTGGGCGTGGCCGTCGCCATGGTGATGATCGTCGGCGTGCGCGGCGTGAGTATCGGTGTTCATCGCAGAACTCCCAGGAGATAGACGAAGGTGAAGACGCCGATCCAGACTACGTCGAGGAAGTGCCAGAACATCGACAGGCACATCAGGCGGCGGCGGTTGGCTTCGATCAGGCCGAACTTCCAGACCTGCACCATCAGCGTCACCAGCCAGATCAGGCCGCAGGAGACGTGCAGGCCGTGGGTGCCGACCAGGGTGAAGAACGCGGACAGGAAGGCGCTGCGCTGCGGCGTGGCGCCCTCGTGGATCATGTGGGCGAACTCGGTGAGCTCGATGCCGATGAAGGCGAGGCCGAACAGGCCGGTGATCGCCAGCCAGATCTGCGTCTGGCCGACCTTGTTCTGCTGCATCGTCAGCATGGCGAAGCCGTAGGTGATCGACGACAGCAGCAGCATCGAGGTGTTCACCGCGACCAGATTCAGGTCGAACAGGTCCTTCGGCGCCGGACCGGCGGCATAGTTGCCGCCGAGCACGCCGAAGGTGGCGAACAGGATCGCGAAGATGAGGCAGTCGCTCATCAGATAGATCCAGAAGCCGAGCGCGGTGCTCCAGCCTTCCGGATGCGGGTGCTCGTCGGCGAGGTAGAAGATCGGCTCGCCAGATTGGGTGGGATTGATCGCGACAGTCATTTTACTTGGCTCCGGCGAGCAGTTTGGTGCGCGCGTCCTCGGTCCGGATGACGTCTTCAGCCGGAATGTCGAAGTCGCGGTGATAGTTGAAGGTGTGACCGATACCGACGGCGAACATCGCGATGAAGCTCGCGGCGGCCAGCCACCAGATGTACCAGATCAGGCCGAACCCCATCGCGGTGGCAAGACCGGCGAGGATGATGCCGGTGCCGGTGCTGCTGGGCATGTGGATCGGCTTGAACCCGTTGAGCGGACGCTGGTAGCCGCGCTTTTTCATGTCCCACCACGCGTCGTTGTCGTGCACGACGGGCGTGAAGGCGAAGTTATAGTCCGGCGGGGGTGAAGAGGTCGCCCATTCCAGCGTGCGTGCATCCCAGGGATCGCCGGTGACGTCCTTGAGCTGCTCGCGCTTGAGGAAGCTCACCGCGAACTGCACCAGCATGCAGATGATACCGAGCAAGACGAGCCCGGCGCCGATCGCGGCGATGACGAACCAGATCTGGAGCGAGGGATCGTCGAACACGCGCAGGCGGCGGGTCACGCCCATTAGGCCGAGCACATAGAGCGGCATGAAGGCAAGATAGAAGCCGGTGACCCAGAACCAGAACGACAGCTTGCCCCAGAACGGATCGAGCTTGAAGCCGAACGCCTTCGGGAACCAGTAGCTGATGCCTGCGAACGCGCCGAACACCACGCCGCCGATGATCACATTATGGAAGTGCGCGATCAGGAACAGGCTGTTGTGCAGGACGAAGTCGGCCGGCGGTACCGCGAGCAGAACGCCGGTCATGCCGCCGATCACGAAGGTCAGCATGAAGGCAATGGTCCACATCATCGGTAGCTCGTAGCGGATGCGGCCGCGATACATCGTGAACAGCCAGTTGAACATCTTCGCCCCCGTCGGGATCGAGATGATCATCGTGGTGATGCCGAAGAACGAGTTGACGCTGGCGCCCGAGCCCATCGTGAAGAAGTGATGCAGCCAGACCAGGTACGACAGGATGGTGATGACGACCGTGGCGTAGACCATCGAGGTGTAGCCGAACAGCCGCTTGCCGGAGAAGGTCGAGGTGACTTCCGAGAAGATGCCGAAGGCGGGGAGAACTAGGATGTAGACCTCGGGGTGGCCCCAGATCCAGATCAGGTTCACGTACATCATCGGGCTGCCGCCGAAATCGTTCGTGAAGAAGTTGGTGCCGACGTAGCGGTCGAGCGAGAGCAGCGCGAGCACGACCGTGAGGACGGGGAAAGAGGCGACGATCAGGACGTTGGTGCAGAGCGAGGTCCAGGTGAACACCGGCATCCGCATCATGGTCATGCCCGGAGCTCGCAGCTTGACGATAGTACAGACCAGGTTGATGCCGGATAGCGTCGTGCCGACGCCGGCGACCTGAAGCGCCCAGATGTAATAGTCGACGCCGACGTCGGGACTGTAGCCGATGTTCGACAGCGGCGGGTAAGCCAGCCAGCCGGTGCGGGCGAATTCGCCGATGAACAGCGAGGCCATCACCAGCACTGCGCCGCCGACCGTCATCCAGAAGCTGAAATTGTTCAGGAACGGGAACGACACGTCGCGCGCGCCGATCTGGAGCGGCACGACGTAGTTCATCAGGCCGGTGACCAGCGGCATCGCCACGAAGAAGATCATGATCACGCCGTGGGCGGTGAAGACCTGATCGTAGTGATGGGCGTTGAGATAGCCTTCGGAACCGCCAAAGGCGAGCATCTGCTGGCCGCGCATCATCAGCGCGTCGGCGAAGCCGCGCAGCAGCATCACGATGCCGAGGATCATGTACATGATGCCGATGCGCTTGTGGTCGACGGTGGTGAACCACTCGCGCCACAGATAGCCCCAGAGACGGAAATAGGTGAGGGCGCCGAGCAACGCGGCGCCGCCGAGCGCGACCACCGCGAAGGTGCCGACGACGATCGGCTCGTGCAGCGGCAGCGATTCGAAGCCGAGCCGGCCGAAGATGAGCTTGAGAAGATCAGGAGACATGCGGGATCTCTTTAAGAATCTGACTTCGGACGCTGTCCGAGGAAGAAGGACGAGGACTTCAGCGGCGTGAACGACGGCCGCTTCAGGCCGGCGCCGAGCAGCGGCGCGGTGTCGGTCGGCGCCTTGATTGACGCGGTGGTCGCGGCGCCTTGCGGCGCATCCGGGGTGCAGGTGCCGGCAACGAAGCTCGGCTCCAGCCCAAGCGCCGTGCCGCGGCGGGCGTATTTGTCGTAGGCGAGCGGCAGCGTATTGTTCACGCCCTGATGGCCGGCTCCGCCCTTGGCGTCAATCGCCATCATCTCGCTCTGGCACATCTTGCCGGTCTCGACGCACATATTAAGGATCAGGCGGTAGAGATCGGAATCGATCGTGCCGTAGCGCCGGACCGGTTCGTTCTGACTGGGTTTTTCGAGCTGGAGATATTCGGCGCGGCCGAGCGAGCCGCCGGCCGACTTGGCGCTGGCGATCCAGGCATCAAAGCCCTTGTCGTCGAGGCCCTGGAAGTTGAAGTGCATGCCGGAGAAGCCGGCGCCGCTGTAATTCGCCGAAAAACCCTTGTAGGTGCCGGCGTGGTTGACGACGGCGTGGAGCTTGGTCTCCATGCCCGGCATCGCGTAGATCTGGCCGGCGAGCGCGGGGATGTAGAACGAGTTCATCACCGAGGACGCCGTGATGCGGAAGGTGATCGGACGGTCGACCGGAGCTGCGAGCTCGTTGACGGTGGCAATGCCGTAGTCCGGGTAGATGAAGAGCCATTTCCAGTCGAGCGCGACGACGTCGACCTCGAGCGGGGCCTTGGATTGATCGACGGCGCGCTCGGCATGGATGCGGCCGAGCGTGCGATAAGGGTCGAGCAGATGCGTTCCCATCCAGGTCAGCGCGCCCAGGCAGACGATGATCAAGAGCGGCGCCGACCAGATCACCAGCTCGAGCTTGGTCGAGTGGTCCCAATCCGGCTCGTAGCGAGCCTCAGTGTTGGACTGGCGGTAGCGCCAGGCGAACAGCACCGTCAGCGCCATCACGGGGACGACAATCAGGAGCATCAGGACGGTGGAGATGATGACGAGGTCGCGCTGCTGGGCAGCGATATCGCCGGCGGGCGCCAGCACGACGTAGTTGCAGCCACTAAGCGCAGCCGCCAGGGGTAGCAGCGCCAGAATCTTGAGACGGGACACGAGCCGAGCCTTTGAGAATGAGTTTCCTTTGCCGGCCCAACGGGTAGCTGCGGCGCAGCAATCCGGACATTGGACAATTTGTCCAATGTTGCAGTGCGGAATGTTGAGTCAGAGAGGTCCAGATTGCCTGGCGTCCCGCCGGGCGGTTGGCTTTGGTTTTCAGGACGTTAAGGGCGCACGCATGGCGACGGCACAGACCCCCGCAATGGCAGACCTCCACTCGGGCGAGCACGGCCACGACCAGGCGAGCCCCGGCGAGATCGCCATCGGCGTCATCATTGGCCGTACCTCGGAATTCTTCGACTTCTTCGTCTTCGCGATCGCCTCCGTGATCGTGTTCCCCCGCCTGGTGTTCCCGTTCGCGAGCGAACTGACGGGCACGCTCTATTCCTTCATGATCTTCGCGCTGGCCTTCATGGCCCGCCCCATCGGCACCGTCATTTTCATGACGATCGACCGCGCCTACGGCAAGACGGCCAAGCTGATCTCGGCGCTTTTCCTGCTCGGCACTGCCACCGTCGCGATCGCGTTCCTGCCGGGCTATCACGAGATCGGCGTTGCCGCGATCTGGCTGCTGGCGCTGGCGCGTATCGCGCAGGGTTTGGCCTGGGGCGGCGCCTGGGACGGTCTCGCCTCGCTGCTGGCGCTGAATGCGCCGCCCTCCAAGCGTGGCTGGTACGCAATGGTGCCGCAGCTAGGGGCCCCGCTCGGGCTGATCGTGGCGAGCGCGCTGTTCGCCTATTTCGCCGGCAACCTCTCGGCCGACGATTTCTTCGACTGGGGCTGGCGCTATCCGTTCTTCGTCGCCTTCGCCATCAACGTCGTGGCGCTGTTCGCCCGCCTGCGCATGGTGACGACCGAGGAATATGCTTCGCTGTTCGAGACTCGCGAATTGCAGCCGGCGCGCATCTCAGACACCGTCGCGCGCGAAGGTCAGAACATCATGCTCGGTGCGTTCGCGCCGCTGGCGAGCTTCGCGCTGTTCCACATGGTGACGGTGTTTCCGCTGTCCTGGGTGTTCCTGTTCACCCGCGAAAGCCCGGTGCGCTTCCTGATCATCGAAATCGTTGCTGCCGTGTTCGGCGTCGCCGCGATCGTGATCTCCGGCATCATCGCCGACCGTGTCGGCCGCAAGTCGCTGCTGATGGGATCGGCGATCGCGATCGCGATCTATAGCGGCTTCGCCCCGCAGCTGCTCGACGCTGGTGCGTTCGGCGAGACCATCTACATGGTGATCGGCTTCATCCTGCTCGGCCTGTCCTTCGGCCAGTCCTCGGGCGCGATCGCCTCGAATTTCAAGCAGACGTACCGTTACACGGCGTCCGCACTGACGTCGGATATGGCCTGGCTGTTCGGCGCCGGCTTCGCGCCGCTGGTGGCGCTTTTGCTCGCCACCAATCTCGGCGTCATCGCCTCGGGTGCGTACCTGTTGTCGGGCGCGTTCTGGACCCTGCTCGCGCTCTGGCTCAGCGGCCAGCGCGAGGCCGGCGACATGGACGCGGGGCGGTAGCCATCCGGGCTACGCGTCGATGTCAATCCGCGACGATCTTCACCCGATCACGCACCTTCACCTGCGCGTTGCGGTCGAGGCCGTTGAGCACGCGGAAACGCTCGGCGGGATGGTCGACGCCGGCCATGCGATGGGAGAGCGATTCCACGGTGTCGCCGGGCTGCACCGTGATGACCTTGATCCGTAGCGGGCGCGCGGCCTGGATCTCCTCGAGCGTCAGGCGGCGGAATGAATTGACGGTCTCGCGCGCGTTGCGGTCGCTCTCGGTCGACTTCTGCCTGGCCGCGAAGATGAAGCGGTAGACGTCGCTGCCGAAGCGCAAAGCATAGACCTTGAACTGCCACTGATCGCCCTTGGCGGTGGCGGATGCCGCCGGAAAGCCGTTGATGGTGAGATCCTCGGTGGAAGCCTTCTCGACACCTTCCATCCAGCCGGAGTTCAGGTAATCGCCGAGCGACTGCTCGGCGGGCACGCGCACCACGTCGAAGCGCATCGCCTGCGAGCCACCCTCGCGCACGCCGATCACCGCCTGCGCGGTGTTGTCGAGCGTGAAATTGTCCGGCGCCTGGAAGGTAAAGCCGAGCTTGGGATGCAGGAACCTGCGGCCGCGGACAAAGCCTTCGCTGGGGTCTTCGCCATAGACGAGATTGTCGATCGCGGCGAGATAGGTCTCGCGGTCGCGCTCGGCGCCTTCGGGCGCTGCATATTGTCGCGCGATGGTCTGCGCATTCTGCACGCGCTCCGGGGTGGCCGGATGCGACGAGGTGAAATCCTGCGCGCGCGGATCGAGCGAGCTTTTCCCGGCCTTCAGCTCGGCATTACGCTCCATCGCCGAGAGGAAGCGCGCCGCACCGTAAGGGTCAAAATGCGCGCGGGCGGAAATGCCGACGCCGATGCCGTCGGCCTCGATCTCCTGCTTGCGCGAGAAGCTCGCCATGGTGAGCTTGGTCTTGGCGAGCGCGAGCGCGGTCAGATCTGGATCGTTGCTCATGTCGGTGACGACACGGGTGACGATCGCGGCTTGGCGCGCCTGGTCCTCGCGCATCGCGGCGTGCTTGGACAGGACATGCGCCATCTCGTGACTGAGCACGGAGGACAATTCCGAGGTGTCGCTGGCGAGCGCGAGCAGGCCGCGCGTGACGTAGAGCTGGCCGTTCGGCAGTGCGAACGCATTCACCGCGCCGGAATTGAGGATGGTGACCTTATAGCCCTGATCGGGGCGGTCGGAGACGGCGACCAGCCGGTCGACGGTCTTGCTGACGAGCGATTCCAGCCGCGGATCGTCATAGGTGCCGCCATAGCTCGCCAGGATGCGCTCGTGCTCCTTCTCGGTGGCCGGGGTCTGCGCGACGGCGGGTTTCGGCTTGGGCATCGCGACAGCCGGTGGGGTCGCGGCGGCCTGGAACCTGCCCATGTCGCCGCAGCCGGCGAGAAGCCCGCCCAGAACAAGGCACAGCGCGGCCGGCGCAGCCCGCAGGCGGCGGCCATCACCTCGTTCGTGCCGTTCTAGCACCCCATTCACGTCGCTTAACCCGTGCCCGGCCCTTTTAGGGCCTTACCCCTGTCGGCTCGTTTGCGCCCAGCAACTCGACCTGTCCCACGAGGCGTATATCGATACGCGGCCCCGTATTCCCTTCAACCCAGCCCCGAACGCGAATACGTCGATTCTCCAAGGACTTGAGGGTAATTCCGGCGTTTTCGAATGCCGGCAGCGTGCGCCTTGAAATAGTCGCCGCAAAGCCCCGTGTCCAGTTTCGTCCGAAGTTGAGGTAGGTCATTGCCCCAGCTTGCCGGACCGACAGGACTTTGCCCTCGACCACCATAAAACGCCCAATCCCTGCCAAAATATCGTCCGGACTTTCCGCGTTTTTTATGGCCGACGGATCAGCCCAGCTGCCCATTTTTTGGCGCCGCGCCTCGGCTTCCGACGCCATCAGGGCGGCCGCGCAGTCCTTGTCCGTGATCTCGGCGGAGACGATGGCATCGCCTTGGGCGAGCAGCGTGGCCTGTACCGAGATATCGCTCTCGCCGACGAACACAAAAGCGCCTTGCCGGCCGTAGCGGTCAGGTGTGTCGTCTGTGCCGCGCAGGGCCACGTCGCGGCCGGCGAGCAGCGACGTCAGGGCCTGCTTTGTCGTCGCCGTCGTCTCGATGCCGATCAGGCGGATTTCGCGGCCATCGTCGAGACGCACGCTGCGCGCATCGACGATGGCCGCGACGCGGCCTTCGCCCTGAGACTCGAACTGGCATGGGCTCGCGGATGCGCTGTGACCCGCGACGAGAAGAAGTGCGACGATGAGGTGAAGGCGTGGCGTCACGTGACCCGGAGAGGTTGTATTGCGTGCCAAGCTTAGCTCATGCGTAGTGGCTCGCGAAGAGGCTTCCTCATACTCCGTCATTGCGAGCGCAGCGAAGCAATCCAGAGCCCCTCCGCGGAAAGATTCTGGATTGCTTCGCTACGCTCGCAATGACGTGGAGACATTTGTCCGCGCCTCACCATTCCGCTTTGCGGAAAACACACGCGGCAATCGTGCGCACGCAACGTACCTTCGCTTGCTGCGCTCTCGCGCATACGGCATGATTGCAGCAACACCAATAGCCAAGCCGCCATCAGAGCACGGCGCGATAAGGGAGACCTTTTTCATGAAGCGTATTTTGTCGGTCATTTTTGCCGCAGCGTTTGCCCTGAGCGCGAGCGCCGTGCAGGCGGAGGACAAGCCGCCGCTCAAGATCGGCGGCATCCTCGACATGTCGAGCCTCTATGCGGACATCACCGGCCCCGGCAGCGAGACCGCGGCCAAGATGGCTGTCGAAGACTTTGGCGGCGAGGTGCTGGGACGCAAGATCCAGGTGCTGGCGGCCGACCATCTCAACAAGGCCGATCTGTCCGCCAACATCGCCCGCGACATGCTCGACAATCAGGGCGTCGAGATGATCTACGACGTCGCGGCCTCGGCGACCGCGCTCGCCGCCGGAGAGATCGCGAAAGCGCGTAACAAGATCATCATCTTCAACGGCCCGGGCTCGATCCGCCTCAGCAACGAAGCCTGCGGTCCCTATACCGTGCACTACGTGTTCGACACGTTCGCCCAGGCCAACGTGACCGGCCTTGCCGCGGTCAAATCGGGCCTCGACACCTGGTTCTTTCTCACCGCCGATTATGCCTTCGGCCAGGATCTGGAGAAGGATACCAGCAACGTCGTCACCAAGACCGGTGGCAAGGTGCTCGGCAGCGTGCGTCATCCGCTCAACACCTCGGATTTCTCGTCGTTCCTGCTGCAGGCGCAGGCCTCGAAGGCCAAGGTGATTGGGCTCGCCAATGCCGGCGGCGACACCGTCAACGCCATCAAGCAGTCGGCGGAGTTCGGCATCATGAAGGGCGGCCAGAAGCTGTCGCCGCTGCTCGCCTTCGTCACCGACATCGACTCGATCGGGCTTGAGACCGCGCAGGGCCTGCTGCTGGCCGAAGCGTTCTACTGGGACATGAACGAGGAGACGCGCGCCTTCTCGAAGCGCTTCCAGGAACGCGTGAAGCGGCCGCCGACCTCGGCGCAGGCCGGCGTCTATTCCTCCGTCACGCATTATCTGAAAGCGGTGAAGGCAGCCGGCACGACCGACGCTGCGGCGGTCATGAAGGTGATGAAGGAGACGCCGATCAACGACTTCTTCGCCAAGGGTGGCAAGATCCGCGAGGACGGCCGCATGATCCACGACATGTACCTGTTCGAGGTGAAGAAGCCGTCGGAATCCAAGGGCCGCTGGGACGATTACAAGCTGCTCGCCACCGTCCCCGGCAATGAGGCGTTCCAGTCGCTGGAGCAGTCGCGCTGCCCGCTGGTGAAGAAATGACAGCGTGACGAACTCGCAACGTCATTGCGAGGAGCGAAGCGACGAAGCAATCCAGACGGCATCTGCGGAAACACTTCTGGATTGCTTCGCTTTGCTCGCAATGACGGTGTGGTGATAGCTAAAACAACAAGGGAGACGTCCCATGAACGACATGGTCCTGCAAAAGCTCGAAGGCGGGCTGCTCACCATCACGATGAATCGCCCGGAGCGGAAGAACGCGCTCAACCCCGACATGGTCGCCGGACTGGTCGAGGCGGCGCGGCGCGCGGCCGATGATCCGGAGGTGCGGGCGGTGCTGTTCAAGGGCGCGGGCGGCAGTTTCTGCGTCGGCGGCGACGTCAAGTCGATGGCGGAGGGCCGCGCGCCGCTGCCGTTCGAGCAGAAGCTCGCAAACCTGCGCCGCGGCATGGAGGTCTCGCGCATCCTGCATCAGATGCCAAAGCCCATCGTGGCGCAGCTCGACGGCGCGGCGGCCGGCGCCGGCCTGTCGATGGCGCTGTCCTGCGACCTGCGCATCGCCAGCGAATCCTGCAAGATCACCACGGCCTTCGCCAAGGTCGGCTTCTCCGGCGATTACGGCGGGACCTATTTTCTGACGCAACTGCTCGGCAGCGCGCGGGCGCGCGAGCTCTATCTGATGTCGCCGGTGCTGACTGCAAAAGAGGCGCATGCGATCGGCATGGTGACGAAGGTGGTTCCCGACACCGAGATCGACGCTGCCGCGCACGAGCTCGCGCTGTCGCTGGCGCAGGGCCCATCGATTGCGCTTGGCTTCATCAAGCGCAACATCAACAATGCCGAGCATCTGGCGCTGGAGGATTGCTTCGATGGCGAGGCGATCCATCACACCCGATGCGGCGACACCGAGGACCACAAGGAGGCCGCCAAAGCCTTCGTCGAGAAGCGCAAGCCGACCTTCAAGGGCGCATGACGATGGCGCCCTATATCCGGCTGCGTCAGATCTGCCTGGTGGCGCCGCAGCTTGAGCCTGTCATCACGGACATCGCCAGGATCATGGGCCTCACTGTGTGCTATCGCGACGGCAATGTCGCGAAATACGGTCTGGAGAACGCGCTGCTCCCGGTCGACACAATCCTGCTGGAAGTCGTGGCGCCCTTCAAGGACGGCACCACGGCCGGCCGCTTCATTGAGAAGACCGGCGGCCGCGGCGGCTACATGGCGATCTTCTGCTGCAACGATCCGGACGAGCGCGGCCGCAACGCCAACGCGCTGGGCGTGCGCACCGCCAACGTCATCGACCATGCGCCCTATCACGGCGTGCAGCTCCACCCCCGCGACTGCCGCGCCGCCTTCATCGAGTTCAATCACACCGAAGGCAGCGACGACATTCTCGGCGTCTATCCGCCGGCGGGACCCGACTGGCAAAAATTCATCCGCAAGGATGTGACGCAGGCGCTGACGACCGTGGAGATGCAAAGCCCAGACCCGCAGGGGCTGGCGGAGCACTGGGGTAAGATCATTGGTATTGCGCCGCGCGACGCCGAACTGAAGCTGCCCAATGCAAGCTTCCGATTCGTGAAGGGGGCCAGCGAGATCATGAGCGCGCTGGAGTTTCGGGTGGCTGACGTGGCGGGCGTGCTGCATGCGGCCAAGGCGAAGGGGCTGGCCGTTGCCGGCAACGAGTTCTTGTTAGGTGGTGTAACGTTCCGCGTCGCTTGATTTGTCGGCTCATCTCTCACCGTGTCGTCGTGCCCGGGCTTGTCCCGGGCATCCGCGTTCTTGAGCTGGAATGACGGCGTTGGATGGTCGGGACAAGCCCGGCCATCACGGATAGACTAATCGAAAAACAACAGGGACACGCCATGCCGCATCCGCTCGACAGCTTCTTTGCGCCCGCGAGCATCGCGCTGATCGGGGCCTCGCGCGATCACGAGAAGATTCCGGGGCGGCTTTTGTCGATGCTGCGCAAGAACGATTATCCCGGCAAGATCTATCCGGTGAACCCGAACTATGCCGACATCGACGGGCTCGCCTGCTGTAAATCGATCGCCGAGATCGGCGCTCCGGTCGATCTCGCCGTCATCGTCATTCCGGCCCGCGCAGTGCTGCCAGCGCTCGAGCAATGCGCCGCCGCCGGGGTCAAGAACGCCGTCATCATCTCCTCTGGCTTCGCGGAGGAGGGCGGCGACAGCGCAGCAATGCAGGACGCGATCGCGGCGCTGGCGAGACGCACCGGCATGCGGATTTCCGGCCCCAATGCCGAGGGCTTCTTCAGCCAAATGCAGCGCGTGGCGGCCACCTTCAGTCCCGCAGCGGACGTCAAGCCGGGTGTGGTACCGCTGGTCGCTACGCAAAAGCGGATCGGCATCGTCGCGCAGAGCGGCGGCATCGGCTTTGCCTATTATCATCGTGCGAAGGCGATCGGTATCGCCGTGAGCTACGTTGTCAGCGCCGGCAACGAATCCGATCTCGGCGCCGGCGAGTTCCTGGACTATTTGGTGCAGGACGCCTCGACCGACGTGATCCTGCTGTTCATCGAAGGCATCCGTGACGTCGACAAGTTTCTGGCCGCGGCGCGGCGCGCTGCCGAGACGAGAAAGCCCGTCATCGTGACAAAAGTCGGCCGTTCCGGCGCAGGCCAGCGGGCGGCAGCCTCGCACACGGCGAGCATGGCCGGCTGGTCGACGGCCTATGACGCGGTGTTCGCGAAATACGGATTCATCGTCTCCAACGATCTCGACGAGGCGCTGACGATCGCGGCGCTGCTCGCCAGCAATCCGCTGCCAAAGGGCGATCGCGTCGCCGTTGTCACCGTCTCCGGCGGCGCCGGCATCTGGGCCGCGGATGCTGTGGCACTGCAAGGCTTGCAGGTGCCGGAGCTCTCCGAAATGATCCAGGCCGGGATCCGAACGCTGATGCCATCCTACGGCACCGCACGCAACCCGATCGACGTTACGGCGCAAGGCGTGACCTCCGGCGGATTGCAGAAGAGCGTCGACCTGCTCACCGCCTCCGACGAGGTCGACGCGGTGCTGGTCGTGCTCTCACTGTCGAGCGAGGTGCGCAAACCGTTCGACGAGGCCGAGCTGACGCCGGCGCTGGCGGCGCAGAAGAAGCCGGTCGCGTTCTATTCCTACACGGTGCCCTCCGACTTCGCGCGGCGGGAGCTCGCGAAGTCCGGTGTCGTGGTCCTCTCCGGTTTGACTCATGTCGGCGTCGCGATGCGGCGGCTCGTCGACTACGCAATGTTCAATCTGCCGAAGCCCGCGGACGAGACGCGGTTGCCGGTGCGCGATCTCTCTGCGCATTTGAAGCAGCAGGCATTGTCCGAGGCCGACAGCAAGGCATTGCTCCGCGGCGCCGGCATCGGGCTGCCGGACGAAGTGTTGGTGACGGAAAAGGCCGGGCTGGATGAAGCCGTCGCCCGCGTAGGCTTTCCGCTGGTGATGAAGATCCAGTCGCCCGACATCGCGCACAAGAGCGAAGTCGATGGCGTGCGGGTCAACATCACCACCAAGGGCGAGGTCTTCCTGGCATTCGAAGCGTTGCTCAACAATGCGCGCAGGCAGCGGCCGGCGGCGGTCATTCAAGGTGTGCTGGTCGGGCCGATGGCGAAGAAGGGCGTCGAGATCATCGTGGGAACGATGACGGACAAGACATTTGGCCCGATGGTGATGGTGGGGCTCGGCGGCGTCACGACCGAGCTATTCCGCGATGTGATCTATCGTCCGGCGCCTGTCGGTGCGGAGGAGGCCGGCGCGATGCTGGCAGGATTGAAGGCTGCGCCGCTCCTGAACGGTTTTCGCGGAGGGGCGAGGGCGGATGTCACGGGTCTGGCGCAGCTCGTCGCCGATATCTCCGTGCTTGCCGCACGGCATGCAGCGGAGATC
Organism: Bradyrhizobium sp. 153; assembly: GCF_023073835.1. NCBI lineage: Bacteria > Pseudomonadati > Pseudomonadota > Alphaproteobacteria > Hyphomicrobiales > Nitrobacteraceae > Bradyrhizobium > Bradyrhizobium sp. 153. Next base: position 111,705 of record NZ_JADPKH010000029.1, on the reverse strand, counting down.
GCGGAGATCGAGCTCAACCCGGTGCTGGTGCACCCGGAGGGGCAGGGCGTGACGATCGTCGACGCGCTGGTGGTGGGGCGCACTTAAACCCTCTCCCCTTGTGGGAGAGGGGGGCTCGCCGCATCCCGGCGAGACGGGTGAGGGGTATCTCTCCGCAAATACGGACTTGATCGCATGGATAGATACCCCTCATCCGGCGCTTCGCGCCACCTTCTCCCACAAGGGGAGAAGGAACAAAGAGGTGCCTTCACCCGACGAGCTACCTTCCCCTAAAATTCGCCACGCGCCGTTCTTCCGTCGCCTTCACGCCCTCCTTAAAATCCTCCGTCGCGCGCAGCCGCGTCTGCTCGGCGAGTTCGTGATTGGTCGCCGCCATGACGCGGTCGGCCAATCCGGCGCGCATCGTGGCGCGGGTGGAGAGCAGGCCGAGCGGGGAGCATTCGGCGATCTCGCTGGCGAGCTTCATCGCGGCCGCCTTGACCTGGTCCTGCGGCACCAGCTCGTTGGCGAGGCCCCATTTGTAAGCCTCCTCGCCGGTGACGCGGCGGCTGGTATAGAACATCAGCTCGGCGTTGTTCTTGCCGATCAGCTCGGGCAGCGTCACGGTCAGGCCGAAGCCGGGATGGAAGCCGAGCTTGGTAAAGTTCGCGGAGAAGCGGGCTTCGGGACAGGTGACGCGGAAGTCCGCGGAGACCGCCAGGCCCAGGCCGCCGCCGATGGCAGCGCCCTGCACGGCGGCGACGATCGGCTTCTTGGCGCGGAAGATGCGCACGGCCTGGATGTAGAGATGGTTGATCGGCCCGAGACTGTCGGCCGGATCGCCCTTGGCGGTCTTCTCCGCTTCGCGCGCTTCCTGCGCCTGCCGCGCCGGATCGCCGAAATTGGCGCCGGCGCAGAATGCCTTGCCCTGTGCCGATAGAACCGAGGCGCGGATTTCGATGTCGCGGTCGAACTCGTCGAGCGCATCCGCGATCTGGTTGATCAGCGAGATGTCGAAGAAGTTGAGCGGCGGGCGGCGGATCTCGATGGTGCCGACATGTCCGACCTTCTCGACGCCGATGTCATTATAGGTGCTCATAGGTTGTCTCCAAACATCTCGATCTCTCAGTAGCGAAGAACCACCTCTCCCATCGGGAGAGGTCGGCGCGTAGCGCCGGGTGAGGGGCTGCGGTCCTGGTGAGGGCGTAACCCCTCACCCGATTTGCTGACGCAAATCGACCTCTCCCTATGGGAGAGGTGGCCGGAGCGAGCCGCGATCGTGTCGTCCATTCGTCCTAACGCAAGCCCAGTCCGCGGGCGATGATGCCGCGCAGCACCTCGGTGGTGCCGCCCTGGATGGTGAGTTTCGGTGCGGTCTTGATGGCGAAATCGAGCTGCCGCTCCAGCGTCTCGCGGTTGGTCGCGGTCTCCTCGACGAAGGCGGCGAGATCGCGCACCCGGTGCGGCAGCTGCTGCTCCCAGACCGTGCCGATATCCTTGACGATGGACGCTTCCACCACCGGCTCCTTGCCGGCCTGCAGCATGCCGGCAACCGAAACCGACATGCGCCGCATGGTGTGGAGCTGCGCAACCAGGCGCCCGATGCCCTCGGCGCTGCGCGTGTCCGGGTTGGGGCCGATCGCGCGCACCAGCTCGGTCAGCACGTAATAGGTTTCGAGGAAGCGTTCGGGGCCTGAACGCTCATAGGCAAGCTCCGATGTCGCCTGCTTCCAGGCGCCATCGACCTCGCCGAGCACATGATCGTCGGGAATGAAGTGATCAGTGAAGACGACCTCGTTGAACTCGTACTGGCCGGTGATCTGGCCGATCGGGTTCACCTTGATGCCCGGCTGCTTCATCTTGACCAGGAACTGGGTCAGGCCGTGGCGGCGGTTTTCCTTGGTCGGCGGCGAGGTCCGGAAGATCGCGATCATGTAGTCGGCAATATGCGCCGACGAGGTCCAGATCTTGGTGCCGTTGATGAGATAGCCGCCGTCGGTCTTGGTCGCGCGTGTCTTTGCCGCGAACAGGTCGGAGCCGGAGTTCGGCTCGCTCATGCCGATAGCGAAACAGATCTCGCCGCGGCAGATGCGCGGCAGGATCTCCATCTTGATGTGCTCGGGCGCATATTTCAGCAGCACCGGTCCGCTCTGGCGATCGGCGACGAAGAAGCGCCGCGTCGGCGCATTCGCCACGCGCATCTCTTCGGTCACGACGTAACGTTCGAGGAACGAGCGCTCCTGGCCGCCATATTTTTTGGGCCAGGTCATGCCGAGCCAGCCCTTGGCGCCGACCCGGCGCGAAAATTCCGGCGCGTCGGTGTCCTCGCGGTTGGGCTTGTGCGGATCGAAGGTGCCGGCGGCAATTTCTTCGGCGAGGAAGGCGCGCACTTCCTTGCGCAATTGCTCGCATTTTTCGGGGAGGCGGATCGGATCGAAACGGAGGGCAGCGGTCATTGTGGTCGTCCCCTGATCAGCGCGAAGCCACGAGCGGCCACAATTCATCGGCGCCGCGGTTTGCAACGAGCCTGCCGAGCTCGACGGCCCAATGGCTCTCCGACCCGAAATCGTCGCGCCATGCCAGCGCCCGCAGCGAGTAGCGGTGCAGGATATGCTCCATGGTGAAGCCGATCGCGCCGTGGACCTGGTGCGCGATGGCGCCGCCCTTTTCCGCAGCTTCCGCGCAACGGATTTTTGCGGAGGCGGCTTCGAGATAAACCTCGTCGTCGAACGCCTTGGCGTTCGCAATCGCATCGGCGGCAGAGGTCGCGGCCGCCAGCGCTGCGGCGGATTCACCAGCGAGGCGTGCGAGATTGTGCTGCACCGCCTGGAATTTCGAGATCTTCTTCTCGAAGGCGACGCGCTCGTTGGAATAGCGAACGGAGATATCGAGCATGGATTCCAGCGCGCCGGCGATCTGAAGGCTGCGCGCGACGCCGCCCATCAGCATCAGCGTGGTCTGCTCAAAGCTTTGTGGCGCGGGCTTGAGGGTGACGGGCTGAACCTTATCGAGCGTCACGGTGTCGCTGTGGTCGTAGCCGACATTGAGCCCGGCTTCGATCCGGGACTTGTTCGCATCGACCAGCGCGATGGACATGCCGTCCTTGCCCCGCGCCAGCACCGCAAAATGCTTCGCCGCCTTGGCAAAGGGCACGCCGCGCGCGCGGCCGAAGAGCGCGCCGTCGGCATCGAGCGTGATGTGATCCTTTGGCGAGGCCGGCAGCACCGTCATCTCGCCCTCGGGCGAGGCAATCTTGGCCTGCGCGAGCAGCCAGCCCGCGAGCATGGTCTCGGCCAGCGGAACCGCGACCGCAAAGCGGCCCGCAGCGTTCAGAAGGGCAAAGCCGTCGGCAAGGCTGGCGCCGGAGCCGCCGAGGTCGTCAGGCACCCACGAGAGCGGCAGGCCGGCCTCGCTCAGCGCCTGCCACAGCGGCGCCTGCCACGAATTCTTCTTGTCGTTGTTGATGGTTTGCGGATCGGCGAGATCAGCGAAGATTTTTTCCGCGGTCTCGACGACGATATTGTCACTCTCCGCCACAGCGTTCCCCGTGCTTTGCCATTGGCGCGTCCGCCCGTGGATGGGCGCGCGGTGTCTTCTTGCGCCCGATGATCGGAAAAAGCCATGGCCCTGACAAGCGTTGATCGCAGGCCAACCTGCAGCGCCGGCATGGGCGACAAGCTAATTCCGCTTAGCGGAGTTTGCTCGATTTGCAGGGCGCGGCAAACTCGCTAAACAAGACGCCGACATCAGATCAGGTAGGAACATCAGGGATGGCAAAGGACAGCTTGTGCGCAGTCGTGACGGGGTCGGCATCCGGCCTGGGTGCTGCAACCGCGGAAATTCTCGCGCGGAGCGGGGCCCGGCTCGTCATCAACTATTCCTCGAGCCAGAAGGAAGCCGAGGCCACGGCTGAGCTCTGCCGCAAGGCCGGCGCCGCGGAAGTCCTGGTCGCGCAGGGCGACGTCTCAAAGGATGACGATTGCCGCAAGATCGTCGCAGCGGCGGCCGGGTGGGGCCGGCTCGACGTGCTCGTCAACAATGCCGGCACCACCAAGCACGTCGCTCACGCCGATCTCGACGGCTTGTCGGCGGAAGATTTCCAGCGGGTCTATGGTGTCAACACCATCGGATCGTTCCAGATGGTACGCGCGGCACGCAGCCTGCTCGAGGCCGGCGCCAAGGCTTCGGGCCGGTCGTCGGCGGTGGTCAACGTGTCCTCGGTCGCCGGCATCAGCGGCGTCGGCTCGTCGATCGCCTATGCCGCGAGCAAGGGGGCGCTCAACACCATGACCTTGTCGCTGTCGCGCGCGCTGGCGCCGCTGATCCGCGTCAATACGGTCTGCCCCGGCTATATCGACACGCCCTGGTTCACCAAGGGCCGCGGCGAGGCCGGCGCAAAACAGGTGCGCGACAGCGTGGTGGCGAAAGTGCCGCTCAAGGTCGCCTCGAGCGCGGAAGACATCGCGCAGCTCGTCTGCTTCCTCGCGATGCCGGCCTCCAGCAATATGACCGGCGAGGTCGTGCGCATGGATGCGGGGATGCATTTGATTACGTGACCCTGTCATTGCGAGCTAAGCGAAGCAAATCCAGAAAGCGTCCGCGGCGACGGTCTGGATTGCTTCGTCGCAAGAGCTCCTCGCAATGACGCCGTGTGAGGCGGCAGGCTCCCCTACGGCCTGCGGCGATCATCCCTTGATCACGCCGCTGGCCACCAGGCGGTGCCAGATGAACAGCACCACCACGGCGCCGATCGTGGCCATGATGAAGCCGGCGCCCTGGTCGGGGCTGTAATGGCCGATGGCCTGGCCGACGAAGGTCGCGAGAAACGCGCCGGCGATGCCGAGGATGGTGGTGAGGATGAAGCCGCTCGGATTGTTCGGCCCCGGCGCGAGCCAGCGCGCGATGAGGCCGGCAACGAAGCCGACGAGGATGATCCACAACAGGCCGCCCATGCTCATGACAGTGCTCCCCTCCCTTTGACGACAATCAGATGCGGCCCGAGAGCTCGTCCTCGGTCGGCAGCCTTCCGTCCGGCGTCAGATGGTCGACCACCTGCGGCAGATACTGGCTGAGGCCGGAGAGCAGCTCCTCGCGCGACAGGCCGCTCTGGGCGGACAGGCTGTCGATCTGGTCGGCGCCGAGCGCGCTGGCGAGATCGCCCGGTGCAATCGGCTTGTTCTCGCCCTTGCCGACCCAGGAATTTGCGGCGTCGCCATGGCCGCTCTGCTGGAGCTGGTTGAGGAGATCGCCAAGCCCGCCGCTCAGCACGGTGCCGGCCGCGCCGCCCGCTAGCAGGCCGCCAAGGCCGCCCTTCAGCAAGCCTCCGAGACCGCCAAGCCCACCGCTGTCTGCGGTGTTCACCGGCGGCGGCGCAGGCGTCGGCGACGGTTGCGGGGCCGTGCCAGATTGGTTTGCGGTGATATGCTTGAAGGCTTTCCAGGCGAGCAGGCCGAGCAGCGCCATGGTCATCGGCGACATGCCGCCGGAGGATTGCTCGGAGCTGGGCGTGCTGGGGCCGCGCGGGCCGTTCTGCATGCCGTTGAGGACGTCGAGTAGACCCATCGTGCTCTCCCTTTGGCGTCTCGTTCGGCGAGCGCTCGCCGCTGACAGGCCCCCGGGGCGAGAACATATGGGGCAGTCATGACGGTTACAAGGCGGCTGCGACGCGATGGGCAGCCGGCTTCGCCTCTGCTATCGAAGGCCGGTCATTCAGGGAGCGAGATCAGTGCTTACGGATCGACCGATCGTGGTGGCCGGCGCCGGCGCCATCGGCTGTTTCGTCGGCGGCATGCTGGCGGCCGCGGGCCGCCGCGTCGCGCTGCTGGTGCGGCCGCGGGTGAAGGGCGAGATCGAACACTTCGGCCTGCGGCTGACGGACCACGATGGCTCCGAGAACAAGCTCGGTGCTGGCCAGCTCGCTTTGTCGGAGGACCCTTCGATCTTCCACAGCGCCGGCATCGTGCTGGTGACGGTGAAGAGCGCCGACACCGCCGATGTCGCGGAGCAGATCGGGCAGCATGCGCCGCACGACGCCGTCGTGGTCTCGCTTCAGAACGGCATCGGCAATGTCGCGGTGCTAGGCGAGCGTCTCGGCGGCCGGCGCGTGCTCGCCGGCATGGTGCCGTTCAACGTGATCGCGATGGGTGAGGGCCGTTTCCACCGTTCGACCTCCGGCGATATTCATATCGGAGAGGATGCGGAGAACACGGCCGCGGCGCTCTCGGTTCCGGGGCTCACCATGCGCGCGAGCCGCGACATCACCGGCGTGCAATGGGGTAAGCTGATCATCAATCTGAACAACGCGCTCAGCGCGCTCTCCGACATGCCGCTCGCCGCTCAATTGGCGAGCCGCGACTGGCGAAGGCTGTTCGCGGACCAGATGGCCGAGGGCCTCGCCGCGCTGAAGGCCGCCGGCATCGCGCCGGTTTCGGCAACGCCGATCCCAATGGGATGGACGCCGACCTTGCTGAGGCTGCCAGATGTAATCTTCAATGCGATCCTGGGCCGCACGATGAAGATCGACCCCGAGGCGCGTTCCTCGATGTGGCAGGACCTGAAGCAAGGGCGCAAGACCGAGATCGACTATCTTCAGGGCGCGGTCATCGCGCTGGCCGAACAGAACAATATCGACGTGCCGCTGATGCGCCGCATTGTTGCGTTGATCAAGGAAGCCGAAGTCGCGGGCAAGGGCTCACCCGGGCTGACGCCACGGCAGATTCGCGGATCAGCGTGAGCGCGAAGGAGCAGTGCGATGAAGCGTTGTTTGATGATCGGGCTCGCGCTGGCTGCGCTCTGCGGCGCATCCACGTTCGCTGATGCAAGACCGCCGACGGTCGTGAACTCTCCGGGCTATGACGCGCGATTGCAGGAGAGCCGCAAGGCGTTGAGCGCTCCGCCAACGGCAGCGGCGCCCGCAATCAAACCCAAGCGCACTAAGAAGAAGCACGCGAACTGACGCCACGCTCTGCGCCGCCGTCCCGGACAAGCGCGCCCAAAGCGCGCGCCGATCCCCGACCCATAATCACAGGATTGGGTGTGGCGAAGACTCGTGGTTGCCGACTGCGTGCGACAACTCCTCCCTGTGGCGATGGGTCTCGGATCTGCGCTTAAGGTTGTCCGGGACGACAGCGGAGTTGGGAGCGGCCAGCTAACCCTTCTTCGCCGGCTTGCTCTGCGTTGGATTGAACAACTTCTTCAAATCGTTCAAGCTTTCCGACAGGCGCGGCCACTCGCAGGAGAACGAGCCCTTGGTGCAGGGCGCGCCCTTCGGCTTCGGGCCGACAGTCTGCTGCACCTTCGGCCGCTCAACCGGGACGGGCACGCGTGCGCGTTCGACCTCGGTTCGCAGTGCGATCTGCTGGAGCTGCTGGACCTGTTGTTCCTGCTGCTCGCGCTGCTGTCGCGCGGTGGCTTGGGCCGCTTCATTGCTGCGGCGCTGACTGGCGAGATAGGCGGTGTAGGCTTCGTCGATCTTCTTCTGCTCCTCGGGGGTCGGATTCGGCCCGGCGATGTCGAAGGTGCGATCCTGGAGGAAGTCGTAATAGGAATAGCCGCCGCCTGCCTTGCGGCGGCCAGCGAACTTGGCGTTGCAATCGGCGAGCGCCGCCGTCTTCTCAGCCTTGGTCGGAGATTTCTCGGCGGCGTCAGCGCATTGCTCGAAGTCGACCGGCGCGCGCTTCCACCATTGCGCCCGGGCATGCGGCAGCGTCAGCAGAAATAATCCTGCTGCGGTAACGAGAAGCGGCGCCGCACGACGCGATGCAACTACGACCGACATTTTACGAGAGCATTCCTTGCACGACTCAACCCCACCTGAGTCGAGCCGGATTTTTGCCTCTTTATCGCCGGCTTGTCACCCATGGAACCCGGGAATTTCATGGCTGGGCTGCTGACATTTTTTGCTTGACGTGGCGCGGGAGTCACAGCCGCGCGGCAGGTGATGCGCTTAAACTTTTATTGGTCTGAATTCGAAGGAGAATGTCCGTTGCGAGCGCTGGCAGGTATCGTCGCAACCGCCCTGGTGCGAACGTGGCGCCGGCCGCGCTCGAACAGCGCTATGTCGAGCGCGAGGTGATCTATCTGCTCGGCACCCTCGAACCAATCCGGAGCATCGCGCGCTCGACAAGAGCTGCATGGCGAAGGCGCAAGGCGCCACGCGCTACGCCCGCGGACATGCCTATGCGGAGGCGATGGCCAAGCGCAACCACCGCACGCCCAATCACAAGATCTGGACGTTCCCGGCGTCGGCCATGACGGCGACCAGATGCTGACCTCGCGGTGCGGGCTCGCGGCACTGTTCGATAGTGCGGGCTGCAGCGCGGAGCGCTGATGCGCATGCCTTGAAGGCTTGTGCCTTGAAGGCTTGGCTTTGGCTGTTACACTTCGCACTGTGAGCGCCTCATCGTGAGGCGGCGCCAAAAAGACGAAGTGGAAACGCCTGATGCTGCTGCCTCTGTCCGACGTGCCGCGCTGGTACGCTGAGCGCAAACCGCACGGCACGATCGCCGTCCGTCATGGGCAGGAGACGCTGACATGGGACGAGCTCGAGCGTGGCGCCAACCGGCGCGCGCGGGCGTTCATGGCCAAGGGCGTCAAGCCCGGTGACTTCGTCGCGATCGGATTACCCAACAGCAACGCGTTCTTCGAGACATCCTTTGCGGTGTGGAAGTGCGGGGCAACGCCGACCTCGCTGTCGTGGCGGCTGCCGCGCGGCGAAGCCGCCGCGGTGCTCGACATCCTCAAGCCGGCGCTGGTGGTCGGCGGCGAGGCCGATTGGAACGCGCCGAACCGTCTCCCGGCTGATTTCGTGCCGCAAGGTTTTTCGGACGAGCCGCTCGACCCGCCGGTGGCGCGCTACTGGAAGGCCATGACCTCAGGCGGCTCGACCGGCCGTCCCAAGGTGATCCTCGACCATCATCCGGCAGTGACCGACACCGTCGCTGCGCCGCCGCTGAATATCCCCTTCGGGGTCTCACTGCTCAATCCCGGCCCGCTGTATCACAATGCGCCGTTCATCGTGTCGCATTACGCGCTGTTCGCCGGCGGCAAGCTCACCGGCCTCGTCAAGTTCGACGCTGAGGAGACGCTGCGGCAGATCGAACGCGAGCGCGTGCAATGGGTCAATTTCGTGCCGACCATGATGCACCGGATCTGGGCGCTGCCGGAGACCGTGCGCAACGCCTACGATGTATCGAGTCTTCAGACGGTTTTCCATATGGCTGCTCCGATGCCGCCCTGGCTGAAGGAGAACTGGATCGCCTGGCTCGGGCCCGAGCGGATCTGGGAGCTCTATGGCGGCACCGAGCGCCAGGGCGCCTGCATCATCTCCGGTACGGAATGGCTGACGCACAAGGGTTCGGTCGGCAAGATCGGCGACATGGCGAAGCTTCGCATCATCGGCGAGGACGGCAACGATGTCGCGCTTGGCGAGACCGGCGAGATCTATTTCCTCAACAATGACGGCACGGACGCGACCTATCACTATCTCGGCGCCGAGCCGAAGCGCCGTGCCGACGGCTGGGAATCGCTTGGCGATATCGGCCGGCTGGATGCGGAAGGCTATCTCTATCTCGGTGACCGTCTTGCCGACATGATCCTGCGCGGCGGCGCCAACATCTATCCGGCCGAGGTTGAGGCCGCCGTCTCCGCCTGTCCCGGCGTGCGTTCCTGCGTCGTGGTGGGATTGCCCGATCCGGAATTGGGCCAGCGCGTCCACGCCATCATCGAGCCGGAGCCCGATGCCGACGGTCAGGCCATCGCTGATGGCGTGGCCGATTTCCTGAAGGACAAGCTCAGCCGCTACAAGCACCCGGAGAGTTTCGAGATCGTCAACGCGCCGCCGCGCGATGATTCCGGCAAAGTCCGCCGCACCCTGTTGCGCGACGAGCGCGCGGCGTGGATGAAGGAGGGGCGCGCCTTCCGGATTTGGCCGGCGAAGGCGCGGGCGCACGCCGAATAAGACAAAAACACGGACAAGAACACGGAAGGACGACATGACGATCACCATCGCAGCGAGCAGCGTGCCGAAGCCGCCGGCGAGCATCATCGCAGGTTTCGGCGACGCGCCGACCTCGGTGATCTCAGACAATCTGGCCCGGCTGCCGGGCGCAGTGGGGTTAAGGCCCTTTCATCGCGGCGGCAAGCTGGTGGGAGCGGCCTTCACGGTGCGCACCCGTCCCGGCGACAATCTCGCCATCCACCGCGCGCTCGAGCTGGTCGGCCCTGGCGACGTCATCGTGGTCGATGGCGGCGGCGACGAGTCGCGAGCCCTGGTCGGCGAGATCATGAAGAACATCGCGCAATGGCGCAAAGCCGAAGGCTATGTCATCGACGGCGCGATCCGCGACGTTGCGGCGTTCGCGGCCGACGACTTTCCCTGCTACGCCCGCGCGGTGATCCATCGCGGCCCCTACAAGAACGGCCCCGGCGAGATCAACGTGCCGGTCACGATCGGCGGCAGCGTGATTGCGCCCGGCGATATCGTCGTCGGCGACGAGGACGGCGTGGTGTCGTTTCCCGCCGCGGGCGCCGCGGCTCTGCTGGAGGCGGTGCGCGTCCAGGTCGCGCGCGAGGAGGAGACGCTGAAGGCGATTCGCGAGGGGCGCTACCAGGGCTCCTACGGCAAGTCCTGATCAGGCGACGACAAGAGAGGATGGCATGAGCCAGAAGAATGAATTCCACAATATCGATGATCCCAGCGACGGGCTGTTTCGCGAACTCGCGGCTGGGGTGACCACGCGCATCTTCTCCGGCGAGCAGGCGATGCTGTCGGTGGTGACGCTCGCGCCGCACGCGCAGGGCACGCTGCACCATCATCCCGAGGAGCAATGGGGCGTGCTGCTCGACGGCTCCGCCATCCGCGTCCAGGGCGATGAGGAAATCCCGGTCAAGAAGGGCGATTTCTGGCGCACACCCGGCAACGTGCCGCACACGATGCGCGCCGGCCCCGACGGCGCCCGCGTGCTGGACATCTTTAGTCCACCAAGGCCAGAATACAGGAAACCGGGATCCGGTTTCGGGACGACCTGAAGCGCTCAAAAGAAAAAGCAAAGCGCGCGGGGATCAAAGGGAGGGGACCATGACGATCACGCGACGTACGCTCCTGGCTGCGCCGGCCATCCTCGCAATGGCGCAGGCGGCGGCGCAAGGGAGCAAGATCACGCTCGTGGTGCCGTTTCCGCCGGGCGGATCGACCGACGCGATGGCGCGGCTGTTGCAGTCCAATCTGCAAACCAGGCTTGGCCGCATCGTCGTGGTCGAGAACAAGTCGGGCGCCGCTGGCGCGCTCGGAGCGGCGCAGGTGGCCAAGAGCCCCGCGGACGGCTCGACATTTTTGGTGACGTTCGATTCCCATGCGGTGATTCCATCCATCCTCGACAAGCCGCCGGTGGATGTCGAGCGTGAGCTGATGCCGGTCCTGCTGATCGGCACCGCGCCTTACGTCATCGCGGCCGGCGCCGGCCGTCCCTACAAGAGTTTCGCGGACGTGGTGGCGGCCTGCAAGGCGACGCCCGGCGCGGTGAAATATGCCTCGGTCGGCATCGGCACGCTCGGCCATCTCGCCATGACCGTGCTCGGCAGCAAGGCCGGTGTCGAGATCATGCACGTACCCTATCGCGGCGGCGGCCCGGCGATGAACGACGTGCTCGGGGGCCATGTCGATCTGATTGCGGGATCGGCGGCGCTGGTCGCAGCCCAGCTCGGCACCAACATGCTGCGACCGATCCTGCAGCTTGGCCGCGAGCGGCTGCCGGCACTGCCGGACACGCAGACCGCGATCGAGGCGGGCTTTCCGGACTTCGAGACGCTCGCCTGGTGGGGCATCTTCGCGCCCGCCGGCACGCCGCCGGACATCGTTTCGGCCATGGCGACGGCCTCCAAGGAGATCCTGAGTGAGCCCGCGACCGCCGCCCAGCTCAAGGACACCCAGCACATGACGCTGCTGCTCGAGGACGGCGCCGCGTTCAAGGGCTTCTTCGACAAGCAGGTCGCTTATTGGGGCAAGGTGGTAAAGGATAACAATATCAGGGCTTAGCTATCCGGCCTCTTCAAACTCCGCGGAGCGGCCGCGCGAAGCTGAGCTCATGGCCATCGGGGTCGGTGAGATGGAAATAACGTTCGCCCCATTCCGCATCGCGCGGCGTGGTCGAGGGCCGCCATCCGGCGGCGCGCGCCTGCTCAAAAGTCGCGTCGACATCGGCGACATAGAAGATGACGCGGCCCCACCAGGACCAGCGCTTGTCGTCCGGCTGTGCCGTCAGGTTGAGATAGCCGGTCCCGGCGCGAAAGCTGGTAAATGCCGCGGCTTTTCCGCCATAGAGGAGCTCGAACCCCAGCGAATGATAGAAGTGAACGGCGCGCGCCATGTCGTGCGTGCCGAGGGTGATAGCGCTGATGCTTTCGATCATGGGAGCTGCTCCGCAGGGTCAACCCAGACGCGATTGTACAGCCTCCTCGCTCGGCTTGGCGATGACCCGCCTTGCGGCTGGCGAACGGCATCCTGCTCTGCTATGAGGGGGCCGAACCCGCAACTCCGGGTTCCGCGGTCCCGTAGCTCAGCCGGATAGAGCGGCGGTTTCCTAAACCGTAGGTCGGAAGTTCGAGTCTTCCCGGGATCGCCATTTTCAGGGCACCGTTACGGTTTGCCACGCCGCTCGGCGCAAAAATTGCTAGAAGCGAGCGGCTTCCTTCCTTGCTGGCCCGGCCGACGTGCCCGCCACACCTCACAGCACTATCCGGAGACGACGATGCCTTTCGACCTGATCCTGCGCGGCGGCCGTGTGGTCGATCCGTCCCAGAAGCTCGATGCCGTGACCGATGTCGCTTTTGCCGGCGGCAAGGTGGCAGCGGTCGGCAGCGGGCTCAAGGCCGATCCGGGCACCGAGGTCCGTGACGCGTCACGCTACATCGTGACGCCGGGGCTGATCGATCTGCACACCCATGTCTATTGGGGCGGCACCTCGCTCGGCATCGATGCCGAGGAGTTCTGCCGCCTCTCCGGCGTCACCACGGCGGTGGATACCGGCAGCGCCGGGCCGGGCAATTTCGCAGGCTTTCGCAAGCATGTGATCGAGCCGAGCCAGGTCCGCATTCTCGCTTATCTGCACGTCTCGCATGCCGGCATCTTCGGCTTCTCGCACCGGATCATGGTCGGCGAGAGCGAGGAGCTGCGGCTGATGAATCCGATCGACGCGGCCAAGGTGGCGGATGCCAATCGCGATCTCATCGTCGGCATCAAGGTGCGTGTGGGCCTGCACTCCTCGGGCACGTCCGGAACCGTGCCGCTCGACATCGCGCTCCAAGTCGCGAACGAGGTCGGCATGCCCCTGATGGCGCATATCGATCACCCGCCGCCGAGCTATGAGGAGGTGCTGGCCCGCCTGCGCCCAGGCGACGTGCTCACCCACGCGTTCCGCCCCTTCCCCAACACGCCCGCGACCGCGCAGGGCACGGTGAAGAAGGCGGTGCTGGATGCACGCGAGCGCGGCGTGCTGTTCGACATCGGTCACGGCAAGGGCTCGTTCGCGTTCAAGACCGCGCGCGCGATGCTCGCCAACGGCTTCTATCCGGACACGATCTCGTCCGACATCCACATGCTGTGCATCGACGGCCCCGCCTATGACCAGGTCACGACCATGTCGAAATTCCTGTGCATGGGCATGGAGCTACCGGATGTGATTGCGGCTTCGACGGTGAATGCGGCGATGGCGCTGCGCCGCCCCGAGCTCGGCAGCCTCAAACCGGGCAGCGTCGGCGACGCCACGCTGATCTCGGTCAAGCAGGGCCAGTTCGATTACGAGGACGTCGTCGGCGAGCACCTGATCGGCGATCGCAAGATCGTCTCCGACGGTGTCGTTATCGGCGGCCGCTGGTGGCATCCGAATTGAGCAGGACGCGATTACAGCGACCTTGCAATCAACAGCTTCATGATCTCGTTGGTGCCGCCGTAGATCTTCTGGATGCGGGAATCGATGAAGATGCGTGAGATCGGGTATTCCTGCATGTAGCCGTAGCCACCGAACAGCTGCAGGCATTCGTCGGCGGTCTCGACCTGCTTCTCCGAGCACCAATATTTCGCCATCGACGCCGTGACCGTGTCGAGGTCTTTTGCGATCAGGCGCTCGATGCACCAGTCGACGAAGACGCGCGCGATCATCGCCTCGGTCTTGCGCTCGGCGAGCTTGAACGCGGTGTTCTGGAAGTCCATCAGCGGTTTGCCGAAGGCTTTCCGCTCCTTGGTGTAGTCGGTGGTGAGCTTGATCGCACGCTCCATCGCGGCGACGGCGCCGACCGCGAGCGCGAGGCGCTCCTGCGGCAATTGCTGCATCAGCTGGACAAAGCCCTGGCCTTCCTCCTTGCCGAGCAGGTTGTCCGGCGGCACGGTGACATTGTCGAAGAACAGCTCCGACGTGTCGGAGGCGTGCAGGCCGATCTTGTCGAGGTTGCGCCCGCGCCGATAGCCTTCAGTGCCCGCCGTCTCGACCACGATCAGCGAGATGCCTTTCGCGCCCGCCTCGCCGGTACGTGCGACCACGATGACGAGATCAGCGGCCTGGCCGTTGGTGATGAACGTCTTCTGGCCGTTGATGACGTAGGAATTGCCCTGCTTCTTCGCCGTGGTCTTCACGGCCTGCAGATCCGAGCCCGTGCCGGGCTCGGTCATGGCGATGGCGCCGACCATCTCGCCCGAGGCCATCTTCGGCAGCCAGCGCTTCTTCTGCTCCTCCGAGCCGTAATTGAGAATATAGTGCGCGACGATGGCGCTGTGCACGGAGACCCCCGTCGTCAGCTCCGGCACCGTGCTTTCGAGATCGTCCAGCACCGCCGCGTCATAGGCGAAGGTGGCGCCCAACCCGCCATATTCCTCCGGCACGCTTGCCAGCAGCGCCCCCATCTCGCCGAGCCCGCGCCAGGCGAAGCGGTCGACCATTTTCTGCTCGCGCCATTTTTGCGCGTGCGGCGCCAGATCCTTGGCGAGATATTTCCGGAACTGGTCGCGGAAGATTTCGAGCTCTTCGGTCATCCAGGAGGAGCGGTAGGACATGGTTACCTCGGTTAATGCGGCTGTCCGGCTTGGTAGGCCGGCAGGGCGCGGCAATTATTGTGTTTTCAGGCTGCGCCAGTGACGCTACCAAGGCGGCCGGAAATGCATCAGGGTGTCTGATTTTGGCTGCCAAAACTCAAGAGCTCAAGCTCGACATCGAGCGCATCGGCACAGTCTCGGCGATCCTGACGCAGCCGGCCGAGGCGCGCGCCTGCTACGTGCTGGCGCACGGCGCAGGCGCCGATATGCGGCATGCGTTCATGGAGAAGGTCGCACAAGGTCTCGCTGACCGCGGCATCGCGACGCTTCGCTTCAATTTCCCGTACATGGAGAAGAAGCAGCGGCGTCCCGATCCACCGGCGGTCGCCCACGTCGCGATCCGCGCGGCGGCCGTGGAGGCGGCGCGGCTGTGCCCGGGATTGAAGCTCGTGGCCGGCGGGAAGTCGTTCGGCGGGCGCATGACCTCGCAGGCGCAGTCCAAGGCCCCATTGCCTCACGTCAAAGGGCTCGCCTTCCTCGGCTTTCCCCTGCATGCCGACAAAAAGCCGTCGGTCGATCGGGCCGAGCATCTCGCCGCCATCGCAATCCCGATGCTGTTCCTGCAGGGGACGCGCGACGGGCTTGCCGATCTCGGCCATCTCAAGCCGGTCGTCGCGCGGCTCGGAGCGAAGGCGACGCTGCATGAGATCGAGGGCGGCGATCACTCCTTCGCGGTCCTGAAAAAGTCCGGCCGCAGCAATGACGAGGCGCTGACAGAGGTGCTCGACACGCTGGCGGCTTGGATCGATGGGCTTGCCTGAAGCTCACGCCGCATAGAGCCCCTTGTCGCGCGCCTTCTGGATCGCCAGCGCGGCGATCAGGTCGAGGGCAGGCGTCGATAGGCCGGCGGCGCGCGCGAAGGCGGCCGGCGCCTTCACCAGCACGTCGATCTCCATGGCGCGACCGAGCTCGTAATCCTGGAGCAGCGATGGCTTGTGATTGGGGGCGGGGCCGCTGCGGGTCACGCGCTTGACCTCGGGGATGAAGTGCTGGGCGATGTCGTTGGCCTCGTTCAGCATGCGCGGAATGACTTCAGTGAAGGCGGGATCGTCGCGCACGCCGCGCGCGGTCTGGCCGGTGAGCAGGCACAGCACCGACAGCGACATGTTAGTCAGGAGCTTTGACCAGATCGCCTCGCGGATCTCGGCCACCGGCGGCGATTCCAGCCGGGCATCGTTGAAGACACCGCGCAGCCTGGTGATGCGCTCGGAATTGCGGTCGTCGCATTCGCCGATCAAGAGGCGGTTGCGGTCCGGGGTGAGGTTCTGCACCACGCCGGGCGCGATCACCTCGTTGGACGAGAAGACGATGCCGCCGACGATGCGTTCCTTCGGGATGCAGGCGCGCAAGCGCCCGCCGGGATCGAGAAACGAAATGTCCGGCGGCGTGGGGTGTCGCGGCGGCAGGCCGATGCCGTACCACCAGGGAATGCCGTTCTGCGCGAACACGATCGCGGTGTCGTCTTGCAGCAGCGGCTTGATGCTGGAGACCAGTCCCTGAAGCGCGGTTGCTTTCAGCGTCGAGATCACGACGTCCTGCGGCCCGAGTTGGGCCGGATCGCCGGACGCGTTCACCTTGGCGCCGACCTCGGAATCGCCGACGCGCAGCTTGAGGCCGCCGGCGCGCGCCGCCTCCAGGTGCGCCCCCCGCATCACGCAACTGACCTCATGGCCCGCGCGTGCCAGCCGTACCGCAATGTGGCTGCCGACGGCGCCCGCGCCGAAAATGCAGATGCGCATGTCTGTGTCCCGTCCTGATCTCTTGCCGCCTGGTGCCAGCATGACACAAGCCGCCATGCGATGGACGCGGCCGCCCCACGCCGGAAAGATATGGATCAGGGCGCGCGGCCTCGGCCATAGTGCGCGGCAAACAAATCGACCGGAGGATCGCCGATGACCGCCAATCCAGTGTTGTGGACCCTCGACGAGCGCGGCGTTGCGACCGTCACCCTGAACCGTCCCGAGGTCAACAACGCCTATGACGGCGCGTTGATCGCGAGCGTGCTCGCGGCCATGGACGATCTCGGCAAGAAGCAGAGCCTCCGCGTCGTCGTGCTCCGGGGCAATGGCAAGCATTTCCAAGCCGGCGCCGACCTCAAATGGATCAACGGCGTGCGACCGCAATCGACCCAAGCGAACGAGGCGGCCTCGCGAGCGACCTTCGAGGCCGTGCAGCGGCTCAACACGCTGCCGGTTCCGACGGTCGCGCTGGTGCAGGGCGGCTGCTTCGGTGGCGGCACCGGCGTGATCGCGGCCTGCGACGTCGTGATCGCCGCGGACAACGCCCTGTTCTCGATCACCGAGGTGCGCTGGGGCCTGACCGCCGCCATCATCATCCCGCAGCTCTGCGACGCAATGAGTGTACGGCAAGTCCGCCGCTACGCGCTGACCGGCGAGCGCTTTGGCGCCGAGGACGCCCGCCGCATCGGCCTCGTCCACGAGGTGGTGCCGCTCGCCGAACTGGAGGCCGCAGGCAGCAAGGTGGTCGAGCAGTTGCTCGCCAACGGGCCGGAAGCGATGGCCGAAACCAAAATGCTCGCGATGGAGAGCTCGTTCGGCGGCATGGCGGTGGACGATGCCGCTTACACGCGCCTCGTGCACCTGCATTCGGTCAAGCGCCAGAGCGCAGAGGCGGCGGAAGGGCTGGCCTCGTTTGCCGAGAAGCGGGCGGCGAATTGGCGGGGCGGCAAAGGTTAGGCGTTCAGCAGCCGCGGCAGATGTTGTTGATGCTGCGATAGACGGCATCATCGTCCTGCCGCATCCGGCGCAGCGTTTCCAGTGTCCTGCGCTCGTCGATCGCGAGCTTTTTTGGTGGATTGTAGCTCAGTGCGCACTGATCCATAGTCGGCCTCAAGCAAGAGAGTTGTGAACAGGGACGCGTCATGCGGGCGATGATCGAAGAACCGGCACGACAGGTGCCGCTCTATGGCGAATATGAAGTCGTCGTGCTCGGCGGCGGCCCGGCCGGCATCGTTGCGGCGGCGTCAGCGGCGCGCGCGGGGCGGAAGACTCTGCTGGTCGAGCGCTACGGCTTTCTCGGCGGCATGGGCACGGCAGCCGGCGTCACCAATTTCTGCGGCCTGCACGGCAATGTCTACGGCGAGCATCGCCGCTTGGTGCAGGGCATGGCCTCGGAGCTGCTGGCGCGGATCGATCGGCTCAACGGTCTCAATGCGCCGCACCTGATCCTCGGCAAGGTCTTTGCCCAGGCCTATGACACCGCCGCCTACAAGATCGCGGCCGACGAGCTGCTTGCCAGCCATAAGGTGCACATCCTCTTTCACGCGCTCGGCGCCGGCGTGGTGATGGGCGATGACCGCCGCATCGATGCGCTGATGGTCGAGACCAAGGCGGGCCGGCAGGCGGTGCGATCTGAGATCTTCATCGACTGCTCGGGCGACGGCGATCTCGCGGTGTGGGCCGGCGCGCCGTTCGAGATCGGCGACGAGCATGGCCATCCGATGTACCCCTCGATGATGCTGCGTCTCAACGGCATCGATCCTGCGAAGGCAGGGGAGGCCTGGCGAACCATTCCGCAATTGATGGAGAAGGCCACTGCCGCCGGCACGCACAAATTCCCACGCAAGAGCGCGATCGTGCGGCCGCAAAAGTCCGGCATCGAATGGCGGGTGAATTTCACGCAAGTCGCGCGCGAGGACGGCCACGCCATCAATGGCGTCGAGCCCGACGACCTCACCCGCGGCGAGATCGAGGGCCGCAAGCAGGCGCTCGCCGCGTTCGAGTTCCTGCGCACTGTGCCGGGCTTCGAAAATTCCTACATCGTCGACCTGCCGCCGCAGCTCGGCATCCGCGAGACCCGCCGCATTAGCGGCGGCTACCAGCTCAGCGGCGAGGACGTGCTCGGCTGCGCTTCGTTCGAGGATTCGATCGGCGTCAATGGCTGGCCGATCGAGGCCCATGTGCCCGGCGACGTGGTCTTCACCTTTCCGCCGATCCCGGACTCGCGCGGCTATAACGAGCTGCCGTACCGGATGCTGGTGCCCGAAGGCGTCGACAATCTCCTGGTCGCCGGCCGCTGTGCCTCCATGACCCATGAGGGCCAATCGGCGGCACGGGTCTCCGGTGCGTGTTTCGTGATGGGGGAGGCGGCCGGTTCCGCTGCCGCCCTGGCGCTGGCCGGAAACCGGATGCCACGTGACATCGCCGTTGAAAAATTGCAGGAAACGTTGAAACGGCAGGGCGCCTTCATCGGGCGGGACCAGACGGTGCCCAAGGGCCTGTAGCGGACTGCAAGAGAATGCCCAAGAGAAGCACTGGAGGAAATGGGATGATGGGGATGGCGCGGCTCGCGCTGGTGGGCCTTTTGGCGATCACGGCGATGAGCACGGCCCGGGCCGAAGACGCGCTGAAGGCGAAGATCGGCGTGCTTCGTCTGTCGTCCTCCGCGCCGGTCTTCATTGCGCAGGACAAGGGCTATTTTCGCGAGGCCGGCTTGGAGGTCGAGCTGAAGTTCTTCGACGCGGCGCAGCCGATCGCGGTCGCCACCACATCGGGCGACGTCGATTTCGGCATCACCGCCTTCACCGCCGGTCTCTACAATCTCGCCGGCAAGGGGACGCTGAAGGTGATCGGCGGCATGAGCCGCGAGAAGGCCGGCTATCCCCTGATCGGCTATTTCGCCAGCAACAACGCCTATGCCGCCGGCCTGAAGACGCCGAAGGATCTTGCGGGCAAGCGCGTGGCGGTGACGCAGGTCGGATCGAGCTTTCATTACTCGCTCGGGCTGCTCGCCGACAAATATGGCTTCAAGCTCGCGGACGTGAAGATCGTGCCGCTGCAATCGCTGTCGAATGCTGCGGCTGCGCTAAAGGGCGAGACCGTCGATGCGGCGCTGCTTCCGGTCTCGACGGCGCGAAAGCTGATCGATGAGGGCGGCGCGAAATTTTTGGGCTGGGTCGGCGACGAGACGCCCTGGCAGTTAGGGGCGGTGTTCGCTTCGCCGAAGACGCTGACCAACAAGGCGCTGGTGACAAAACTGCTCGCCGCTCTGGCGAAGGCCGATCGCGAATATCACGACGTCATCCTCGCGGCGATGAAGGACGGTGTTGCGCCGGTCAACGACCAGACCAAGCCGCTCTTGGAGATCATTGCCAAGTATACCAACCTCCCGGTCGAGCAGGTGGTTGGCAACTGTGCCTATATTGACCCCGACGGCAAGCTGGATGTGAAGAACGTCGACAACCAGATCAAATGGCTCCAGGAGCAGGGTTTTGCCGACAAGGGCTTTGATGCGAACGCGATCATCGCGAAGGACTATGTGAAGGCGGATTGATGCTGACGATGCAGACTCTCGTGACGGGCAACCTGCCACCTTCCCCTGAAGGGGGAGGGTCGATCGTGCCGGCGATGCGCAGCATCGTCCGGAGCGAGCGGGGTGGGGTGAGCCATGGCGGTGGTCTGTCCGTCGTTCGCTCCGAGTACTCGCGGAAAGTCCGGGAGCAGGCATTGTCAGCATCCATGTGGATAGACCGCCACCCCATCCCGGTTTGCATTTCGCTTCGCCGCATGCAAACCGACCCTCCCCCTCCAGGGGACGGTGAAGAAGGCGGGCGCGCATGGATCTGATCGCCAACCACATCTCTCATCGCTTCGGCGACCTCGCCGTGCTCGACGACGTCTCGTTCACCGTCAGCGCCGGCGAGGTCGTGGCGATCGTCGGTCCCTCCGGCTGCGGCAAGAGCACGCTGCTGTCGATCCTCGGCGGCCTCTTGCAGCCGAGCTCGGGTGCGCCCGAGCTGCGCGGCCAGCCGCCGGCGGACAGCCTCAATCCGCTGACCTTCGTGTTCCAGGATTTTGCGCTGCTGCCATGGGCGACGGTCGAGGAGAACGTCGAATTCCCGTTGCTGCACACGCAGCTTTCAGCAACGCAGCGTCGCGCGCTGGTCGAGGACGCGCTGCGCCGCACCGGCCTGACTGAATTTCGCAAGACCTTTCCAAAACAGCTCTCCGGCGGCATGCGCCAGCGCGTCGGCATTTCGCGCGCGCTTGCGGTCAAGCCTGCGATCCTGCTGATGGACGAGCCGCTGTCGGCGCTGGATTCGCAAACCCGCGAACTGCTGATGGAGGATTTCGTTCGCCTGCTCGCCGACGGCGGCATGGGCGCGGTCTACGTTACCCATAATCTCGAAGAGGCAGCGCGGCTCGCCGACCGCATCGTGGTGCTGTCGCGGCGGCCCGGCCGCATTCGCGAGGTCGTGACCGTGCCGATGACGCGTGCAGAGCGCGGCGAAACCGCTGCGCGGGAAAAGCTGCTGGCGCTGCAAAGCCAGATCTGGTCGCTAATCCGCAACGAGGCGATCGACGCCGAACGCGAGGTTCAGCATGCTTGACCGTGCGCCGGCGGAAGGCGCTTCGAGGGACCAAGCGACTCGACGCGTCCGCTTCCGCGGTGCGGGCTTCGTGCCTGCGTCGAGCCGCTTCGGCGGCTGGATCGCGCTCGCGCTCGTCATCGCGATCTGGCAGGCCGCCGGCACCGCGGGCTTCGTCAATCCGCTGTTCCTGCCGGCGCCGTCGGCGATCGTACGTGCGATCTATCAGCTCGCGATCTCTGGCGCGCTCTGGCAGCACGTTTCGGCCTCGCTGCTGCGCATCGGCATCGGCTGGTTGCTCGGGACGGCGGCGGGCGTTGCCGTCGGGTTCGCCATCGGCCTGTCGCGGCTCGCGCGCAGCGTCGGCATCACCTTGATCTCGGCGCTGTTCCCGATCCCGAAGATCGCGCTGCTGCCGCTCCTGATCCTTTGGCTCGGCATCGGCGAAGAGCCGAAGATCGCGACCATTGCGCTCGGCGTCTTCTTCTCGACCGCGATCTCGGTCTATAGCGGCGTCGACGCGGTGCCGCGCAACCTGATCCGCATGGCGCAGAGCTTCAACGTTCCGTTTGCCACCATCGTGCGCAAGGTGATCTGGCCTGGCGCGCTGCCCGCGATCCTCGCTGGCTTCCGCATCACCGCCTCGGTCGCGCTGCTGCTCGTCGTCAGCGCCGAGATGATCGGCGCGCAATACGGCATCGGGGCCTTCGTGCTCCAGGCCGGCAATCTGATGCAGACGGATCAGCTGCTTGCGGGTGTGGTGATTCTGTCGGTGTTCGGGCTGGCCGTGGGGAAGGTGATCGGCTGGCTGGAGACAAGGCTGCTACACTGGCGGTGAGCACCGCTGTCATTCCGGGGCCCGCGAAGCGTGAACCCGGAATCTCGAGATTCTCAGGTGCGCAAGAGCGCACCATAGTTCGATGCTTCGCATCGTCCCGGAATGACGGGTCAACCCTCACGCGTTCCCGCGATCTTCCCGAAACAGATCCAGCTTCTGCTGCACCGGCCGGTCCGAAAAGCTGAACAGCACAGCGTCCTCATCCGCCTCGTGCGTGACCCAGTGCCAGCTCGGCACCACGAACAGATCGCGCGGGCCCCATTCGAAGGTCGCTTCCCCAATCCGGCTGCGGCCGCGGCCTTCGATCGGGCAGAACACCGTGGCATCGGTCGAGCGATAACGCGCGGTCTTAAAAGCCTTCGGCAGCAGCTGGATGAAGGTGCCGATGGTCGGCATTGCGAAATCGCCGGTCTCGGGATTGCTGAACTTCAGCTTCAGGCCGTGGCAGGCGTCCCATTCCTGACACACGCGGGCTTTCTCCAGCGCTTCGCGGGTGTAGGCATAGGGATAGCTGAAGATCGGCGAGGTCTTCGAGCTCCGCTTTACGTCGACCGGCAGCAGGTTGTGGCCGTAGCGCGCAAAGCTGTCGCCGGCAGGTCTTGTGATCTTCTGCTGGTCCTCCTTTGAGCCTTCCGCAAAGGAGCAATCGAAGAACTGCACCAGCGGGATATCGAGGCCGTCGAGCCAGAACATCGGCTCGCTGGTCTCGTTGGAATGATCGTGCCAGGTCATCGACGGCGTGATGATGAAGTCGCCGGGCTCCATCGCAGTGCGCTCGCCGTCGACCGCGGTGTGTGCGCCCTTGCCTTCGAGCACGAAGCGCAGCGCGGACTGGCTGTGGCGGTGCGCGGGCGCGACGTCGCCGGGCACCACCATCTGAACGCCGGCATAGAGCGAGGTCGTGATCTTGGACTGGCCGCGCAGGCCCGGGTTCTCCAGAACAAGCACGCGCCGCTCGGCTTCCTTGGCAGTGATCAGCTTGCCGGCTTCCGTCATGTAGTCGCGGATGATGTCGAACTTCCATAAGTGAGGCCGGCAGGCGCTCTTCGGCTCCGGCGTGATCAAGTCGCTCATCACCGTCCACAGCGCGGTGAGATTTTCGCCGTCGATCTTCCGGTAAAACGCCTCGCGTTCCGGCGTCTTGGTCACGGCTTCCATGGTGCGGCTCCCGCTCGTTTGTTGATTTGACAGTATACTGACGATATAGGTAGCGTCAACGTGAGGGATGTTGGTCGTACATTTCGGGGCGATGCGGCAGCATCGAACCCGGAATCTCGAGGTTCCGGGTTCTCGCTCCGCGAGCCCCGGAACGACAAGAACCAAGGGAGGTCTCAATGAAGCTGCACGGCTATTTCCGCTCCAGCGCCGCCTATCGCGTGCGGATCGCGCTGAACCTCAAGCGCCTCGGTGCCGAGCATCTGCCGCATCATCTGCGCAAGGGCGAGCAATGCGCGCCCGCCTATCTCGCCATCAATCCGCAAGGCCTGGTGCCGGCGCTGGAGGACGATGCAGGCGAAGTGCTGACCCAATCGGTCGCGATCATCGAATGGCTCGACGAAACGCACCCCAATCCGCCGCTGCTGCCGAAGGACCCGCTGCGCCGAGCCAAGGTGCGCGCGTTCGCGCTCGCGATCGCCTGCGACACACATCCGGTGCAGAACCTGAAGGTGCTGGCGCGGCTGCGCGAGCTCGGCCTTGCCGAGGAGAAGGTCCAGGACTGGGCGGCCTGGGTCAACCGCGAGGGGTTGTCGGCCTGCGAGGCGCTGATCAGGGACGAGCCGGGCCCGTTCTGCTTCGGAGACGCGCCGACGCTGGCCGATCTCTGTCTGGTGCCGCAGCTCGCCAATGCGCGCCGTTTCGGCGTCGATGTGTCGGCCTATCCACGCCTGCTTCAGGCAGAAGCCGCCGCCAAGGCAATGCCGGCCTTTGCCAATGCCGCGCCGGAGAAGCAGCCCGATGCCGAGTAAGCCTCTTCCTCCGATCACGATGGATGCGGTCTATGCCGCGCCAGGCTATCTGTTCCGGCGCATGCAGCAGATCGCGGTCTCGATCTTCATGGAGGAGTGCAAGGCGTTCGACCTGACGCCGGTGCAATATGCGGCGCTGATCGCGGTCCACACCCATCCCGGCATCGACGCGACGCGTCTGTCGGCGGTGATCGCCTTCGACCGCTCCACGCTCGGCAGCGTGATCGAGCGGCTTCAGGCCAAGGCCTATATCGAGCGCAAGCCGGCGCCCGAGGACAAGCGGATCAAGCTGCTCTATCTGACCAAATCAGGCGCCGCGATCCTGCGCGACATCATCCCCGCCGTGGAGCGAGCCCAGGCGCGCATGCTGGAGCCGTTGAAACCCGCCGACCGCAAGGCGCTGCTGGAGCTCTTGGTGCAGCTGGTCGATCTCAACAACGAAGCCTCACGCGTGCCGCTGCGGGCCGAGGATGCGCTGGAACATCTGGGGAAGGGCGGGTGACGGACTCCAGTTGTGTAGCGACGCTGTCGCCTCGATCTCAACTGTCATTCCCCGCGAAGGCGGGGATCCAGTACGCCGCGGCTTCTCGGCTGAATCACATTTGTCTCGGAATACTGGATCGCCCCCCTTCGCGGGCGATGACAGCGTGGTATGGTCACGTGAGCGTATCCCTCACATCCTCGGCCTCACATTCGCAGCAACGCCTGCCGGTCGATCTTCCCCGTGCCCGTCTTCGGCAGCTCGTCGATGAAGATCACCTCGCGCGGATATTTGTAGGGCAATAGCTTACCCTTCACATAATCCTGGAGCTTGCGCGTCGTCTCGCTCTGATCAGTGGTGCGGTTGTTCATCACCACCACGGCCTTCAGCGTCATGCGCCGGTCCGGCAGTTCGGCGGCGAACACCGCGCATTCGCGAATATCAGGGTGGTCGGCGAGGCAGAGTTCGACCTCCAGCGGATAGACCCACTGGCCGGAGATCTTGATGAGATCGTCGGCGCGGCCACGGAAGAAGTGGAAGCCTTCGGCATCGCGCACGAAGCGATCGCCGGTGTAGATCCAGCCGCCCTCGCGGATCGTCTCGGCGGATTTGTCCGGCCGGTTCCAGTACAGCGGCGTGTTGGAATCGCCGCGCACCCACAAGATGCCTTCCTCGTTGTTGGCGACGTCGCAGCCGTCCTTGTCGCGCAGCGCAACCTCGTAGCCGGGAACGCGCAGGCCGGCGGCGCCGAGCTTCTTCCGCTCGGGACGGTTGGAGAGATAGATGTGCAGCACCTCGGTCGAGCCGAGGCCTTCGACGATCTCGAGGCCCGTGAGCGTCTTCCAGCCGTTGAAGACTTCGGCCGAGAGCACCTCGGCGGCGGAGAGCGCCATACGCAGCGACGAGAAATTCGTCTTGTCCGCGTCTTCGGCCTTGGTCAGCGATGTATAAAGCGTCGGCAGGCCGAAGAACACCGTCGGCTTGTATTGCTCGATCGCCGAAAAGATCGATGCGGGCTTCGGCTGGCCTGGCAACAGCAACGTTGCCGCGCCCGCCGAGAATGGGAAGGTGACGGAATTGCCGAAGCCATAGGCGAAGAATATCTTCGGCACCGAAAAGCAGATGTCGCCAGACGTCAGCTTCAACACGCTCCGGGCAAAGGCGGCTTCGCTATAGGCCATATCGTGCTGGAGATGCACGATGCCCTTGGGCCGGCCGGTCGAGCCGGAGGAGTACATCCAGAACGCCATCTCGTCGCGATCGGTGTTGGCTTCCGCGAGTTCGGCCGGGAACTGCATGAGCCAGCTTGCCGCTGCGATCGCAACAGGCGCGGCGTGGTCGCGCACCTCGCCATTGACGACGATCAGCGTGTGCAGACCCGTGTCCCTGCAAGCTTCCGCATTGCAGCGCGCGCAGAATTCGGCATCCACCACCGCAACGGCAGCGCCGGAATCGGCAAGATAGAACTGCAAGAGGTCCGGCGGCGTCAGCGTGTTGATCAGGAGCGGCACGAAGCCGGCGCGCACCGCGCCGAAGAAGGCGGCGGGATAGGTCGGCGTGTCGTCGAGAAACAAGAGCACGCGGTCGCCGCGCTTGAGGCCGAGCGAGGCAAGCCCGTTGCCCCAGCGGCAAGCCTCGGCGCAGAGCTCGGCATAGGTCCGCGTGCCCGCCGGGCCGATGAGCGCGAGCTTGTCGCCGCGCCCCTTGTCGAGATTGTCGAACAGCACGCGGCCGGCGTTATAGATTTGCGGAACGGCAAAGCCGATCTCGCGTGCGCCGGGGCTGTCCGCGGGCACCTGGTCGCGAATCTCGTTGCTCATGCCGCACCCCCGCCGTTCTTGGCCGCCTCGTAGCGCGCCATGAAGGCCGGGGACATCGCCCGCAGCCGGGAATCGTCGATACGGCCGGACCGGGTGATGTAGCTATAGGCGAAATCCATCACGGGCAGCTTCATATGGTCGGCGAAGTGCTCGTACCAGAACGCGCTGGTGCGCGCGGCATCGACGAGTTTTTGCACGATCGGCTTGCGCGCGGCCTGGTACCGATGCAGCGCGGTCGACAAATGCGCATCCGATTCCAGCGCCTTGACCAGCGCGATGGCGTCTTCGATCGCGAGCCGCGTGCCCGATCCGATCGAGAAATGCGCCGAGTGCAGGGCATCGCCGAGCAGCACGATGTTCTTGAACGACCAGTGCTCGTTCCAGACCCAGGGAAAGTTGCGCCAGACCGATTTGTTGGAGACGAGGCAATGGCCGCCAAGCGTGTCGGCAAACACCTCCTCGCAAACGCCCTTGGACTGCTCGACGTCCTTGTAGGCGAAGCCGTAGGCCTGCCATGTCGCGTGGTCGCATTCGACCAGGAAGGTGCTCATGTTCGGCGAGTAGCGGTAGTGATGGGCGTTGAAGGCGCCGCGGTCGGTCTTCACGAAAGTCTGCGACAGCGTGTCAAAGCGTTTCGAGGTGCCGTACCAGACGAACTTGTTGGAGGAGTAGGACAGCGAGGTGCCGAAATCGCCCTCATAGGCCCGGCGCACCAGCGAGTTGAGGCCGTCGGCGGCGACGATGAGATCGTGGCCGTTCAGTTGGTCGATCGCATGGATCTGGGTGTCGAAGCGCGGGGTGACGCCGGCATCGAGCGCGCGCTGCTGCAGGAACTTGAGCAGCTCGAGCCGTCCGATCGAGGAGAAGCCGACCCCGTCGATGGCGACGCTGTCCCCGTGCAGGTTCAGCGTGATGTTCTCCCAGCTCTCCATATGCGGCGCGATCGCGTCGACCGTTTCGGGGTCGTCGGCGCGCAGGAATTCCAAAGCCTGGTCCGAGAACACGACGCCAAAGCCCCAGGTCGCGTCGGCCGGGTTCTGTTCGAACAGGTCGACTTGATCCTCGGGGTGACGCCTCTTCCAGAGATAGGCGAAGTAGAGCCCACCGGGCCCCCCGCCAATCACGGCGATCCGCAACGTCTGCCTCCCTAATTGACAGTATACTCACTATCTAGGGGTAGACTAATGTGCTCCGGCGTCCGGCGCCAGCGGAATTATGAAAGACGAGGCGCGCCGAAGCTCAGTCCCGAACGCGCGTTTGGCGCGTGTCCGAAGCAGTTTCGCGCCCAAGCATAGCCAAACCACGCGGGCTTGGCCATGCGCACCGTCAGACGCAGCGCTTCACGTAGACCCCGTTCACCAGCACCCTGGTGCAGCGGACGGCCGGAACCGGCTTGCGGACCACGACCGCCGCGTTCGGCCCGGCGCAGCCGGCGCGATACACGCCGCGGGCGCAGACCACCGCATTGGCGTCGGTGGCCTCGAACGTCATGGTTGCTGCGAAGGCGAGGAGTGCAGAAGCGACGAGCAGCAATGAACGCATGTTGTCCTCCCGGTCTGGTCGTGATCGAAATCGGATCCTTGCAAAAGACTTGTCGTTGCAGGCGTGCGGGAATTCATTCGCGCACGCTGCCAATCATTGCCCCTGTGCCTTGGCGCGCGATCGTGCGCCGCCTCATCGCACTGCGAACGGGGCGAGCACGTCCTTGCACGCGGGCGATAGCGAGGCGGCATTGCTGGAGATGCATTGAATGATGCGGCCGCCGCCGGGCGCGACGCCGGCGCAGAGCGTGCGGATGTCGGCGCCGCAGGCCGACCTTGCGATGAACAGTTCTTCGCGCGGCCGCAGCGGGCGCAAAGCGATCGCCGCTGGCGCGGCCGCCGGCGCTGCTGCCGCGGGAGCTGCACCCGCGGGCGCTGCCGTTGCAGCCGCGCCACCGCCGGACGCCGCACTCAACGCGCTCTGGCAGGCCGGCGAGACCTTGGCCTTGTTCTTCTCCAGGCATTCGAGCGCGGGGGCGCCGCCCGGCGGCACGCTGGCGCACACCTTAGGATAATCGGCGCGGCACGCGCTCCTGACCGCCGCAACCTGCGCGCTGCTCGGCTGCGTGGCGGCAGCAGCCTTCGGCGCCGGCGCGGCGGCCGGCTTTGCAGCGGGAGCGGAGTCAGCCTTCGGCGCGGCAGGCGCCGCTGCTGCCTTGGGCGCAGCCTCGGTCTTCGGCGCAGCGGGCGCAGCTTCGGTCTTCGGAGCCGAAGCAGGCTCTACCGCGCGGACCGCGATCTGGCATCCCGATGACAGGCTGGACATGTTCTTTGCCAGACATTGATACGCTTCCACGCCGCCGGGCGTCACGCTCGAGCAATGCGCCATGAAGTCCGAGCGGCATGCCGAGCGGATGGCGCTCTTCTGCGCCTCGGTCGGCGTTTGCGCCAACGCGCCTGTTGCAGTTGCGAAGAACGCTGCCGTCAGCAACACCTTGCGCGTTGATGCATGTTTCAACGTGTTGAACATCTGGCTGATTTCCTGCCCTGTCGGTCACGCCGACGACTCTTAAAATGTAATGCAATCGCAATCGTCGCGAATGATGCCTCGCGCGTGGCATCATTCGCCGCTTTGATCTCTCCTGCAAGTCAATTATGCTGGTGCAATTGCGCCGTGGCGGCGTCTCAGAGCCTTATCATGCGCTTGCCGCGGTTCTCGCCCGCCAGCAATCCAATCAGCGCGTGCGGAGTGTTCTCGAGGCCATCGATAATGTCCTCTTGCACCTTCAGCTTGCCCGATTTGACCCACGCTTGGAGGTCTGCCAGTGCGCGCTGGCTGTCCTTCATGTAGTCCATCACGATGAAGCCCTGCATGACGAGCCGCTTCACCACGATCAAGCCGGGCACGCCGCGCGGCCGTGTGCGGCGGGCGCGCCGTCATATTGCGAGACCGCACCGCAGCAGGCGATGCGGCCGTAATTGTTCATCTGCGGCAGGCAGGCTTCCAGAATGTCGCCGCCGACATTGTCGAAATAGACGTCGATGCCCTTGGCTGCAGCTGCGCGCAGCGCCTTGAACACCGCGCCGTCCTTGTAGTCCACGGCCGCATCAAAGCCGAGCTCGGAGGTCAGCCAATTGCATTTGTCGGCGCCGCCGGCGATGCCGATCACGAGGCATCCTTTGATCTTGGCGATCTGTCCGACGAGTGAGCCGACCGAGCCCGCGGCCGCGGAGACCACGACCGTCTCGCCCTCCTTGGGCTTTCCGATCTCCAGCAGGCCGAAATAGGCGGTCAGGCCGGCGATGCCGAACACGCTGAGCAGATGCGTCATCGGCTCGAGTTTCGGCATCTTGGTGAGATGCTTCGCCGGCACCGCGGCATATTCCTGCCAGCCGGTGTCACCGAACACGATGTCGCCCGCCGCCAGCTCCGGCGCCTTCGAGCTGACAACCTCGGCAATGGCGCCGCCGGCCATCACGCTGTTGGCTTCGACGGCGGAGCGATAGGTCGCGCCGTGCATCCAGGCGCGGTTGGCGGCGTCGAGCGAGATGTATCGCACGCGCAGCAGGGCCTCGCCGTCCTTCGGCTCCGGCACTGCGTTCTCCACCATCTTGAAATGCTCGGGCCCGAGCTTGCCGCTGGGCTTTTCCACCAGGAGAATCTGGCGATTGATGTTGCCGCTCATGGCGTTCCCCTCTCCGATCGTTTTATTGATGCAGCGGCAGCCAAGAAAACGTGCAAGCCGCATTTGTTGTGCGCTGCATGAAAGCTAGATCGCGGCGTTCCATTTCACAACGAGAACATCCGGCCAACACGAGCACACGCAAAGCGTGTTGCGTCGCTGTGATATCTGCGACATCATGAAGCGCCGGTGTACGTGGGGGTAAGCGATGTCCAACAGGTTCACGCAATACATTCTGGCCGCGATGGTGCTGGGCATTGTCATGGGCTCGGCGATCTACAATTTCCTGCCCGACACGCGCGCCGACTGGGCCTCGTCCATCAACCTGATCGCCATGATGTTCCTGCGCCTGATCAAGATGATCATCGCGCCGCTGGTGTTCGCGACCCTGGTCGGCGGCATCGCCCATATGGGCTCCGGCTCCAAGCTCGGCCGCATCTTCGCCAAGACCATGGGCTGGTTCGTCAGCGCCTCCTTCGTGTCGCTGCTGCTCGGCCTCATCATGGTGAATTTGCTTCAGCCCGGCGCGAACTTCCCCGGCACGCTGCCCGCGGCGGGCCAATCGACAGGCCTGCCGGTTTCCGCCTTCTCAATCGAGAAATTCTTGACCCATTTGATCCCGACCTCGATCGCGGACGCGATGGCGCAGAACGAAATCCTCCAGATCGTGATCTTCGCCGTGTTCTTCTCGGTGGCGATGGGCGCGATGCCCGAGCGCTCTAAGCCGATCCTGGCGCTGATCGACGACATCGGCCACATCATGCTAAAGGTGACGAGCTACGTGATGTTGTTCGCGCCACTCGCGGTATGGGCCGCCATCACCGCGACGGTCGCCAAGAACGGCCTCTTGGTGCTCTGGAAGCTCGTCGTCTTCATGGGCGGCTTCTATCTCTCGCTGGCGATCCTGTGGACCATCCTGGTCATCGTCGGCTTCATTGTGATCGGGCCACGCTACGGCCATCTGCTGAAGCTGATCCGCGAGCCCCTGATGATCGCCTTCTCGACCGCGAGCTCGGAAGCGGCCTATCCGAAGACGCTGGAGGGCCTCAACCGCTTCGGCGCCTCGTCGCGGATCTCGAGCTTCGTGCTGCCGCTCGGCTATTCGTTCAACCTCGACGGCACGATGATGTACTGCACCTTCGCCAGCGTCTTCATCGCGCAGAGCTACCACATCGACATGCCGCTCGGCACCCAGCTCGCCATGCTGGCGACGCTGATGATCACCTCCAAGGGCGTCGCCGGCGTGCCGCGCGCCTCGCTCGTCGTGATCGCCTCGACGCTGGCGCAGTTCAACATCCCCGAGGCAGGCCTCTTGATGATCATGGGCATCGACACCTTCCTGGATATGGGCCGCAGCGCCACCAACGTGATCGGCAACACGCTGGCGACCTCGGTCGTGGCCAAATGGGAAGGCGAACTCGGGCCCGAGCACGAGCTTGGACCTAGTGATGCGGTGCCCGAGGATATGGTGCCCGGTGAAGTGCCCGCAATGGCCGGCCATGGGTAGGAGCGAACCATGGGCCAGTTCCTGGCGAGGTCACTGACCTCATTCTGCCTGTGGCTCGCGGCATGTTTGCTGACGACTTCGTTGTTCGTGAGCTCGGCATTCGCCCAGACCGGCAGCGAAGGGCTCAGCCCGACGCTGTCGGCCATCAAGAAGGCGCACGCGGTGCGGCTCGGCTATCGCGAGAGCTCGCCGCCGTTCTCCTTCCTCGACCAGGCGGGTCGCCCGATCGGCTACAGCCTCGAGCTCTGCGAAGCCATCGTCGAGGAGATCGGCATCGAGGTCGACGATCCCAATCTCAGGATAGATTACGTCAAGGTCACCTCGGACGACCGCATCGAGGCCGTGCTCCAGAACAAGATCGACCTTGAATGCGGCTCGACCACCGCCAATGCCGAGCGCGGCAAGCGCGTTGCCTTCTCGCCACTGATGTTCGTCGCCGGCACCAAGCTGATGGTGCCGAAGGCGTCGAACGTCCGGTCGCTGACAGATCTGAAGGGCAAGACCATCGTGGTGACGAAGGGCACCACGAACGAGCAGGCGATCCAGGCAGCCGACAAGAAGCTCTCGCTCGGTCTTAACATCGTGACCGCGCCGGATCACGAGCAGTCGTTTCAGATGGTGAACGACGGCAAGGCGGATGCGTTCGCGACCGACGACATCCTGCTCTACGGCCTGATTGCGCGTCACAAGGCCCAGGAATATTTTCGCGTGGTCGGGGACTATCTGTCCTACGATCCCTACGGCATCATGTTCAGGAAGGGCGAGCCGCAACTCGCCGCCGTGGTCGAGCGCGCCTTCCGCAAGCTCGGTTCCAACCGCGACCTCATCCCGCTCTACAACAAATGGTTCACAGCCAGGCTTCCCACCGGCGAACGGCTGAACGTACCGATCTCGCTGCAACTGGAAGAAGCCTTCAAGGCGATGGACGATTCGCCGGGCGCGAATAATTAGGCGGCTTTCTCTCTTACCCTCCCCTTGAACGGGGATGGTCGAAGCGCGAGCGGGGGTGGGGTAATCTCTCCCCACGGGCAGTGTTCGAAGTGGAGAGATCACCCCACCCCGCTGCGGATTCCGCTTCGCGCCGTGCACAGCGACCCTCCCCCTCCAGGGAGGGTGGGCACCTGCGCCGCCGCTGCTAACGTCCGGCAAACACCCGGTCCAGCGCCGCGTCGTACGTCGCCTGCACCAACTCCGGATGCAGCTTCGCCAGCGACTCCATCATCACGCCGGAATTGATCTCGAGCACGCACCAATCGGCGTCGACGCGCACCACGTCGATCGACGCAAAGGCGATGCCGATCGCGCGCGCGGCATCGATCGCGAGCTTCACGCAAGCCGTTCGAACCTCGCCGCTCTCCAGCAATACCGGCTTTGCGCCGCCATCAAGATTGTGTCGCCAATCTCTGCCACGCTGCTTGCCGTAGACGACGAGGGGTACATCATCGAGCAGCACCACACGGACCTCGTCCTCGATCGCGACATAGGGCGAGATCACGAGGCCGGCACTCATCGAAAAAACCTCGCCAACCGCGTGATCCAGTTCCGCCTCCGTCGTCACCTTGAACACCGAGCGCCCCGATGTCCCCTCATTCGGCTTCACCACCACGCCTTGCGGATGGCCGTGAAGCAGCTCAAGCATTGCACCTCGCCAGGTGGGGCCAACGACATTCTGGCCGAGCTTCGGGTTGAGGAACAGTTGATGCGGAATGCACGGCACGCCCTCCAGCGCCAGCGCCTCGGCGGTGGCCGATTTGTCGTTGGCGAGACGATGCGCGATGGCGCTGTTGAGGCCGATGTCGTAGCCGAAGGCGAAGCGGCGCGTCTTGCCCCGGCGCATCGCAACCAGCCAGCCGCTGGCATGGACATCGACCGCAATGCCATGGTCCGCGCAATAGCGCCTGATCGCCTGGATGAAGATCCGCTCGCCGCTCGCCATGGTTTCGGTCGTTCCTGTCGCCAAAAGCCGCGAAAATGCGGGAAACGGCGCCAAACCGGGGTCAAAATCAGAGCTATTCTTAATGAAATTCTCGTTAGCGCCACGGAAATTAACTGCTGCCATCGAGCCCCCCAGGGAAAAGAAATTGCCCGCCGCGCGCGCGGGGCAGCAAATCCATTAATGATGCGCCCAATTCCGCCCAAATGCCGGTTTGGTCGGCACCAATTGCTTCCGAAACGAGGTTGATTATTGGTCTCAATGGCGTAGATCACACACGCGAAATCCTCCGCCAGGCAAATGGTGCTCGCCCCGCCGTCAGGGGCAGGGCGATGCTTTTGCCCGAAAACCGCAAATATTCGGAAGATCGAAAATCATGAGCGCGTTTTACCGAGAAAAGGTTCTTTCCGTCCACCACTGGACCGACACGCTGTTCAGCTTCCGCGCCACGCGTGATACCGGCTTCCGCTTCCAGAACGGCCAGTTCGCCATGATCGGCCTCGAGGTTGATGGCCGCCCGCTGCTGCGCGCCTACAGCATGGCGAGCGCCAATCACGAGGAACAGCTCGAGTTTTTCTCGATCAAGGTTCAGGACGGTCCGCTGACCTCGCGCCTTCAAAAGATCAAGGAAGGCGACACCATTCTGGTCGGTCGCAAGGCGACCGGGACGCTGATCACCGACAATCTGCTTCCCGGCAAGCGGCTGATGCTGTTGTCGACCGGAACCGGCCTTGCGCCGTTCGCGAGCCTGATCAAGGATCCCGAGGTTTATGACCAGTTCGAGTCGATCGTGCTGGTCCATGGCTGCCGCCAGGTCTCCGAGCTCGCCTATGGCGAGAAGCTGGTCGCGAATTTGCGCGAGGACGAGGTGTTCGGCGAACTGCTCGCGGACAAGCTCGTCTACTACCCGACCGTGACCCGCGAGCCGTTCCGCAACCGCGGCCGCATCACCGACCTCATCAACTCCGAGCAGATCTTCAACGACATCGGTCAAAGCCCGCTCGACATCGCAACCGACCGCATCATGATGTGCGGCAGCCCGGCGATGCTCGAAGAGCTGAAGCTGATGTTCGAAGGCCGCGACTTCGTCGAAGGCTCCGGCAACAAGCCTGGCCATTTCGTGATCGAAAAGGCGTTCGTCGAGCGCTAAGCCCTCGCTCTGTGTCGTCTCGGTGTCGTTCTGGCGAAGGCCAAGACCGGTACCCACCGTGAAGTTTGGCGAAGGCTGGTCGTTGCCAGTCTTCGCAACAACCCCCGCTTAGGGGTGTTGCTGGCTTTGCCCTGGCTTTCGCCAGGAGGACAGCGGCGGGTGAGGCGCCTTTGCCCGCTTAGCCGCGTCCCTTTCCCCTTCTGCTGCACTGCAAAAGCCCGCCCATCGGGCTGATTGATTTGTCTCAGCCGAATTCGCTAGCCTGAAACAAGGGCCGCGTCATATCCGTATGACAGGCACAGGCGTATCGTATCGCCTCATGCTGGCGAGGGGATCGGATCGTGGCCGAGGACAACAAGACGCACGAAGCTCCCAAACGCCTGCCCCTGGCGGAAGAGGGGGTCATGGAAACCCTGCTGCTTCCGTTCTCCCCGCGCTTCATCGTGCTGACGATCTGCGCGGTCGTCACCGCGCTGCTGATCGCCATCGGTATCGTCGACCGCAAGATCTTCGACATCCTGCTGGTCCCGATCCTGATCTTCGGCGCGCTGACCCTGCTCGGCGTCCGCGATCTCTTGCAGAAGAGTCACGCGGTGCTGCGCAACTATCCGATCTCCGCGCACATCCGCTTCCTCCTGGAAGAAATCCGCCCCGAGATGCGGCAATATTTCTTCGAGAGCGAGAAGGACGGCATGCCGTTCTCGCGCGATACCCGCGCGGTGGTCTATCAGCGCGCCAAGATGGAGCTCGACAAGCGTCCGTTCGGCACCCAGGAGGACGTCTATCGCGAGGGTTACGAGTGGATGCATCACTCGGTCTCGCCGAAGGCGCATGCCGAGGAAAAATTCCGGGTCGTCATTGGCGGACCGGATTGCGCAAAACCCTATTCGGCCTCGGTGTTCAATATCTCGGCGATGAGCTTCGGCGCGCTCAGCCCGAACGCGGTGCGTGCGCTCAATGCCGGCGCGAAGAAGGGCGGTTTCGCGCATGACACCGGCGAGGGCGGCGTCAGCCCCTATCACCGCGAGATGGGCGGCGACATCATCTGGGAGATCGGCTCCGGCTATTTCGGCTGCCGTCATCTCGACGGCAGCTTCGACCCTGAGGCGTTCGCGCGCGTCGCCGGCGAGGACCAGATCAAGATGGTTGAGCTCAAGATCAGCCAGGGCGCCAAGCCCGGCCATGGCGGCGTGCTGCCGGCCGCAAAGGTCTCGGAAGAGATTTCCAAGATCCGCGGTGTCGCGATGGGCGAGGATTGCATTTCGCCGGCCTCGCACCGCGCCTTCTCCACGCCGGTTGGCATGATGCAGTTCATCGCCGAGATGCGCCGCCTGTCCGGCGGCAAACCGGCCGGCTTCAAGCTGTGCATCGGCCATCCCTGGGAGTTCCTGGCGATCTGCAAGGCGATGATAGAGACCGGCATCTATCCTGATTTCATCGTCGTCGACGGCAATGAGGGCGGCACCGGCGCGGCGCCGCTGGAATTCATGGATCACCTGGGCATGCCGATGCGCGAGGGCGTCAATTTCGTCCACAATGCGCTGGTCGGCATCAATGCGCGCGACCGTATCAAGATCGGCGCGTCCGGCAAGATCGCCACCGCCTTCGACATGGCGCGCGCCATGGCGATTGGCGCCGACTGGTGCAATTCGGCGCGCGGCTTCATGTTCTCGCTGGGCTGCATCCAGTCGCTGAGCTGCCACACCGACCGCTGCCCGACCGGCGTCGCGACGCAGGACCCGACGCGCGCGCGCGCGCTCTACGTGCCGCTCAAGATCGACCGCGTGCACAATTACCACCATGCGACGCTGCACTCGCTGACCGAGCTGATCGCCGCTGCCGGCCTCGAACATCCGCAGCAGCTGCGTCCGATCCACTTCAGCCAGCGGACGGCGACAACCCAGGTGCAATCCTTCGCACAGCTCTATCCGGCGCTGCGCCCGGGCGAGCTGCTCGAAGGCACGGAAGATCCTCGGTTTCGCGACGCCTGGCGGATGGCGCGCTCCGAGACGTTCCAGCCCGCGCAGTGAGCGTCGCGCCGCCCCGCAAGGACGCCGGTCCCGGCGCGTAAAATCATCGCGAGCTGGACCGCGTTTAACTCTTGGTTCAACTTTGGGTGTAAATTGTGCCCATGGACGAACGGCGCGACAAGGCGAGACATCGCGTGCTGAAGGCCGGGACGATCGAGTTCGGCGGCGGCGCGATCGACTGCACCATCCGCAATCTGTCCGATACCGGCGCAGCCCTCGACGTCACCAGCCCGGTCGGCATCCCCGAACATTTCACCCTGTTCGTCCAGTCCGACGGGACGCATCGATCGTGCGCCGTGGTCTGGCGCAAGGAAAAGCGGATCGGGGTGAGGTTCGGGTGAAGGTTTTGCGTTTGGCCTGCGCCGGGACGAGTGGGTGCGGCGTCCCGCGCTGGTGCATGCAATGGCGCACCCTCACGCCGCCGCCTGTTCGCCCCTCCGGCTCGCCAGAATCTTGTCGATCCGTCGCCCGTCGAGATCGACCACCTCCATGTGCCAGCCGGCGAAATCGAAGGCGTCTCCGACGTTGGGCAGCATGCTGAACTGTTGCAGCACGAGGCCCGCCACCGTGTTGTAGCGATGCGGCGGCAGCTCGATGCCGAGCAGTTCGCCGAACTCGTCAACCGGCATCCAGCCGGAGATCAGGAGCGAGTCGTCGTCGCGCCTGATAAAGGCCGGCTCGGGCGGTCCTTCCTCGGAATGGAAGGCGCCGACGATCGACTCGAGGATATCGGCGGCTGTCACCATGCCTTCGAAGGCGCCGTATTCGTCGTAGACGAAACCGACGTGAACCGGCGCAGCTTTCAGGATGGTCAGCACGTCGCGGGCATCGGCCGAGGCCGGAATGCCCGGCGCCTCACGCACCAGCGCGCGCAGATCCGGCGTGCGCTCGTTCATATAAGCGATCAGCAGGTCCTTGGCCTGGAGCACCCCGATCGGCTTGTCGCGATCGCCGTCCGAAACGGGGAAACGCGAATGCGGGCTCTTCGCGATGATCTCGTGAATGGTCTTCACATCGTCGTTCAGGTCGATCTCGTCCACCTCGGTGCGCGGCGTCATGACCGCGCCGACTGGCCGATCGCCGAGCCGCATCACGCCGGCGATCATCTCCTTCTCGCCGGGCTCGAGCACGCCGGCGCTTTCGGCCTCGCTGACGAGGTGATGGATTTCGTCCTCCGAGACCTTTTCCTCGGCTCTGCCGCCGCGACCGAGCAGCGCGAGGATCACCTTGCCCGAGACATCGAGCAGGAAGACGAGCGGCAGCGAGATCCGCGCCAGCAGGTGCATCGCGGGCGCGACCCTGACGGCGATGCTTTCGGGGTCGCGCAGTGCCACCTGCTTCGGCACCAGTTCGCCGACGATCAGGGTGGCGTAGGTGATGAGCGTGACGACGATGCCGACGCCGACGATGTCGGCAATGCCTGGGGACATGCCGAGCTCAAGCAGCCATTGCGTCAGCCGCTGCCCGAGCGTCGCGCCGGAGAATGCGCCGGAAAGCACGCCGACCAGCGTGATGCCGATCTGCACCGTCGAGAGGAATTTGCCAGGATCGGCCGAAAGCGTCAGCGCCCGCTCGGCGCCGCGCACGCCCTTGGCGGCGAGCAACGACAGCCGCGCCGGGCGGGACGACACTACGGCGAGCTCGGACATGGACAGCAGGCCGTTGATGACGATCAGGACGACGACGATGACGAGTTCGATCGAGAGCATTGATGTTCCGAGGTAAGCGAGTGTGCTGGGCGCCCAGGCCTTGATATAGGTATTCAGCGAGACACAATCCCGCCGCATCTGGCGCCGCGGGAACCGCATGATCGATGGTTCCTGCGCGCTGGACGCGCGCAATGCGCGCTCCTCACAGGATGAGGACTGAGTGCGCGGTCGCAATTCGACAAGCACCGGCGTAGCTTAGCCTCATCCTGAGGAGCCCGCGCAGCGGGCGTCTCGAAGGACGAGGCGCGCATTCTGTCGCCAAGAAGCCTTGCGGTTGGCTCGCTACTCAGAACTCCCCGTGCAGCCGTCCCGAAAACACCGACACCGGTCCGCGGTCGGCGTTGTAGGCGGGATTGACGATGAGCTGGTAGTCGGCTGTGACGGTGAGGTTCTTGTTCAGCGCGTAGGCGTAATACGTCTCGAGGATGCGCTCCTTGCGGTAGTTGAGCGCGCCGTCGCCGATGAGCACGCCGAGGCCACCGGCGGCCAGGAAGTCACGATAATCCTGCGAGATCGCATTGACGGCGCCGCCGATGCCGATCACGTCGTCGGGCCGGCCCCATCTCGTGCCCTTGATCGAAAGGCCGGCGGACAGGCTGCGGTTGATGTCGGTGAAGGCAATCGTCTCGAACTTGCCGTCGTTCCAGCTCCAGCGGCCGAACAGTCCGAGGTCGTCGGTGATCGCCTGCTCGAGATTGACGACGTAGCCGACCTTGATGCGGCCGCGCCGGGTCTGCGCGATGTCGAGATTGAGCGCGGGATTGTCCAGCGTCTCGCGGAAGCTGCCCATGTTGGCGCTGTCGAGCCAGCCCATGGTCCTGAGCTTGCCGGGGTGGCCGAACAGCGAGAAGCGCGTCTCGAGCTCGACCACGTACTGGCCGCGCTCTGCGACCTTGGTGTCGAAATGATTCGAATTGGGCTCTGCGACCATCAGGAAATAGCCGCCGCGCAACGCCCATTGCTTCTGGTTGAGCTCGGCGGTGACGCCATAGGTGAGGCCGACCTTGTCGGCGGAATAGTCGAAGGCGCCCGGCGCCCATAGCGACCAGTTCATGAAGTCCTTGCGGGTGTCCTTGGCGTAGGCATTGCCGTCGAACACGTCGACCACCGCGAACTTGCCGGCCTGCAAGGTGAGGCGGGACACGTCGACCTTCTGCCCGAGCTGCAACTGGCCGCTCGCGAGCTCCTCTTGCTCGCCGCCGAAGCCGAAGGTCTGGCGCACGAATAGGCGCGAGGTATTGTAATGCGGATAGGGGAAGTTCGACTTCTGCGCTTCGCCGTTGGGGAAGCCGGCGGCGCCAACGGTGTCGTTCAGTCCAAACCCCTGGAGCAGCTCGGGATTGTAATAGACCTCGCCGCCGTCCCAGAGCCGTGCGTTCAGGAACAGGCTGTTGCTCCAGGTCGCTTTGGCCTGCGCCGACGGGGAGAGCGAATTCGGCCCCGTGTAGAGGGCGGGGAACGACGGATAGCCTTGCGGCAGATAGGTGCTCTGGCCGTGAATCTCCCAGCGATCCGATTCCGTGTCGGTCAGGGAGCTCTTCGGGACGTAGCTCGGCAGGCCCTCCCAATCGACCTTGCGGTTGAGGCCGAGCCTGATCTGCTGGAACTCCAGCGACGATGAGCTGTATTGGGCCCCCGTCGAGAAGGCGACGTTGGCGCCATCGAAGCGGCTGTAGAGATATTCGAGCCGCGCACTCCAATGGGGCGCGAAGCCGTATTCGATGCCGGCGCCTGCGACCCAGCCGGGCCGCGTGTTCAGGATTTTTGGGATTTCGGCACTGGAAGCCGGCGCGTCGAAATAGCGCTCGCCCATCCAGGCAAAGCCGCCGGTGACGTAGAGCAGCCACGGACCGCTGGTGTAGCCGACGCGGCCACGCAAGCTCGCGGTGTAGTCCCATTGCTGCGTGACGGTGTTGGCGGGGGTCGAAAGGAAGGAGACGATCGAGTTCGAGGTGATGTAATTGGGAAACGAAAAATCGCCTTCGATACCAACCAGCCACCCGGAATTGAGCCGGTAATTGTAGCCGGCCTGCACGCCGCCCATCATGCCGCTGAAGACGCCGCTGTCGCTGATTGCAGCCCCGTCGTTCAGCGCAAAGTGCGACGAACCTCGGCCATAGCCGGCATGCGCGCCGATATAGAGCCCCGTCCAGTCATAGACCGCTCTCAGCGCCGGGGCCTTCAGCGGCAGATCGGCCGCGGTGCCTGTGGCGGGAAAAGCCAGCACGCCCGTCGCAATCGCCGCGGCCGTCCGCAAGTACCGGTAACGGTGACCTCTCAACGTCAAAACGCACGCCCCCAAACGCGAATGTGTCCCGATGCTGCGGCATCCCTGCCGATTCGTGGCGACCCTGTCATCAGGTCTTGGTTGGCATGCGATCGGGCGAGATGATCTCGATTCGACGCGATTCCGTCCCAAGCACCTGTGCCTGTTGCGAACTTTATTGCGAGTAATTCTCAATAGCAACTGGTGTCAATTGCCGCAGGTGTTGGTTCGCACCCTCATGTGACGGGCCTGCAACAGGGTCGCGGCCCGAAAACAGATGACCCCGCCCGGGGGGACAGCCGGGCGGGGTCGGGGGCACGACACGGGGTGGATGAGGCGCCCGTGTCGGACGCAGGATCCACGTGAGATCGGCCTCAGGTACTCAAGTCAGTAGCAGGTACGAACGCGGCCGACGTACTGGCCGAAAGCGTTGTACTGGGCGACCCAGCCGCAGCGGTGATAGCCGTAGTAATAGGGATCGTTGCTGGCGGCGATTGCGGAGCCGACGACGGCGGCAGTGGCGGTGCCGGCGCCCACACCCCAGCCCCAGCCAAGCGGCTTGGCTTCGGCCTGCGAGGCGGTGGACACGATGCCGCCTGTCACGGCGAGGGCAGCGAGAGCGACAGCGGCAATCCTGGTCTTGATCGACATGTGAAACTCCATCCGGGGTTGAGGCGGTCCGTTGTGGCCCGCGTGCCCAATTGGACGGAGGCTGCGCGCGTCCGGTTCGAAGCCGGCAGATGCGGTCGCGGAGCCCTGTGCTTTCCTGAACAATTCCAGGAGCATGGGATCTAGCCGAGGGGCCCCTTGGCGAGCCTGTTCACGTCGAAGTTATCGACTTCAATCAGCAGCTTGCAAAAGGCCGTCGCGCCCTGATCGATCAGGCGTTCGCCCTTTTCTGCAACGGCCAAAGTCGCATTGCCGACTGCGCCACTGGCGTTGAGATCCTGCGCCTGCCAGGCGAACGGCGCGGGGCGCTGCGTCGACAGCCAGCGATATTGCTGCTCGATCGCGATGCTGCTCGCGGGAAAATCCGCGATCGCATCTTTGCGCACCTGATCGGGGTAGCGCGCCAGCATGATCGAGGTCTCGATCGCACCGCCATGAATGCCGTGGCGAACTTCGTCCGCCGAGAACAGTTTGTCGGCGCCCGACAGCCGCGACCACGACGTCGTCACCACGAACAGTTTCTGGTGCGCGCGAAGATCCTGCGCCACCAGCATCATCGCCGCGCTGTTGCCGCCATGGCTGGTGATGATGACGAGCTTCCTTAACCCGCGTCGGGCGACGTCTTCGCCGATGCCTGTCCATCGCTTCAGCGCAACGTCGGTCGGCAGCGTCTGCGTGCCCGGATAGTCGATATGCTCGGTGGAGATGCCGACTGGTTCAACGGGCAGGAAACTGGCCGGAACAGTTTCGGGCAGCAGCTCGCGCACGCGCGCGAGATAGGCATCCGCAATCAGCACGTCGGTTTCGAGCGGCAGATGCGGGCCATGCTGCTCGGTCGCCGCCAGCGGCAGCACCGCAATCCAACGCGAGGCCTCGGCCGGGGCAACATCGGCCCAGCGGATCTCGGTCCAGTCGCGGGACGGCATCATTGAACTTTCCTTGGAGGTTTCTTTGCCCGAATTTGTCACGTAATTTGGGGTATGAGGGGACGCGGGCCCGGACGGCTCGCGTCCCCGAACTTCATGCGGTTTTATCGCGTTGCGTTCACATGAGCCAGACGCGATTGGGCCAGCAACGATCGACGGAGTCCCTTCATGAGCCCTTCTCATCTGCGGCGAGCGTTAACGGCGGGCTTGATGGCCGCTTTGATCGGAAGCGTCCCGGTGGGGGCCGAAACGCTCGACAAGGTCACCTTCGGCACCAATTGGGTCGCCGAGGCCGAGCATGGCGGCTTCTTCCAGGCGGTCGCCGACGGCACCTACAAGCGTTACGGGCTCGACGTCACCATCGTCCCCGGCGGGCCCAACGAGAACAATCGGATGCTGCTGATCGCCGGCAAGATCGATTTCTTCATGGCCGCGAACACGCTGATGTCGTTCGATGCGGTCGCCAACGACGTTCCCGTCATCACCATCGCCGCGATCTTCCAGAAAGATCCGCAGGTGATGCTGACGCAGCCCGATGCCAAGGTCGCCAAGATTGAGGATCTCAAGCCGCTGACGCTGTTCGTCTCCAAGGAGGGCATGACCAGCTACTTCCAGTGGCTGAAGTCCGAATATGGATTCAGCGAGAAGAACGTCCGCCCCTATAATTTCAATCCTCAGCCCTTCATCGCCAACCCCAAGAGCGCCATGCAGGGCTACGTGACATCCGAGCCCTTCGCAGTCGAGAAGGCGGCCGGCTTCAAGCCCAACGTACTGCTGCTCGCCGATTACGGCTTCAATACCTATTCGACCCTGATCGAAACCCGCCGCGACGTGGTCGAGAAGAAGCCGGATCTGGTGCAGCGCTTCGTCGATGCCTCCATGATCGGCTGGTACAATTACATCTACCGCGACAATTCCGCTGGAAATGCCATGATCAAGAAGCTCAATCCCGAGATGACCGATGATCTGCTCGCCTACTCCGTCGCCAAGATGAAAGAGCACGGCATCGTCGATTCCGGCGACAGCCTGAAGAACGGCATCGGCGCCATGAGCGACGAGCGCTACGCTTCCTTCTTCAACAAGATGGTGAAGGCGGGCGTGGTGAAGCCCGATCTCGACTTCCGCAAATCCTATACGCTGCGCTTCGTCAACAAGGGCGTCGGCGTCGAGCTGCGCCCGAGCAAGCCGTAACGCATGTTGAGATCTGGCGCAGGCGGCTCGGTGTCCTACACCTCTCCCGAAGGGAGAGGTCGCATCGCATCGTCAGATGCGATGCGGGTGAGGGGTTACGCTCCCTGGTGTGACCTGAGCCCCCTCACCCGGCGCTGCGCGCCGACCTCTCCCCGATGGGGAGAGGTGAAGGACGCGGCCCGACCGCGTCTCACAACAGCCTGCGGCCAATGCTAGAGAGCTCAACCTCGCCCGCCGTCGAGGCCAGCCTGACGGCGCTCGCCGTCAGCCTCCGCGGCGTGACGAAAGCCTATGACAACGGCGTCATGGCCCTCGGCCCGCTCGACCTCGCCGTGCGCAAGGGCGAGTTCATCTCGCTGCTGGGTCCGTCGGGTTGCGGCAAGTCGACGGCGCTGCGGCTGATCGCGGGGCTCAGCACGCCCTCGTCCGGAATCGTGCGGGTGGCGCGCCGCGAAGGCGTGCCGCAGCCGGGCCACGGCATCGGCTTCGTGTTCCAGGAGCCGACCCTGATGCCCTGGACCAGCGTGCGCGAGAACGTGCGGCTACCCCTGAGGCTTGGTCGCGTTCCGAAGGCCGAGGCGTGCGCGCGTGCCGAGGCGGCGCTCGCCAGCGTCGGCCTTGCCGATTTTGCCGAGGCCTTTCCGCGCGAGCTCTCCGG
Source organism: Bradyrhizobium sp. 153 (assembly GCF_023073835.1). Taxonomy (NCBI): domain Bacteria; kingdom Pseudomonadati; phylum Pseudomonadota; class Alphaproteobacteria; order Hyphomicrobiales; family Nitrobacteraceae; genus Bradyrhizobium; species Bradyrhizobium sp. 153. The sequence continues at coordinate 67,507 of NZ_JADPKH010000029.1, read as the reverse complement.
CGGCATGAAGATGCGGGTGTCGCTGGCGCGCGCGCTCGTCACCGATCCCGATATCCTGCTGATGGACGAGCCGTTCGCGGCGCTCGACGAGATCACGCGCTTCCGCCTCAACAATGATTTGCTCGCGCTGTGGCGCAGCCTCGGCAAGACGGTCATCTTCGTCACCCATTCGGTGTTCGAATCCGTTTACCTGTCGCAGCGCGTGGTGGTGATGACGGCGCGGCCCGGCCGCATCCAGGCCGACCTCCGCATCGAGACGGTCGAGCCGCGGGGCGAGGAGTTTCGTACTTCAGTCGCCTATTCCGATTATTGCCGCAGGGTGTCGGCGGCCTTGGCGCCGTCCTATGCGGGGCAATCGACGCTATGAACGTGCAAGCTGCGGTCACCGCAAAGCCGTCCGGCGCGCAACGTGCAATGCGCCTCGTGCCGCCCGTCCTCGTGTTCGCGGCCGGCCTTCTCGCCTGGGAACTGGTGGTCCGTATCAAGGAGATTCCGCCCTACGTGCTGCCGGCGCCCTCCGTCATCTTTCTGACGCTGATCAAGGATTGGGCGGTGCTGTCGCAGTCGCTCGCCACCACGCTTCTGACCACGCTAGAAGGTTTTGTGGCAGCGAGCATCGGCGGCATCGGGCTGGCGCTCTTGTTCAACCAGTCGAAATGGGTGGAATATTCGCTGTTCCCCTATGCCATCGTGCTCCAGGTGACGCCGGTCATCGCGATTGCGCCGCTCTTGCTGATCTATCTGGAGCAGCAGACCGCGGTGGTGGTCTGCGCCTTCATCGTTGCCTTTTTCCCGGTGCTGTCCAACACCACGCTCGGGCTGAATTCGGTCGACCGCAATCTCGCCGGCCTGTTCCAGCTCTATGGCGCATCAAAGCCGCAGACGCTGCGCTTTCTCAAGCTGCCCGCGGCGCTGCCCCACATCCTCGGCGGCTTGCGCATCGCCGGCGGCCTGTCGCTGATCGGCGCGGTCGTGGCCGAGATTGCAGCGGGAACGGCCGGTGCCGGCTCCGGGCTCGCCTACAGGATCGCCGAGTCAGGCTATCGATTGAACATACCCCGCATGTTCGCTGCGCTGCTTTTGCTGTCGCTCGCCGGGATTGTCATCTATGGGGTGCTGGCGCTAGTTTCGCACCTCGTTTTACGGCGCTGGCATGAGAGCGCGCTTGGAAAGGAAAACTGATGACCGCCGGTTCGATTTCGTCCGAAAAGATCGATCTTTTGATTTATGGACCGGTGCGGCCGATCCTCGAGAACGGGTTTTCCGACCATTTCGTCGTGCACAAGGCCGAGACGCGCGGTGACCTCGAGCGGCTGACGGCGGCGGTCCGCGACAGGATCCGCGGCGTCGCCGTGACGTATCACACCGTGCGCGCCGACAAGGATTCACTGTCGCAGCTGCCGAAGCTGGAAATGGTGGCGAGCTTCGGCGTCGGCTATGATCACATCGACGCCAAATACGCGGCCGAGCACAATATCATCGTCACCAACACGCCCGATGTCCTCACCGAGGAGGTCGCCGATGTCGCGATGGGCCTTCTGATCTCCACGCTGCGCGAGTTCATCAAGGCCGATCGCTACGTCCGCTCCGGACTGTGGCAGACGCAGAACTATCCGCTCAGCGTCGGCTCGCTGCGTGACCGCAAGGTCGGCATCGTCGGCATGGGACGGATCGGCCAGGCCATCGCGCGCCGGCTCGATGCCTCGCTGGTGCCTGTGGTCTACCATTCCCGTAACCCATCCAAGGATGTCTCCTACAAGCACTACCCTGATTTGATCGAGATGGCGAAGGCGGTGGACACGCTGATGGTGATCGTGCCCGGCGGCGCCAGCACCGACAAGATGATCAACGCCGAGGTGCTCAAGGCGCTCGGCCCGCGCGGCGTGCTCATCAACGTCGCGCGCGGCTCGGTGGTCGACGAGCCGGCGCTGGTCCAGGCACTGAAATCAGGCACCATCCTCGCCGCCGGCCTCGACGTGTTCGCGGCGGAGCCGAACGTGCCGGACGAGCTCAAGACCATGCAGAACGTGGTGCTGCTGCCGCATATCGGCTCGGCCTCGGTGGTGACGCGCAACGCGATGGACCAACTCGTCGTCGACAATCTCAAGGCCTGGTTCGCCGGCAAGGCGCCGCTGACACCGGTTGCGGAAACGCCGTTTAGGGGGCGCTGATGAGAGCTCTTCGGGGCGTTGCATTGATGATCGCGGCATGTGCTGCCGCGATCGATCCTGCGCACGCGCAGGATGCGGCGACCCTGAAGAAGCAGATGCCCGGGCAGTGGGAGCTCTCGACAACCGAGCGCAACAAGACCTGCGTCGTCACCCTCAAGGGCGACGCCAAGGGCCAGGGTTTTAAGCTGGAGCTGGAGCCGGCCTGCAAGACCGCGCTGCCCTTCACCAAGGACATCGTCGCCTGGAACGTCCGGGGCCTCGACATCGTCCGCTTGCAGGACGCCACCGGTGAAGCCGTGATCGACTTTACCGAGGTCGAGGCCGGCATCTTCGAGGGCCTGCGCCAGGGCGAGGGTGTCTACATCCTGCAGGATCTCGCCGCGGCGCGATCGATGGCCAAATCGATGGACCAGATGATCGGCGACTGGTCGATGGTGCGCGGCAACGGCCAGCCGGTGTGCGGGCTGACGCTGACCAACACCGAGGCGGGCGCGGACAATTTCCAGGTCTTCCTCAAGCCGAAATGCGACGCGGCGATCGCGCAATTCAACCCGACGCAATGGCGGCTCGAGCGCGGCCAGATCCTCCTGATGTCGAAATCAGGCGAAGCCTGGCAGTTCGAGGCCGACGACAACGCGCAGTGGCGGCGCGTCCCCGATACCGCCGATCCCTTGATCATGCTGCGTCAATAGGCAAGCCTTCCGCGCTGCCGAACGACGGGTGTGAACGCGGAACCCGCTGCAGGGCAGCCCGTTGACGAAAGAGCGATTTCGTTGGGAGATCCGCATGGCCAAGCGCATCCTCGCGATCGGCATCGAGCCCGGCAATGCGGATTATAGCGCATTCCCGCAGCTCACGCCCGAACATGTCCGCAGCTACATCGAGGCCCAGCTCCTGCGGCTGCGCGGTCTCGGCTTCGAGGTCACGAGCTGTCTGATCGATCTCGATGCGACTGCGGAGGCTGCCGTGACGGCGGCGCTGCGCGACGAGCGCTTCGACTGCATCGTGATCGGCGCCGGGCTCCGCGAGCCGAAGGAACGGCTGCTGCTGTTCGAGAAGGTGCTCAACCTCGTCCACCGCCTGGCGCCGGAAGCCGCGATCTGCTTCAACACGACGCCGGCCGACACAGTCGAAGCGGTGCAGCGCTGGGTCGAGCCATGAATTGACGTCCCGGCCTGCTAGATCAAGCGCATCCCGCGCAGGCTGGCGTGGCCGCTTCTGCCGACGATGATGTGGTCGTGCACGGAAATCCCGAGCGGCTTTGCGATGTCGATGATCGCTTTCGTCATCTGGATATCGGCTTGCGAGGGCGAGGGATCGCCCGAGGGATGGTTGTGCACCAGGATCAGCGCGGTCGCGGAGAGTTCGAGCGCGCGCTTGATCACCTCGCGGGGATAAACCGGGGTGTGGTCGATGGTGCCGGTCTGCTGCACCTCGTCGGCGATGAGCTGGTTGCGCTTGTCGAGGAAGAGCAGGCGGAATTGCTCCTTGTCGGCGAAGGCCATGCTGGTGCGGCAATAGTCGATCACCTCGTTCCAGGACGAGAGCGCGTTGCGGCTGTTGACGTCGCCTTTGGCGACGCGGTGCGCCGCTGCTGCGATCAGCTTGAGCTGGTTGATCGCGGATTCGCCGATGCCCTCGACCTCGCGCAGGCGCGCCACCGGCGCATGCACGACCTCGGCGAACGAGCCGAAAGTCTTTATCAAGGTCTTTGCGAGTGGCTTGGTGTCGCGCCGCGGCAGCGCGGCAAACAGCGCCATCTCCAGCAGCTCGTAGTCGCTGAGCGCATCCGCGCCGGCGCTGTAGAAGCGCTCGCGCAGCCGCTCGCGATGGCCGTGATAATGCGGCGCGTCCTCAGGTTTGCTCTTGTCGTGGTCGGATTTGGCGGGCATCGGCCGCCAGCATTGCCGCGGAACCGCAGCTTTGCAACCGTCAATTGCGATAGCAAGCGCCGTTCATTGTAGGCCGGCGGCCCAAAGCCTCACCCGATCTGCTTCTCGCCATGCCGCTCCGACAGCGTGAAGATCTCGACGCCCGTCGCCGTCACGCCGACCGAGTGCTCGAACTGCGCCGACAGCGAGCGGTCGCGGGTCACCGCGGTCCAGCCGTCGGAGAGGATTTTGACATGCGGCTTGCCGAGATTGATCATCGGCTCGATGGTGAAGAACATGCCGGGCTTGAGCTGGACGCCCTCGCCGGGCCGGCCGATATGGATGATGTTCGGCTCGTCGTGGAACATGCGCCCGAGGCCGTGCCCGCAGAAATCGCGCACCACGCTCATGCCCTGCGGCTCGACGAAACTCTGGATGGCGTGGCCAATGTCGCCGGTGGTGGCGCCGGGCTTCACCGCGGCGATGCCGCGCATCATCGCTTCATAGGTGACTTCGATCAGCCGCTCGGCTTTGCGCGCGATCGGGCCGACCGCATACATCCGGCTGGAATCGCCGTACCAGCCGTCGACGATGAAGGTGACGTCGATGTTGACGATGTCGCCTTCCTTCAGCGGGCGGTCGCCGGGCATGCCATGGCAGACCACGTGGTTGAGCGAGGTGCAGGTCGAGTAACGGTAGCCGCGGTACATCAGCGTCGCCGGATAGGCGTTGTGGCTGAAGGCGAAGTCGCGGACGAATTCGTCGATGCGCGAGGTCGGCACGCCGGGGCCGACGATATCGGTGAGGTCGTCGAGGCACTTGGCCACCAGCGCCCCCGCCTTGCGCATGCCGGCAAAGGCGCTCGGCCCATGCAGCTTGATCTGTCCGGTCTTGCGCAGGGAGGTCTCGGTGGCTTCGACGTAACTCATGCGGGCGCGATCTTCCAAAGGGGCTCAATGTCGGCGGAAAGGCTTGATTTCAGGCTCCAATCTAATGATTGCGGGCCTTCATGCAAGCCAAGCGTGATGTTTGCACCCGAAAGCGGGCCTAATTCGGGACTTCTACGGCCGTTTCGACCGGCAGGGCGCCGCGCACGCGGATTTCGCGGACGGGGTAGGGAACCCGGATGCCCTCGCGCTTGAAGGCGTCCCACAGCGCCAGCATCACGTCGCTCTTGACGTTATCCATACCGTCGGGGTCCGCGATCCAGAACGTCAGCGAGAACTTCATGCCGGCCTCGGCGAACTCGGTCAAAATGCTGTTCGGCGGCTTGCCCTTCTGCGCGCGCGGATGGGCGGCGGCGGTCTCGGCGGCGAGCTTGCAGACGAGGCGCGGGTCGGCGTCGTAATTGGTGCCGAAGGCGATCTTCACCAGCGTGTTCTTGTCGGTATAGGTCCAGTTCACGACTTTCTGCGTCACCAGATCCTCGTTCGGCACCAGGAATTCGCGCCCGTCGCCGGCCGCGACGGAAATATAGCGCGTCTTCATCGCGCTGATCCGCCCGGTATTGTCGCCGATGGTGACGAGGTCGCCGGGCTTCACCGACTTGTCGGCGAGCAGGATGATGCCGGAAATGAAATTGGCCACGATCTTCTGCAGGCCGATACCGATGCCGACACCGACCGCGCCGGAGAATACCGCGAGCGCCGACAGATCGATCCCGACCGCCCCGAGCGCGATCACGATCGCGACCGCAAGCAGCCCGATGCGGATGATCTTGACCAGCAGCACCTGCACCGACGGCGTCAAATCGGTGGTCGCATTGATCCGGCTCTCGGCGAAATTGCTCGCGATGTTGGTCAGCCAGAGCGCGATCAGCAGCAGCGCGCCGGCCTTGAGCGCCAAGAGCGGGGTCAGGCGCAGGCCGCCGAGCACGATCGCGAAGGAATCGAGCAGCTCGACCGTCGCATCGAGCTGGCCGAGGATGGAGAGCGCGGCGATGAACCACGCCGTGATCGACACTAGCTTGACGATGAAGGCGTTGCGCAGCACCGAAGTGAGGAGCCGGATCACCAGCCAGGCCAGTCCGAGCTTGGCCGCGACCATCAACAGATAGCTGCGGCTCGGCCAGGTCGCGTGGTACATCACCACGCGCGAAATGATCACGAGCAGGGTGAAAACCGCCGTCGAGGCGCTCGCGACCATCACCCGGACGAAGTGCCGGAGCGGCAGCGGCCAGCGCATTGCCAGCGACGTCATGTCGAGGCGGCTGCGAATGGCGGCCTCCGCGGCATAGGCCATGCCGGCGGCGGCCAGGATGAGACCGAATTGCAGGTAGAACCAGGGTGAGGAGATTTCCGCCCCGACGCTGCGCGCGGTCGTCTGCACGAACTCCATGAAGTCCTTGAGGTCCATGTCCATCGGGTCGGTCTCGTCGGGAAGCGGGCGGGAGGATTTTGATTCGAGGGCGCCGCAGAATCCCACAAAGGGCACGGCCGGACCATCGATACACCGCGAAGTGATGCGCGTTAAGGCCGCAAAATGCGGGCAGATTGCCGCGAGCGGGAGAAAATAGGTTGGCGCGCGAGTCCGCCGACGATAAGGATGCAAATCCAGCGATTTTTACCCGGAAGGTGGATGGCCTCCCTCGACTCCGTCAGCCTCGCCATATTGCTCGGCGCTGTTCTCGTCATGGCCGGCATCCTCTCGAGCCTGCTTGCGCTGCGCTTTGGCGCGCCATTGCTGCTTGTCTTCCTTGCGATCGGCATGCTCGCCGGCGATTCGGGGCCCGGGCAGCTCCAGTTCGACGACGTCCGCACCACCTATCTGGTCGGCTCGGTGGCGCTCGCCCTGATCCTGTTCGACGGCGGCCTGCGGACGCGCTTTGCCAGCATCCGCACCGTGCTCGCGCCCTCCGTGGTGCTGGCGACCATCGGCGTGCTGCTGACGGCGCTGATCACCGCGCCATTCGCGAAATACGCGCTCGATCTCAACTGGTCGGAATCGTTGCTGGTCGGCGCTGTGGTCGCCTCGACCGACGCCGCCGCGGTTTTTCTGCTGGTGCACACCCAGGGCCTGCGCCTGCGCCCGCGCGTCGGTGCGACACTGGAGGCGGAATCCGGCACCAACGATCCGTTTGCGATCTTCCTCACGCTCATGCTGGTCGAGTACATCTCGCTCGGCTCGAGCTCGCCCGGCCATGTGCTGATGGAGTTCGTCCAGGAGGCGGTGCTGGGTGCCGTCGTCGGCGTGATCGGTGGACGCCTGGTCGTCATCGCGCTCAACCAGGTGGCGCTGCCGCAGGGCCTGCATGCGCCGTTCGTGACGACCGGCGCGCTCGTCATCTTCGGCGGCTCGCAGATCATGCACGCTTCCGGTTTTCTTGCAGTCTATCTCGCCGGAATCATTATCGGCAACCGGCCGACGCGCGCGCATAATTCGGTGGTGGCCTTCCTGGACGCCGCGACCTGGCTGGCGCAGATCGTGATGTTCGTGCTGCTCGGCCTCTTGGTCTCGCCGAGCCGGCTTGGCGCCAGCGTGCTGCCGGCCGTCGGCGTCGCGCTCGTCTTGATGCTGGTCGCGCGGCCGCTTGCCGTGTTCGTGTGCCTTGCGCCGTTCCGCTTCAAGTGGCGCGAGAAAGTCTTCATCGCCTGGACCGGCCTGCGCGGCGCGGTCGCGATCTTCCTGGCCTCGATCCCGATGCTGGTCGGCCTGTCCAAGGCCTATCTCTATTTCGACGTCGCTTTCGTCGTCGTCATCATCTCGCTGCTGCTGCAAGGCTGGACGCTGGCGCCCGCCGCGCGCAAGCTGCACGTGGCGCTGCCGCGCGCCGAGCGCGGCCCGCGCCGCGTCGAACTCGATCTGCCGGGCCAGCTCGAACAGCAACTGGTCGGCTATCCGGTGCGGCCGAAGAGCTTGTATTTTCGCCGCGGACTGATTCCATCCTGGTCCAAGCCGACGCTCGTCATCCGCAACGAGAACATCCTGACGCCGGTGGAGGCCGATCCAATCGCGCCCGGCGATTACATCTACCTGCTGGCGCCGCCGGAAAAGGCGGAGGCACTCGACCGCTTCTTCGTCGACATGCAGCCGAGCTCGGCGCCCGATCCGCATCTGCTCGGCGACTTCATGGTCTCGGGCGAGCACACGCTCGCCGAGCTCGCCGAGATCTACGGCGTGAAGGTCGACAAGGAGGAAAGTAAGCTGACGCTGGCTGATTATTTCGACGTTCATCTCGATCACGCGCCAAAAGAGGGCGCCGAGCTTGCGCTGGATACGATTGTGCTGGTCGCGCGCTCGATCTCCGGCGGCCGCGTCAACGTCGTTGGCCTGCGCCTGCCGGAAGAGGACGAGACCCCGACGCCGCTGACGCGTGCGCAGGCGCTACGGCGCAAGCTCGCCGACGTCTGGGCGTCGGTGGCGGGGGTCTGATTTGGGTGTCGTCCTGGCTTTTGCCAGGACAATCACGATGAGGAACCGCCACCAAATCGCCGCAACCGCCGAAGATTTGCGCGGTTTCGTGACGTCGAAACCCGGAACACTCTGCCATGCCGCTCGTTCTAAGCCGCGTAACAGCTTGGACCGCAGGAGTATGCCAATGCGAAAGTTCATCCTTCCGATCGCAACAGCCCTCGCGCTCGGCGCTGCCGCACCGGCGATGGCCTACGATACCGGCGATCAGATCTCGATGCAGGTCGCGCTCGACGTCGCGACAGATCTTGGCGTCGTGACGGTCTCCCACACCAACTTCCTCGGCGACGAATGGGAGGTTGATGGGCGGGATCGTGCAGGCCGCTGGATGGAAGTCTACGTTGACGCGAGGACGGGTGAGGTGCGCAACGTCGAGCGAGGCTGGTAGCTCTGAATGATATGGCCGCGCAGCCGGATTTCCGGCTGCGTCTTTATGTCAGCACCTTCACCCCGCCGAACGACGTCACGCGGCCCTGCTTCAGCATCACGATCTGCGTGGCGAGCTGGCGCAGCTCGGCGGCGTCGTGGCTGACATAGACCATCGGCACGTTGGCTTCATCGCGGAGCCGCATCAGATAAGGCAGGATCTCGAGCTTGCGGCCTTCGTCGAGCGCGCCGAGCGGCTCGTCAAGCAGCAGGAGGCGTGGCTTCGACAGCAGCGCGCGGCCGAGCGCGACGCGCTGGCGCTCGCCGCCGGAGAGCTTCCCGGGGCGGCGGCCGAGCAGGGTGCCGATATCAAGCAGGTCGACGATGCGCTTGTGCTGGGCCGGATCGGGTGCGAGGCGGTTCATCTGCCGTCCATAGTCGAGATTCTGCGCGACATTGAGATGCGGAAACAGCCGCGCATCCTGGAAGACGTAGCCGACGCGGCGGCGCCAGGTCGGCACATGGATGCCGGCCGCGGTGTCGTCGACGGTTTCGCCGTCGATCACGATGCTGCCGCGGTCGGGCCGCAACAGGCCTGCAATCATGTTGACCAGCGATGTCTTGCCGGCGCCCGAGGCGCCGAACAGCCCGATGACGCGTCCCTCGCCGGTGAAGGACGCGTGCAGCGAGAATTCGCCGAGCTGTTTTTCGACATCCACACGCAGCATGGTCAATTCCCGTGCAGCCGCGCGGTGGCGCGGCGGGCGAACCACTCGGCCGCGATCAGAGCGCCGAGCGCGAGCACGATCGAGACGATGACGAGTCGTCCCGCCGCGGCGTCGCCGTCGGGGGTCTGGATCAGCGAATAGATCGCAGACGAGATCGTCTGGGTCTCACCGGGAATGTTGGAGACGAAGGTGATGGTGGCACCGAACTCGCCGATCGCCTTGGCGAAGCCGAGCACCATGCCGGCGAGCACGCCGGGCAGCGCGAGCGGCAGCGTCACCGTGAAGAACACCTTCCACGGCGCCGCGCCAAGCGTCTCGGCGGCCTGCTCGAGCCGGCGGTCGATCGCCTCGATCGACAGCCGCATCGGCCGCACGAGAAGCGGAAACGACATCACGCCGCAGGCGAGCGCAGCGCCGGTCCAGCGGAAAGCGAAGACGATGCCGAGATTGTCGGCGAGGAAACCGCCGAGGAGGCCGCGGCGGCCGAAGCTAAGCAGCAGCAGATAGCCGGTGACCACGGGCGGCAGCACCAGCGGCAGATGCACGAGTGCGTCGAGCAGCGACTTGCCCCAGAAATCGCGCCGCGCGAGCAGCCATGCCAGCGCGATGCCGAACGGCGTCGCCACCAGCGTTGCGATGACGGCGACCTTGAGCGAAAGCAGGATCGCCGTCCATTCCGCGGGTGAAATCTCGGACATCAAGCCGGAGATATCATGTGGTGGGGCTGATAAGGAACTTGAAGCCGTATTTCTCCAGAATGGTCTTGGCGACCGTCGAGCGCAGGAAGGCAAGATAGTCGCTGGTCTCGCCCTTCGCGGTCGTGGTCGCGGCGACGGGATAGATGATCGCGGGATGCGAATCGGCCGGGAAGGTGCCGACGATCTTCACGTCCGGCTCGACCTTGGCGTCGGTCGCATAGACGATGCCGAGCACGGCCTCGCCGCGCGCCACCAGCGTCAGCGCGGCGCGCACGCTCTCGGCCATGGCGAATTTCGGCTCGGCGGCCCGCCAGGCGCCCAGCTTCTCGAGCGCAGCCTTGGCGTATTTGCCGACCGGCACGGATTTCACGTCACCGGTCGCGATCCTGCCGTCGCCGGCGAGCTTGGCGAGGTCGAGGCCTTGCGCGATCGTGACGTTATCGACCTTTGAGTCCTTCGGCGCGATCAGCACGATGCTGTTGCCGAGCAGGTTGACCCGGGTGGATTCGTTGACGGCTTTCTTGGCGATGGCGTAATCCATCCAGTCGGTGTCAGCGGAGACGAACACGTCGGCCGGCGCGCCCTGCTCGATCTGCCTCGCGAGCACCGAGCTCGCAGCATAGCTGACGCTGAACTTGACGCCGGTCTTGGCGGTGTAGGTCGCGTCGATCTCGTCGAGTGCGTTCTTCATCGAGGCGGCCGCGAACACGGTGATGGTCTTGTCCTCGGCACTAGCGGGCGACAGGCTCGCGCCCGCGAGGATGCCGAAGGCGGTGACAAGTGCGGCAATACGAAACATGGATAGCGCTCCGTGCGAGCTCGCGCGCGGTGACGCGCGCAAATTTGGCGTTGGGTGGGTCTGATGCGACGGGCGGACGCGCTGTTCCACGGAGCCCCACGGCGGCTTACGGCCGGCAGGGATATCGCTGCTCAAAGATAGCAGGCACACGTCTTAGGTCAAAGGCGACCGTTTGTCTAACCAGGGGGCGCCTATTGCGCCGGCAGGATCGCGATCGAGACCGAATTGTCCTTGGCGCCGCTGACCTGGAGCACGAAGGGCTGTGCCGACAGCTGATATTTCATGCTCTTGCGGATGCCGTCGCAATCGGTCGCGCCGCTAAAGGCAACGGGCTTGAGGACATGCCCGTCCTGGACCACGTCAACCCAAGCCCCGGCCGAGAGGCTGATCGAGTAGAGCCCGGCCTTCGGCGCCTTGACGCTGGTGAAGCCCGCGAAGGTGCCGTCCTTGGGCGCGCGCTCAGGCGGCGTCGGCAATTTTGCGTCCGCGGGCGGGACCAGCCCCAGCGTGATGGCGGATGACGGCACTGCCGCCTGTTCGCTGCCCGATGCGAATTTCGCACGGTCCGGCGCGGTGAGCGCCGTGCGGTCGCGCTCGATCGGCCATTTGAACTTGTCGCAGCCGCTGGGCTCCTCAGCGACAAGAACGGGGGCCGTGCCAAGCAGCAGCAGGGCCACGAGGAAAGACGATTTCATGGTCAATCTACGGCAATCATGACATCGGAGGCCTTGATCACAACGGTGACCTTGCCGCCTGCCCTTATGCCGAGGTCGTCGACGGCTTCGTTGGTGATCGAGGACGTCACGATCGTGCCGTCGCCGATGTCGACGCGGATGTGCGAGGTCGTGGCGCCCTTTGTGACCTCGACGACATTGCCTTTGATCTGATTGCGTGCACTGATGCGCATGGAGTTCTCGCGGTGGCTGGTGCTCGGCGATAGCGCCGCGCATGCGGACGGGATGGGCTGGAGCGGGATGCGCGTCCCGGCGGGTGTCGCACGCTTACGGCAGCGCAACGCTGCACCATAGCGCATTCGTGAGGTCATGGATCAGCCGCTGACGGAGTTTTTACCGCGCGCCTGTCACGGCTTCGCATCTGGCGCGTGCAGCACCGCCTTGCATGCGGCCGGCATCTCGGCCAGCGTCATCGGCGGCTTCGGTTTCGGTGGCTCCGGCGGCGGCTTTGGGTGCAGCACCGCATCCGAGAACCAGTAAGCAAGATCGGAAGGCTTGCAGCCTTCGTCCTCGGCTTGCGACGGCTGGCCCTCGCAGTCGCCAGCGCCCGCCGGGCAGTGCATGCGGATGTGGAAGTGATAGTCGTGGCCCCACCAGGGGCGGATCTTCGACAGCCAGGCGCGGTCGCCCTTGGCCTCGCGGCACAACGCCTTCTTGATCGCGGCGTTGACGAAGATGCGCTGCACCGCCGGCTCCCGCGCCGCGTCGCGCAGCACCAGCACATGGCCAGGTGTGAACACTTTCGGATCGATATCGAGTCGGTCGGGACGCACCATCATCACCGCCGACATCTCCTCGCGTTCCTCGCGCGAGAGCCGGCGGTCCGGCATCGGCGTCAACCAGATGTCGGCATCGAGACCGATCTGGTGGCTGGCATGGCCCGACAGCGCCGGCCCGCCACGCGGCTGGGCAATGTCGCCGACCAAAATGCCAGGCCAGCCGGCGTCCTTGTGCGCCTTGGCCGCGAGCCGCTTGATCAGGGCGATCATATCGGGATGGCCGTAGTTGCGGTTGCGCGACAGCCGCATCACCTGCCAATTGTCGCCGTTGAGCGGCATCTGCATGGCGCCACCGATGCAGCCCTTGGTGTAGGAGCCGAAGACATGCGCCAATCCTTTCGACGGCAGCAGCTTGCGCGCGAACAGCTCCTTGGCAGCGAGCGTGGGATCGTTCGGATTGCCGAGCGGCGGCAGCGGCTTCGGGGTGACGCTGCCCTTGTCCTGGGCCAGCGCGGTGCCGGCGATCAGAAGCGCAGCCAGAAGCAGGAGGAGGGTGAGACGGCGGGGACTCATGCTGGGGCTTTTATAGCCCAACGCCGTCTCAAGGGCCAAGAATTAGACTTTCAGCCCGCCGTAACCTGTATCTTCGGATGCCGCCGCGACGACCTTCGGCGCGGCATTCTATCTTCCGAACCGCTCGATGACCTTCGCGAGTTCAACGTCGCCCGCGCGCGCCCCGTTTCCACGGTTGGTCCCCCCTTTCTCCAGATCGGACGCATAAATGACGGCGGGATTGGCTTCCAGCCGCTGGCGCAGAGTCGCCATCTTCGGCCACCGTTCCTTGTCGGCAACTTTATGAAATTCGAGCCAGCGGGCTACGCCGATGAACGCGGCATCGGCCAAGGTCGGGCGGTCGCCGACCAGGAAGGTGCTTCCCTCAATCATCTGCTCGAGCTTGTCGTGGCGCTCAATCACTCGCTCGCGACCCCAGGTCCGCAACGCCGACTGCACCGCCGGGTCGGGCGACTTCATTTCCATCGCAAACCACAACGGGCTGAATGCGGCCGTGAAGCCGGTATTTAGGAATGCCATCAACTGGTGCATCCGGTCGGCCTCACGCGAGAGCGGGTCGAAGCTGATGCGCCGCTCCGGGTCTCGGGCCTCGAGCCAGGCGGCGATCGCCATGCTCTCCGTCAGCACGTGTCCCTCCGCGGTGATCAATACCGGCGTCTCGTGTCGGGCGTTTATGCGGGCGTAGGAAGGCTCGCGCATCTCGCCGAGCATATCGACGCGACACAGCCGGTAGGGTTTCCCCAGCCATTTGAGCGCGGCGACGAGCCCAATAGAGCTTCCCAACGGGAAGCCGTACAATAAGATCGGTTCCATGGCCTTTGTTCTCCGTGACTTCTGATGATCACGCTGCGCAGCGCAGTCAGACCCTACTCGGCCGTGCCGCCGAGTAAATTACGCACTTTTTGGTAACCACGAGCCCTCAATGAAAGATCTCGTTTCCCGCTGTCCCATCGAGGAAGTGATGCAGGTGCTCAGCGGCCGCTGGCCCACGCTTCTGATTTACTATCTGAAGGAGGGCACTAAGCGATTCAGCGATCTGCGCCGGGACAACCCTACCATTTCGCACAAGATGCTGGCCCTGGAGCTTCGCAAGCTTGAGGACGCCGGCATTGTCCAGCGCGCGGAATTCGAGGGATATCCGTTGCGCGTCGAATATGATCTGACCCCATCCGGCCACGCACTCGTGCCGCTGATAGATGCGCTGGGTGAGTGGTGGGCAGCGACCGACAGCGCTCGCGCGGAATTGGCGGATCGCAGCGAGATGGCGGATCGTCACGATTAGAGGAAGCCAGCTTAGGGATTGGACAGTACGAAGCGCCAGCGATCATCCGCTCCATGGTCAGCCTCGGCAAGGTCTCGGGGTCGCCATCACCGCCGAAGGCGTCGAGACCGAAGCCGAGCTCTGCTGTCTCCGCACCAAGGGCTGCGATGAGGGTCAGGGCTTTCTGTTCAGCAAGGCAAGGCCGAATGCGGAGATCATCAGCCTCCTCGCCGCACAGCGCGGCATTGATGCGGACGACGAGGACGCTATCAATGCCCCGCCAGAATCGCCTTTCCGACATCCTCATAATGCGTATCGCGCGCCTGGATCTGCTGCGCGATGGCATGCATGTCGCGAAACCGTCGCTCAAACGGATTGCTGCGGAACACAGCCGTCGCACCGGCCATGTGATAGGCGGCGTCGACCACCTTCGCCGATTGGTGGATGGTCCAGGTCGCGGCGAGGCGAACCGCGCTGCGATGCGTCGGACTGAATTCGCCGGTCGCGCTGAGATCGCGCCACATCGCGTGCGCGGTGGCGTAGAGATAGGCGCGGGCGGCGCGAAGATCGCCCTCGGTGCGGCCGATCAGTCCCTGGACCGCCCCGTTATCGCGCATGGCGCTGACCGCGAGTGACTGGTGTTTTCCACGCGCCAACGCGATGGCCGCATCCAGCGTGGCGCGCGCCACGCCGAGCGAGACTGCCGCAAAGCCGAGGCTGAAGGTCGAGCCGGTGCCGATTCTGTAGAGAGGACCCTGTTCGCGCAGCGCGGACGGCACGTCGCGGAACGCCGTGAAACGCTCGGGGATGAAGAGATCGGTGACCTCGTAGGAGTCGGTGCCGGTGCCGGCGAGCCCGATCGCCTGCCAGACGTCGTGCAGCACGGCGCTCGCGACCGGAAACAGAATGGTGCGCACCTCCGGCGAGCTATCGGCATTTTTCCGCGGCGTGCCGTCGGCATTAACGATACGGACATGCGCCCCCAGCCAGCTCGCCTGCCGCGAGCCGGAGGCAAAGTCCCAGCGCGCCGTGACGCGATAGCCGCCGTCCACGATGCGCGCCTCATGCCCGATCGCGCCCCAGGCAAGGATGCCGGGCGGCGTATTGAAGATCTCCTGCGCAGTATCATGATCGAGCCAGGCGGCGATCATCGCGCAGACGCCGCACTGGCCGAGACACCAGGCGGTCGAGGCGTCCGCCGTCGCGATCTCCTCCAGCATTTGCATGAAGATATCAATCGGGGCTTCAGTGCCGCCGAGGCTTTGCGGCAGCAGCGCGCGGTAGAGCCCGTTCTCGATCAGTGCGGCGACCACGGCAGGCGTCAGCCGCCGCGACTGCTCGATCTCGTCGGCTTCACGCGCGATGAGCGGCGCGATCGCCCGGGCACGTTCGACGAGATCGAAGGCCTGCGATCTGTTCATGCGCGACCTCGTCAGGCCGCAGCGCGGCCAAAGTCGAGCGATGGCCGGCGTCTGGTCGGAAAGCTCAGTGCCACCGCGACCGCTGCGAGCCCGATCGTGAACGAGCCGGCGTGCAGCCACGTGTAGCGCTGGAAATTGTCGAACACGAGCCCGCCGGCCCATGGCCCCAGTGCCATGCCGAGGCTGGCAAAGGCCGACACCGCGCCGAACACCGTGCCCATGATGCGTGCGCCAAAGAATTCGCGGACCAGCACCGCATAGAGCGGCATCACGCCGCCATAGGCGAGGCCGAACACGACCGAGAGCGCGTAGAACTCGCCGAGCTGCGCCACCGCGAGATAGGTCGCGATGCACATGGCTTGCACGAGCAGCCCGCCGACCAGCACGGGCTTTGCGCCGCTGCGATCGGCCAGCGCGCCCAGCAGCAGGCGGCCGCCGAGGCCTGAGACGCCGGCCACGCTGTAGACCGTCACGGCCGTCAGCGGGGCGATACCGCAGACCATCGCATAGGACACCATGTGGAAGATCGGACCGGAATGCGCGGCGCAACAGGCGAAATGGGCAGCGGCGAGCGCGACGAACTGCGGGGTGCGCAGCGCCTGCGCCGCGGTCAGCTCGACCTCCGGCGCCGCGTCCGCCGTTGCAGGGGCCGCCACTGCGGGTGCCGGACGCACCAGGAAGCAGGCGGGGATCAGCAGCGCCCAGGCGGCGATGCCGATCACCAGCATCGCGGTGCGCCAGTCATAGGCCGCGATCAGCCAGCTCGCGGTCGGCGCGATTGTCACTGGCGAGACGCCCATGCCGGCTGAGACCAGCGCCACCGCGAGGCTGCGGTTCTTCTCGATCCAGGCGCTCGCGAGCGCCATCATCGGCGCGTAGAAGCTGCCGGCGGCAATGCCGATCAGTACGCCGAAGCAAAGCTGGAATTGCCACAGGCTTGCTGCCTGACTCGCGCTCACGAGGCCGAGCCCCAGCAGCAGGCTTCCGGCAAGCACCACGATGCGGGTGCCGAACCGGTCCGACAGCGTGCCCCAGAGGAACGCGGCCACCCCCATGCAGAGAAAATCCAGCGTCGCGGCCGCCGACACGCCGGCGCGCGACCAGCCCATCGCTTGCGAGATCGGCTGCAAAAACACCGCCAGCGACAGCATCGTGCCGAATCCGACACAGGTCATCAGCGCACCCGCGGCGACAACGACCCAGCCATAGTCGAAGCTTGACGGCTTGCTCATGCGTTTCCTTAGCGCTTTTGATTTTGTTGATGGTGCGCGCAGGGGATGGTGGCCTATCTGCCGGGCGAGAGCAAGGCGGGTTGCCACCGCGGGCGACACGGCCCGTCCGCAATGATATCATATCTCACGTCACCGGCCTGCGATGTTGTTCTCACAAGCGCACACACATCAACGTGCGAGGAGGCAAATCCAATGAAATGGGGAGCGCTGTGCAGGCCGCGTGGGCGCCGCAGGCTTGCCTTGCCCGTCATTTTCGCCGCCGCAGTCTGGGCACCTTCAGCATGCGCAGAGGACATCCGAAGCGCCGAGCCGGGGCCGGTCTTTTCAGACAGCGGTCCCGATGCCGATCTTTACGGCGCGGCTGACGGCTATCCGGTCGGCACGCGGGGAGGCGTCCCTCAGCTCGACAAGCTCGTCGGGGTCTACAGCCATTTCGGCGAGATCTATCCCTCGCGCGCGGTCGTTCGCGCCACGGCGCCCTGGCAATTCAAACGCGCGCCGGAGCCGTCGATCGCCTACAGTTTTGGCACCGAACGTCTGAGCATCGCGGACTACCTCAAGCGCAACCCGGTGACGGGACTCCTGATCGCCAGGGACGACACCATCCTGTACGAGCACTATCAATATGCGCGGACCGACCACGACCGCTTTGTCTCGCAGTCCATGGCCAAGACGCTGGTGGCTATGCTGGTCGGGATCGCGGTCTCGGAGGGACGAATCAAATCGATCGACGACCTCGTCTCGACCTACGTTCCCGGCCTTGCAGGCACGGAATATGGAAACACATCGATACGCGCCTTGTTGACCATGTCTTCGGGCGTCCAGTTCTCGGAAATCTATGATGGGAACGACGACGTCGCCCGGCTTGGACGGGCCCTGTTCGTCGATGAGCCGAAAGATCCCGCGGCCATCGTTGCGCAATTCAACACCCGAACCGCACCGCCGGGCACCAGATGGCACTATGCCAGCGTAGAAACCGAAATCCTCGGCCTAGTCCTGCGCTCGGCCACGGCCATGCCGGTTGCCGACTATCTCCACGACCGGATCTGGGACCCCATCGGCGCCGAAGCGGATGCGTCGTGGGCGATCGACGGGAGCGGACAGGAGATTGCCTTTTGCTGCTTCAACGCAACCTTGCGCGACTATGCGCGGCTGGCGCGGTTGCTCGCACATGACGGCGCCTGGGAAGGTCGCCAATTGATCCCCCGGCAGTGGCTGCTGGATGCCACGACCGTCAGACCAGCCGATGGCCATCTCGCGCCCCGCGTGGCCACACCTTATTTCGGCTACGGCTACCAGGTGTGGCTGCTCCCTGGCGAGCAGCGCAGATTTGCCCTGCTCGGCATCCGCGGTCAGGTCATCCTGGTCGACCCGGCCTCCAAGCTCGTCATGGTGCACACGGCCGTTCGCCAAAGGCCATCCGAGCCGGCAGCCCTCAGGGAGCCGCTCGCATTGTGGTCCGCCGTGCTTCAGCAGCTCGGGCAATGATGATCCGACAGCTTTGAAACCCCATGAGGGCGCGTTTGCTCGCCTTCAGCGCTGCAGCGTCCGACGACTGGCATACGACCAAGGCGACGGTGACCTGCGGGAAGGCGGCGCCTTCTCGTCCCGGATGGAAGCCAAGGACGGCGGCATGGGCTTCGACTTCGCCGGCACCTACACCAAGATCGTCGAGCACAAGCGGATCGAACACGCGTTCGGCGATCGAACAGCCGAGGTCGAGTTCGTGCCCGGCCCAAATGGCACTGTCGTCCGCGTCGTCTTCGATAGCGAAGCGACTCACTCGGTCGAGCAGCAGCAAGGCGGCTGGCAGGCGATCCTCAATAATTTCGCGCGCTACCCGAGCTGCTCGCCTGCCACGAGCCCGAGGCAAGATCCCAGCGTGCCGTGACGCGATAACTGCCCTCGACCGCGCGCGCCTCATGCGCGATCGCGCCCCAGGCTAGGATGCCGGGCGGCGTATTGAAGATCTCCTGCGCAATGTCGTGATCGAGCGAGGCCGCGATCATCGCGCAGACGCTGCACTGGCCGAGACACCAGGCGCTCGTCCCGCTGTAGGGACGTCAGTAAATTTGGTCGACTGGGAGCCCAAGAGCCATTGCACCCGTATATCTTGCTTGGGCGCCGGGCTGCAGGGGATGATAGCGTGCGGCCTGTATGTCGCGGAAGCGCCGTTCTAGACCGGCCGCGCGATAGAACCCCGCGCCGCCAGCGAGCTCCATTGCTAACTCCACCGCTGCAATTGCATGCCGCGCTACGAGATGGCGGCCGATCACCACCTGGTTCACTGTTTCGGCCGACGGCTTATTCAGGCGCACAGCTGCAAGCATGGTTTGCCGTGCCATCCGTGCGCCAGCAAGCTCGGTATCCATGCGGCCAGCCAGCTGTATAACGTTATGATCGAGCTCTTTGCGCCGCGCGAGCAAGAGAGCAATATCCCGTGCGCTCTCGGCAACGCCCACATAGACCGAGTAAATCAGTGGCAGTGCGATGGTTGCGATCGTCTGGAATAAGGGATCCCACTCACCAGCCTTGCGACGCGCCGATACGGCACTTTCAGGCACTACGTAGCCATCAATCATCACGTCATTCGAACCGGTCGAGCGCATACCCAAAACTCGCCAAGTGTCCAAGATCTTCACCTGGGGTGAGCTCATCGGCACACCAAAGTGAAGCACCATTGGCGGCTCACACTCCTGTTGCAGCACCGCGCCCGTCATCATGAGAGTCCCGGCTGGCGAGCCCGAGGAGAAAACCTTTCGAGCGGTGATCTTATAGCCGCCGTCCACCTTCTCGGCTTTGCCGGAGCCGCCGACCCAATCCGAACCGCCGCTTGAGAGTAGGAAAATGCGTTCCTGGGCGATACGTGTCAGTAGGTTCTCCACCGCCGTCACTTTCTGATGCCGCCAGCGCCAAGCGGTGATGGCGACCTGGTGGGTGTGCATGGAGAATGCAAGCGCTGTGGATCCGCAGTGATACGCCAGGACACGGAGCATCTCGGCCAGCTCATCGACCTCCGCCCCACGGCCCCCGAGCTCGGTGGGGACGCCGGCTTCGACCAATCCCGACGATTTCAAGTCCTCATAGTTTTCGGCTACAAAGCAATCTTCGTCCGTCGCCTGCTCGGCCCGTCGTTGAAACACGGGCCCGAGTTCCCGCGCAACGTCGATCGAACTGCGCGGGCTCGCTGATTGGATATCGTGACCTTGATTGAGGCTCATGGCGGTCCTCCTCCGAGAAGATAGGAGAACCGTAATCCTCTAGGGCCGGACCTTTCCAGTTCAAAATCCGTACTAGCGGTAGCCCAGCTGGGACGGGCTCGATGCCTTCACGTCGGCCTGAGCCCCTTCGCAGAAGTCGAACGACACGTGCGGTGACGCGGCGGAGGGAGCTGTTCTTATGCCGCTAATTGACTCGTGGCGGATGATTATGCGTCAACACAGCTTTCCTGATGCATGAGCCGATACCCGCTATTCAGCAGGCGTCGCCATTTTGCGCGAATGCGAGTTCGCGACATGCTCCGCAACAGTCCGCTTTCTCGCGGCAATCCGAAATCGCAACCAACCGCCCCCATCGGCGCATTTGACCCTGAGCGGAAATGGAACCGCCCCTGTATCGTCATCTCTCCCTGCCACAAGCGGTGAGCATCGTGGCCCGGCCTGCACGAAGATCTTGGCGACATTCAATGACAAGAATGCGTTCATCACTTATCGCCTCACGACCAGCCTTCCATGAAGGCTGCATGGCAGTAGTGGACGCCGGTGTAAGCTTCACATCAGATTCACCTAACGTTCTTGGCCTGGCCACGCTGCAATCAGAGTCCGAACGGATAGGTGTCTGGGACAGCGCTGCGACGATGCTCAGGACCCAAATGTGTCACCGCATGTGTCTCGTCAAACCACACCAGCGCGTTAAACTGTTGAGGCAGTGAGGCCTCGGCATAATGGCTTTGCAGCTCGGTGTCCGGTCGATAGATCACGCCGATAAAGCGTTCCAGGCGCGGTTCGAGCAAGCGACGACGAAGGGCCTCCTCGCGGCGGAATTCGATCAAGCCGCGCGTCGCACCGGCATCGTGAAACAGCCGCTCATAGCTGTCTGGTCGAGACGGCCGAACCTGCATCACTTCCATTTCGGCGTCCCAATCTGAGGCCGCTGCCACCGTGCCGGTATGCGTGCTTAATCCGATCAGCGACGCCGCTTCATCGAATTTCTCCCGACAGAGCTGACCAATGTTGAGCTCGTTGCGGACCGCGCCCATGCTGGTAAAACGCGCATTTCCGATATGGGAATTGTGCGCCCAGACCACGGCCTTGGATTGGGGACCATGTGCGTCAAGTACATGGCTTAGCGTCTCGAACATATGCGTATCCCGTAGATTCCAGGACTCCGCGCCGCCGTAATACATGATCCGGTAGTAGCGCTCCGCTGACGCGATCAAGCGGGCGTTCTGCGCGGCATCGAGGAAGCTGTCTGGATCGTCCGCCGCATAGTCGAGCTGCTTCTTCAGAATATCCTGGCACTGCCGAACCACCTCCGCCTCGCATTTCCGGTAGCGCTCGGTCAGGACGGCGCGGCCATAGGTCGAAGGCTCGCGCTGCCACGGCGTCAGGCAGCCGTAGCGTTCGCGCGCCACCGCTGCCGATTGAGGATCGACCTTGTCGAGGTAAGTGAGAACGGCCGCGATCGAGTCGCGCATGTTGTAAATGTCGAGCCCGAAGAACCCGGCTCGATCGGTTGCCGGCATTCGTTCATTGCGACTGCGCATCCAGTCAACGAAGGAGGCGACATCCGTATTTCGCCACATCCAGGTCGGAAAGCGTTCGAACGGGGTCTGGCTTGACGCTCCGCGGTGCGTTCGACCGCGAACGTACCGGTCGATCGCTGCGGCGTCGGGCCAATCCGCCTCGACGGCGACGATCGTAAATCCGTGTTTTTCGATCAGGCGGCGCGTAATCGCTGCGCGTGCCTGGTAGAACTCCGACGTACCGTGACTGGCTTCGCCCAGCAAGACGATGCGCGATTGTCCGAAGCGATCGAACAGCACACCGAATGCAGGATCATCGAAGGCAGGCAACGGTTCGATAGTAGCACGGATCATGTCTGTCAGCGATTGCAACCGCGTATGACCGGGGATGTGGTTGCTGGCCGAGCGCGTGCCATCCTCGGCCCATCCTTGCTCGCCGATCAACGGCACGAAGCGGACGGCCCCGAAGGTCTCCTCATCGTAATCAGTCTGGCTCCGGCGCGTAATCCGGAGCAGCGATTGTTCGTGCCCGAAATTGCCGACGGGAATGACGAGACGGCCGCCGACGGCCAACTGGCGCTTAAGCGCGTCAGGCACCGAGGGGCCGCCGGCAGCGACCAGGATCGCGTCGAATGGCGCCTCATCGGCCAGGCCGCGGGTGCCGTCGCCGGTATGGACAATGCAATTCGCACATCCGAGCGCAATCAGCCGCTGCGCTGCGATTCTGGCCAGGGCGCCATGTCGCTCGATCGTGTGAACCGTTTTAGCAAGCCGAGAAGCAATTGCGGCAGCATAGCCTGAGCCGGTACCGACCTCGAGCACCTTGTCCGTCGGCTTCAATTCGGCAGCCTCGGTCATCAGCGCGACAATGTAGGGCTGCGAGATGGTCTGGTTGTTTGCGATCGGCAGTGCGCCGTCCTCGTAGGCAAATTCCTCAAAACCGGCTTCCACAAACCGCTCCCGCGGGACCTGTCGCATAGCCTCCAACACGCGACGATCACGGATACCACGGCGCGCGAGTTGAACGTCGACCATACGGTCGCGAAGATCTGAAAATTCGCTCATGCGACCCGTCCATCAAGAATGCCCAGTGCATAAAGCCAATGGGAACGGACGTGACGAGTTCCTTTCCATGGACTGAATCGCGCCGGAACCAAGGCCGGAACCAAGGAGAGAGTTTACCGGTTCCGATCACCCGCAAAGTGAAACGAAATCATACGCATGCGTTGTTCAGTATGGTTCGTGAAGGTCCAGCGCGGACGCCTCCTCCTCACAAGGAGCCTTATCCGACGGAGCGAGCGAGGGGCGGAGAGATCATTCTCCGGACATCGGCAAGGAGAGCAATCTTCCTGACCGGGCTGCTCGGGGCCGTCGTGCTCGCGGTGCTGATCCTGGTTATTGCGCACTTATCGCGCTGGGTTTTGAGGTTGTTGAAGAAGCCATCAGTGGACCGCGATCCATACTCCTGGCTGCCATCATCAAATGGCATCAGGTTCAAAAGTTGGTTCGCCCGATACTTTCCCGTAACATTGTCGGTACAACTTGTTCGACTGATTGCGGCGGGATTCCAAGCTCGGAAAATCCTGGCATTCCCACCGACGCTATGTTGTCGAGCTTCATCAACTCCACCTGATTCCGGGTGATGGGTGGCCTTGGAAGCAGCTCCGAAATCCATCCCGCTGCATGCCAAGCAGCAAACGGCACTGGAACGAGCATGGGGCTGCGGCCGGCTGCGTGCGCAACCTTTTTGAGAAGCTCTTCGTATGTGTAGATGCGAGGACCAGCGCATTCATATGTGATTGCGCTTGTTTCGGCTCTCAGAAGCGCTCTTGTGATCGCGTCGGCCACATCGTCAACATAGGCCGGCTGCAATCGTGTCAACCCGCGGCCGAACATCGGATAGATCGGATATCGGCGGAGTAGCTTGAGGATGACGGTGAGAAACGCGTCATCCGGGCCGAACATTACCGCCGGGCGAACCAGCGTAGCCTGAGAAAATACTGCGCGGACCGCGAGTTCGCCTTCGCCACGCTTGCGAATATAGAGGGACGGCGAAGTGGCGTCAGAGCCGATTCCGGAAACGTGGATGAGCCGCTTGACGCCAGCTCGACGTGCCTGGGCCGCCAGTCGCCGGGCTGATTCCACATGTACGGAATGAAAAGTCTCCTGTCCGTGTTCGACATAGAGGCTGACCGTGTTGATGGCGCCGTATGCGCCATCAACAGCAGCGGCTATCGAACCCTCGTCGCGTAGATCGACGTTCACAGATTGGAGGCGTGGGTCGTCGTGACCAAAAAGCTGTCTGCCCCGTTCGGGATGTCTTGATGCAATCCGAACGAAAAACTCAGGTGCCCGGAGCAGGTGTTGAACAACGCGGCGGCCGAGAAACCCCGTTCCACCGAACACCGTAACAAGGCGATTATGTGCGGGCGCCATGGCGCAACTCGTACTGAGATCGTCTCAAGCAAGGCATGGCCAGCGGAGACCGCAGGCTCGTCGGTCGTCCATTACACACGATCGCGGAGGTCGGTCACGCCTTCCTTCTGGGCGCAGTGGTCGCAGCAATAGTAGGTGCCGCTCTTTTCCAGGCCGTGCCCCACGATGCGCGTTCCGCAATGCTTGCACGTTGGCGCCAAGGCATGAATTGCGCACTCGAAGCTGTCGAACGTGTGCGCCTGGCCGTTCATCACCACCTGAAAAGCCTTGTCATAATCATTGCCGCAGGTTTCGCATGTCGACATTGTGCCTCCTTCACGCCGCGCGGCGTTTGCGAGTTTGAGCAGCCTTCTTGGCTGACCTGGTACGTTCATCGGCCGGTCGGCTGGCTGGTGCTTTTCCGCCAAGTCTGCCGCCCTTGCGTGACGGCGAGGTGTCTGCTTCGGTCCCTCTGCCGGACCCGCTCTTCTTGCCGCCATGGATTTCTTTGTTGACGGTCGCCCAGGCCCGCCGTTCAGCTTCAGTGTCGGGTACACCTCGGGATTCGTAGCCTTCCTCGATGTGTTCGGCCTGTCGCTTCTGCTTATCGATGTAGCTGCGTTTGTCTCCGCGTGGCATCACGGCCTCCCTCTTCAGGTACGCCTCCCTCGCGCCACGAACGGCGAAGTTCACTAATTGTTCCTATTCGACCTGACTTACCGCAGACCGTGTAGGAGCCGGTGTGCACCGCCCGCTGAGACACTCAGTTAGCATCCAGGGCGTAGAGAGGCGGGATCAAGTTGATTGGTCGAACCGTCAACTTGCGCCATGCCTTTCGGAAGTCCGAGGATGTTCGCGGGTCTTTGCCAATGCAGTTTGCCGACCGCGGCGAATTGTTTCGCCGGCATTCCCGCAGGGGGCCCGGAAGCCGACGGAAAGCCATCACCGCTGTGGCGTTCGGATCCCGAGATCGAAGGCTAATCGGTCGGCGTCGAGATGTTGCGTGCTGATGGGCGCCGGCCTCACGCCCGTTGCGATGATGCCATCATGCCCCTGTTTTGCCCGACGGGTCAAATGGATTTCGTAAAATCGAAAAACGCAATACAAACAAGACTCCGGCTACTGTGCATGGGGTTGTTTTTCGATATTTTGTTCTTCGGGTCCCAAACGTCCCGGACCGGCCAATCTCGTCACGCTTGAAACAGGCCTAAGCCCCGCTCAGCTATCCACCTTCAGCGCGGCAATGAAAGCTTCCTGCGGGATGTCGACCTTGCCGAACTGCCGCATCTTCTTCTTGCCTTCCTTCTGCTTCTCAAGAAGCTTGCGCTTACGCGTGATGTCGCCGCCGTAGCATTTTGCGGTGACGTCCTTGCGCAGGGCGCGCACCGTCTCGCGCGCGATCACCTTGCCGCCGATCGCGGCCTGGATCGGGATCTGGAACATGTGCGGCGGGATCAGCTCCTTCATCTTCTCGACCATGGCGCGGCCGCGCCCTTCCGCGCGGGTGCGATGCACCAGCATCGAGAGCGCGTCGACCGGCTCGGCATTGACCAGGATCTGCATCTTGACGAGGTCGGCCGGCTTGTAATCGGTGAGGTGATAGTCGAACGAGGCGTAGCCCTTGGAGACCGACTTCAGGCGGTCGTAGAAATCGAACACGACCTCGTTGAGCGGCAGGTCGTACTTCACCATCGCGCGGGAGCCGACATAGGTGAGCTCCTTCTGCGCGCCGCGGCGGTCCTGGCACAGCTTCAGCACGCTGCCGAGATATTCGTCGGGCGTGAGGATCGTCGCCTCGATCCAGGGCTCGTCGATCTCGGCGATCTTGACCACGTCGGGCATGTCGACGGGATTGTGGATCTCGATCTCCTGGCCGTCGGTGAGCTTCATCTTGTAGATGACGCTCGGCGCGGTCGCGATCAAATTGAGATCGAACTCACGCGACAGCCGCTCCTGGATGATCTCGAGGTGCAGCAGCCCGAGGAAGCCGCAGCGGAAGCCGAAGCCGAGTGCAGCCGAGGTCTCCATCTCGAAGGAGAAGCTGGCATCGTTCAGCCGCAGCTTGCCCATGGCCCCGCGCAGCGTTTCGAAGTCGTCGGCATCGACAGGGAACAGGCCGCAGAACACCACCGGGATCGCCGGCTTGAAGCCGGGCAGCATCTCCGTCACCGGCTTCCGATCGTCGGTAATGGTATCGCCGACGCGGGTGTCGGCCACTTCCTTGATCGCGGCGGTGATGAAGCCGATCTCGCCGGGACCGAGCTCGTCGACCTGCTGCATCTTCGGCGTGAAGAAGCCGACGCGCTCGACGTCGTAGGCAGCACCGGTGCCCATCATGCGCACGCGGCTGCCCTTCTTCATGACGCCGTCGACGACGCGGATCAGCACGACGACACCGAGATAGACGTCATACCAGCTGTCGACCAGCAGCGCCTTCAAGGTCGCCTCGCGATCGCCCTTCGGCGGCGGCAGGCGGGTGACGATCGCTTCCAGCACATCGGGGACGCCTAAGCCGGTCTTGGCCGAGATCATCACCGCGTCGGAGGCGTCGATGCCGATGACGTCCTCGATCTGCTGCTTGATCTTCTCGGGCTCGGCGGCGGGAAGGTCGACCTTGTTCAGGACCGGGACGATCTCGTGGTTGTTGTCGAGCGCTTGGTACACGTTGGCGAGCGTCTGCGCTTCGACGCCCTGGCTCGCGTCGACCACCAGCAGGGAACCCTCGCAGGCCGCCAGCGACCGCGAGACCTCGTAGGCGAAGTCGACATGGCCGGGCGTGTCCATCAGGTTGAAGATGTAATCCTTGCCGTCCTTGGCGCGGTATTGGAGCCGCACCGTCTGCGCCTTGATGGTGATGCCGCGCTCGCGCTCGATGTCCATGGAATCGAGCACCTGCTCCTTGCCCGCCATCTCGCGGTCGGACAGGCCGCCGGTCATCTGGATCAGGCGGTCGGCCAGCGTCGATTTGCCATGGTCGATATGGGCGACGATGGAGAAATTGCGGATGTTGGAAATGGGGACGGTCGTCATGGGCGCGGGATACCACTCACATCCCTGTGCGGCAACCATATTGCTGTATTTTCAGGGCCTTTGTTCACGCCAAGCTGATTCCACGATCGCCCAAAACACGCTAGGCAACCGCTCATGTCGACGACTTCGATCCCCTCTGCCAAAGCGCGCGCGAAGACCCGAGTGAGCTATGCCCGCTTCCGGGCCTGGTTGGTTGCCTGCGCGATCCGCCCCGAGGCCCGCCTCTGGTTGGTGATCCAGCTCGCCATCCTGCATGCAGTGCTCTGGACCTTCATCCTGATCAATCTCAAGGCGGCGCAGGACGTTCACATGGACGTCGCAGAAGCTTATGCTTGGGGCCAAAAATTCCTGTGGGGTTACGGCAAGCATCCGCCACTGTCGGGCTGGGTCGCCGGCCTCTGGTTCAAGCTGTTTCCGGCGGCGGATTGGGCTACCTATGCGCTTGCGATGGCGACCGTCAGTATCGGCATGGTGGTCTGCTGGATGGTTGCCTTGCGCGTGGTCGACGCGCGGCGCGCGTTCCTGGTCGTGGTGATGATCGCTCTCTATCCGATCTTCAATTTCAAAGGCTTCAAGTACAATCCGGATCTGCTCCAGCTCGTCACGCTGCCGCTGCTCGTGCTCGCTTACCTCAACGCCTTCGCGAAGCGGAGCTGGCAATCCGGAATCCTTCTCGGGCTTGCCGGCGCGCTGGCGCTGATGACCAAATATTGGGTGCTGACCATGATCGGCGCCATCGGCCTTGCCGCGCTGATCCATCCCGAGCGGCTGCGCTTCCTGTCGTCGCCGGCGCCATGGGTCGCGATCGCGACGATGGCGGTGGCGATGATCCCGCACTTCGTTTGGCTGGCGAATGCGCATTTCGTGCCGCTGACCTATGCCGGCGACACCTACAGCCTCCAGGACTCGAGCCAGGTGCATCAGCTCGTCGCGGGCTACGTCTTGCATAATTTGGCGCTGCTGGCCCTGCCGGTCGCGCTGGCCGCCCTCGCCATGGCGCTGGCGCCGCCGTGGCTCACGCTGCTGGTGCGGGCGCCGTCGCGCATCGTCACGCGGGCCTGGGCGCGCGGGGTCAATCCGGGCGTCAACCTCTCGCAGGCGCTGAACATCTGGATCATCCAGATCATCGTGGCGTTCGGTCCGCCGCTCGGCGCGCTGGCCTTCAGCATCTACATGAAGACCGATTGGGGCATCTCGCTGTTCTTCCTGGTGCCCTTGGCGCTGGTCGCGATCCCCGCATTGCGGGTGCAGAGCTCTGTGCTGTTCAACATCGCCGCGATCTGGCTCGTGCTCAGCGCAGCCACGCTCGCTGCCTCGCCGTGGATCGCCGCGCGCGAGATGGCGGCCAATGCCGGCAATACCGCAACCTATGGCGCGCGTTCGGAGCTCGCGCGCGAGCTGACGCAGGCCTGGCACGCGCGCTTTGCCTCGCGCTGGGCGGTCGTTGCCGGGACGATGGAGACGATTCAGCCGATGGTGTTCTACAGCCCCGATCACCCCAGCCCGTTCACGCCGAACGAAGCCTGGGCGTCCGGGCTGACCTCGCTCGACGATGTCAAGACATACGGCTTCATCGGCGTGTTCGATCCGACCGACGAACGCCTGCCCGCGTTCGAGAAATGGATGTCGGGGATCGCGCCGAATGCCGAGCGCATGGTGATGACGACGCGCCGCTTCACCCACGGCAAGGCCGGCCCGGCGATGAGCTGGAATATCTACATCGCCCCGCCGGCGAAGTGATCGGGATATCGTAGGGTGACAAAGCGAAGCGTGCCCACCAATTTCAGCACACGATGAGAGAGATGGTGGGCACGGCGCGTCGCGCCTTTTGCCCACCCTACGGCGTCGAGCGCTTGGCTCAAATCCCTTCCTCGTTGAACTTGCTCTCGACCAGTTCGGTGATCGCCGCGAGCGCCGCTTCGGCTTCCTCGCCGGCCGCGGCGACCGTGATGGTCGTGCCGGGACCCGCGGCAAGCATCATCAGGCCCATGATCGAAGTGCCGCCGACGGTCTCACCGCCGCGCGTCACCCACACTTGCGCGTTGAAGCGCTCGACCGCCTGGACGAATTTCGCCGAGGCGCGGGCGTGCAGACCGCGCTTGTTGATGATCAGGAGCTCCTTGGAGATCGCGCCTGCGGGCACGCCCGCTGCGGCTTGCGGCGCGTCGTCGCTCATTTGCCGGCGAGCACGCGGCTGGCAATGGTGACGTATTTGCGGCCCGCTTCCTGGGCCATCGCGATCGCGTCGGGCAGCGGACGCTCCTCGCGCACCTTAGCGAGCTTCACCAGCATGGGTAAGTTGATGCCCGCGAGCACTTCGACCTTCGGCCGGCTCATGCAGGATATTGCGAGGTTCGACGGCGTGCCGCCGAACATGTCGGTGAGGATCGCAACGCCGTCGCCGGAATCGACGCGGTTAACCGCCTCGATAATGTCGCTTCGGCAGAGATCGGAATCATCTTCGGCACCGATCGTGATCGCTTCGATTTGCTTTTGTGGGCCCATGACATGCTCAAGCGCTGCCTTGAATTCGTCGGCAAGGCGCCCGTGGGTCACAAGTACTAGACCAATCATCGGAAAACTCCTCGCGGGCGCTTTTGGTGCACCGCACGAACGCGCCACTTTGACCATCCAGAGCCCCCGCGCAAGAGGGGATGTTGCGTATCTCCCTGAACCTAGACGGATGGATGAGGGAAGCTGCGCCGGTCTACTCGGTCGCGATAGTGGGGTTCATATGGTTACCATTTCCCTTCAAACAATCGCCTGAGGGGTTAACGGAAGATGAACTCTTGGTAGTGGTCAAGGCCGCGACAACCAGCGGGAGGGGCGAATAGCCGCGCTCGACCGGGATGCGCGGTATTTCGACACCAGAAATGCTGGCTTTCAGCGATTCTGTCGCAGGCAGACGCTCGGCATCGGCTGCGTCCAGATCGACCACGAGGCCGACGATCGCATGCTCCACGAAGTCGCAGCGGCGAATTCCCAAGCCCCGGATCTCGATCAGGCCAGCCAAGACCGGAGCGGGGCGGACTTCAATTTCATGGCCGACTGTCGCCAGATGGACACGGTCATCTCCGACCAGAACGGCCCTTTCGATCAGGCCTGACCGGCCCGCCATGATCAAATCGAAGGCAAGGCGCGACTTGCCGGAACCGGAGGGACCGCGGATCAGCACGGCAAAAGTCCCGACCTTGACGGCGGAGGCGTGCACGCTGGGGCCGCCGTCGCTCATAGCGCCGGCAGCCTCACCACGAAGCGCGCGCCGGCGACGGTCGGCGCGCCTTCGGCATCCAGCGGGCCTGCGCGGTTCTCGGCCCAGATCCGCCCGCCATGGGCATCGACGATCTGCTTGGAAATCGACAACCCGAGGCCGGAGTTCTGGCCAAAGCCCTGGTGCGGACGATCGGTATAGAAGCGCTCGAAGATGCGCTCCAGCGCGTCGTCGCGGATGCCGGGCCCGTCGTCGTCGATCACGATCTCGATCTCTCCGCGCACGCGGCGGCAGGTGAGGCGCACCTTGCTGCCGGCTTCCGAGAAGGATTGCGCGTTGGACAACAGGTTGGAGACCACTTGTCCGAGCCGCGAATCGTGGCCGGTCACGGAGAACGTGTCGGTCGGGCCGCGGCCCTCGAAGCGGGTCTCGACCGCGACGTCGTGGCCGAGCTTGGTCTCGTTGGCGACCGACACCAGTGTCGTCAGCAGGCGACGCACGTCAACCGGGATCGCATCCTGACGCTGCAATTCGGCATCGAGGCGGCTGGCGTCGGAGATATCCGAGATCAGACGGTCGAGCCGCTTGACGTCGTGCTCGATCACCTCGAGCAGGCGTGCGCGGCTGGTCTCGTTGCGCGCCAGCGGCAGCGTCTCGACCGCCGAGCGCAGCGAGGTCAGCGGGTTCTTCAGCTCATGGGCGACATCGGCGGCGAACATCTCGATCGCCTCGATGCGGCTGTAGAGCGCGCTGGTCATGTCCCGCAGCGCGCCCGAGAGGTGGCCGATCTCGTCGCGGCGGCGGGTGAAATCGGGAATCTCGATGCGGGCTTTGATACGGCGGCGGACGCGCTCGGCGCTGTCGGCGAGCCGGCGCACCGGACCTGCGATCGTGCTGGCAAGCAGCAGCGACAGCATGATCATGACCGCTGCGGCAACGCCGCCGACCTTCAAAATGGCGAGGCGCTCGGCAGTGACCATCTGGTCGATGTCGTCGCCCTGGGTCGACAGCATCAAAGCGCCGTGGATTGCGCGCGAGCGCAGCACGGGGACCGCGACCGAGACGATCACCTCGCCGCGTGCGTTGACCCGCACCATCGAGCGCTTCTGGCCTTGGAGCGCATCGCCCACCTCCGCGTAGCCATTGCCATTCTCGGGCCCGAGCTCACGGTAGAGCGGCAGGTCGCCGCGGTTCAGCCAGGTTCGCACCGCGACCATGCCGCGCTCGACGATGCCGGGCTTCTCGGCCGGTGGCGGCAGGTTGTAGCGCAGCACGTTTTCGAGGTTGCGGCTGTCGACCAGCAGGCTGCCGTTCGGATCGTAAATGCGCGCGCGCGTCTTGGTCGGCGAGATCAGCGTGCGCAGCACCGGCGCCACGCGCTCCGGATTGATCGGGAAATCCAGCGGCGAATATTCGTCCGAGCCGCCATAGGTCTCGCCCGGCTTGAGATCGAGCAACCGGTCGGGGTCGATGGTGATGGCGTTGGTCTGCACGGTCGCAGAGGCCGCGATCGCGCCGGCGATGATCTCGGCCTGGACCAGCAGGCTCTGCGCGCGCGCGTCGATCAGGCCGGCCCGGAATTGCGACAGATACAGGATGCTGGCGACCAGCGCGACCAGGCCGGCGAGGTTGAGCGAGACGATGCGGCGCGTCAGGCTCGAGAAGGACAGCGCGAAGAAGAACTGACCGGCGCGCTTCAGCCAGTTCAGCGGCCGCCAGCCCTGCGGCTTGTCTTCGCCAACGTGCTCCGGAACGCCGTCGGATGCGATATCCTCGGCGCTCTGGTTTGGATCAGGCTGCGTTCGGTCAAGCAATGCTTACGCCCGCGTTAGGACAGCTCGTTGAGAAGGTCCCCGCATCCTAGAGCCATCCCGGTTCCGATGGAATCAGAACCAGCGATGCTCTCCTCTTTCGTGAAACTGCGCGAGTCTCAGGCTTCCTTGAAGCGGTAGCCGACGCCGTAGAGCGTTTCGATCATCTCGAACTCGTTGTCGACCACCTTGAATTTCTTGCGCAGCCGCTTGATGTGGCTGTCGATGGTGCGGTCGTCGACATAGACCTGGTCGTCATAGGCGGCATCCATCAGCGCGTTGCGGCTCTTCACCACGCCGGGCCGGGTCGCCAATGCCTGGAGGATCAGGAATTCGGTGACGGTCAGCGTCACCGGCTCGTTTTTCCAGGTGCAGGTATGCCGTTCCGGATCCATGCGCAAAAGGCCGCGATCGAGCGCCTTGGCGTCGTTCTCCTTGGGCGCGACGGTCGGGTCCTTCGGCGCCGAGCGGCGCAGGACCGCCTTGACGCGCTCGACCAAAAGGCGCTGCGAGAACGGTTTGCGGATGAAGTCGTCGGCGCCCATCTTGAGGCCGAACAGCTCGTCGATCTCCTCGTCCTTGGACGTCAGGAAGATCACCGGCAGGTCGGACTTCTGCCTGAGACGGCGCAACGTCTCCATGCCGTCCATGCGCGGCATCTTGATATCGAGGATGGCGAGATCGGGCTGGGTGGTGCGGAAACCGTCAAGTGCGGAAGCGCCGTCGGTGTAGGTCATGATGCGGTAGCCTTCGGCTTCCAGCGCGATCGAGACGGATGTGAGAATGTTGCGGTCGTCGTCGACCAAAGCGATTGTGGGCATGAGCCTCTGCTTTCTGCTTTCCGTTTTGGGTCGTGGCTTGAAACGGCGAGCAATCAGTGATGCGCCGCATACATGGGTGCCGAAGTCGGCATTCGAACCTTGTCACCGAGCAATGCAAGCTGGGCTGAAGTGTGACCAAGTTCCACGAAACGCGGCAGATTCGCCGCATCTCGACCCATAACCTGGCCCCCGTTTACCCGAGAAAAGGCCTCTATTGCAACCACCCGACCCGAGAAAGCCGATGCAACCGACCCCGGATTTCGATCCCGCAAAACTCGCCAAATCGCTGCTGCGACGGTCGCGGCAGGGGGCGCTGGCGACCCTGATGGCCGGCAGCGGCGATCCCTATTGTTCCCTGGTCAATCTGGCGAGCCACCCCGATGGCTCACCGATCCTGCTGATCTCGCGCCTCGCCGTGCACACCAGGAACATCCTGGCGGACAGCAGGGTCTCGCTGATGTTGGACGAGCGCGCGGCCGGCGATCCCCTAGAGGGGGCCCGGATTATGCTGTCCGGCCGGGCCGAGCAGGCTGACGCCGACAAGGACTTGCTTCTGCGGCGGTATCTCAATGCCCATCCGTCGGCGGAAGGCTTTGTTTCGTTTAAGGATTTCTCCTTCTTTCGGATCCCGCCCACGGGAGCCCATCTGGTCGCCGGCTTCGGCCGGATCGTCGACCTCAAGCCGGAGCAGTTCCTCACGGACCTCACCGGCGCCGAGGATCTGCTGGCGGCGGAACAGGGCGCCGTCGAGCACATGAATGCCGACCATCGCGACGCCATGAACCTCTATGCCACGAGGCTGCTCGGCGCGGCCGAGGGCGGCTGGCGCTGCACCGGCTGCGATCCGGAGGGCCTCGACATGCAAATGGATCAGACCGCGCTGCGGCTGGAGTTCCCGGAGCGGGTGACGGATGGCACGGCACTGCGCAAGATGCTGGTCCGCCTCGCCGGTGACGCGCGCAAGAAGCTGGACCAAGGCGCAACACGTTGATCGTCGCGGCTCATCGCTGCGATCCAAGACCGTAATCGGTCCGACGGTGCAGCGAGAGTGGTGATGGCAAGATGAAATCGGCCGGCGCTGATCGCAGGGGCTCGCGCTCGCGGCGACCGCATTGCTCGCCACGCCAGAAAGGAAGTCTTGCCGCGGCGGGCGCGTGATCAACCCGCTCATGGGGGCCTGCAAGTATTCGGAAGCGCGCTTCCGCTCGCGCAGGCGATGGTTGCGACCCTGGAGAAAAGCGATATCGGCCGCGAACTCGCCGCGACGCTCAAGATGCTGTTGTCCGCGGTCACGCGCGGCTGGCAAAGGCGCTGTGGCAATTGCCGAATACCGCCGAGTTGAACGCGGTGGCGAGCGATGTCGGCAAGGGATGCCGACATCCATCTCGGTTGCGACGCCGGCGAAACGACGCTCAAGCGTGCAGCGCTTGCTCAATATGGCATCATCAACTTTGCCACCCACGGCCTCTTCGCGGCGACATCAAAGGACTCGGTGAGCCCTCGCTTGCACTCTCGATCCCGATCAGCCATCGGAGCTCGACGGCCTTCTCACTGCGAGCGAAGTCACCCAGCTCAAGCTCAATGCGGACCGGATTGTGCTGTCGACCTGCAACACATCGCGGGCGACAAGCCGAGGCCGTGGCCCGGTCGGGATTGGCGCGCTCGTTCTTCTATGCCGGTGCCTGCGCGCTTCTTGTGTCGCATTGAGCGGTGGATTCGGAAGCTGCCACGCGTTTGACCACGTCGACGTTCGAGCTGCCCAAGACGAACTGAAGATCGGTCGCGGCAAAGCCTTGCGCGTGCGATGCTGACTTATCTCGCCGCCGCCTCGTCTCGTCACCGCAATGCCTATCCCGCGATGTGGGAGCGGTTCGCACGCATCTGCAAAGCCGAGTTACGATGGGAAGCCAACTCGAGCATTGTGCGTCGCAATAACCGGAAGTAACGCGCAAACGCGCGTTTGGTTGCGCGATCATTCGGACTTTTTGATGCGCTTGCTCAGAGCTGACATGCGCGACGTTTGGCGCGGTCTTTGAATAAACCAAATCCTACGGGATCAGCTTGGCAACGCCAGCGTTCATCAGTATTAGGTCGTTCCAGCCGAGGCCAAACGGGCCTATTATTCACGGTGACCGCGATGGTGCCAAAGCTTGGTCGCGCTGAGTGTCGCGGGTTCTAGGAGGACTTTTTCGTGCAAGAGACGGGCGTGCGCAACGGTGCCTTCGGCGCCGACAAATTCGGTTTAAAGAATCTCAAGCAGGTTCACTGGAACCTCGGTGCGCCGCAACTCTATCAGTACTCGCTCTCCGCGGGCGAGGCGGTGCTGTCAGCGGACGGTGCACTCTGCGCCGATACTGGCGAGTTCACCGGCCGCAGCCCGAAGGACAAGTTCACGGTGCGTGACGCCACCACCGACAAGAAGATGTGGTGGGCCGGCAACCAGTCGATCACCGCAGAGCAGTTCGAGACGCTCTACCAGGATTTCCTCAAGCACGCCGAAGGCAAGAGGCTGTTCGCGCAGGATCTCTATGGCGGCGCCGATCCGGCCTACCGGATCAAGACGCGCGTCTTCACTGAGCTCGCCTGGCACTCGCTGTTCATCCGCACACTTCTGATCCGCCCCGAGGCGATCGAGCTGTCGACCTTCGTGCCTGAGCTCACCATCATCGACATGCCGAGCTTCCGCGCCGATCCTAAACGTCACGGCTGCCGCTCGGAGAACGTCGTCGCAATCGATTTCGCCCGCAAGATTGTCCTGATCGGCGGGTCTTATTATGCCGGCGAGATGAAGAAGTCGGTCTTCACCACGCTGAACTACTATCTGCCCGAGCGCGGCGTGATGCCGATGCACTGCTCGGCCAATGTCGGCGCCAAGGGCGATACCGCGATCTTCTTCGGCCTGTCCGGCACTGGCAAGACGACGCTGTCGGCCGATCCCAACCGCACCCTGATCGGCGACGACGAGCACGGCTGGGGCCCGAACGGGGTGTTCAATTTCGAAGGCGGCTGCTATGCCAAGTGCATCAAGCTGTCGAAGGAAGCCGAGCCCGAGATCTACGCGGCGTCGACGCGCTTCGGCGCAGTGCTCGAGAACTGCGTGCTCGACGAGGACACCCGCATCGTCGATTTCGACGACGGCTCCAAGACCGAGAACACGCGTTCTGCATACCCGCTCGACTTCATCCCGAACGCCTCGCACACCGGCCGCGCGCCGCAGCCGAAGAATGTGGTGATGCTCGCCGCCGACGCGTTCGGCGTGCTGCCGCCGATCGCCAAGCTTTCGCCGGCGCAGGCGATGTACCACTTCCTGTCCGGCTACACTGCAAAGGTCGCCGGCACCGAGCGCGGTCTCGGCAACGAGCCGCAGCCGGAATTCTCGACCTGCTTCGGCTCGCCCTTTCTGCCGCTCGATCCATCCGTCTACGGCAACATGCTGCGCGAGCTGATTGCCCAGCACAATGTCGATTGCTGGCTGGTCAACACCGGCTGGACCGGCGGCAAATATGGCGTCGGCTCGCGCATGCCGATCAAGGTGACGCGCGCGCTGCTGACCGCCGCACTCGACGGATCGCTTCGCAACGTCGAATTCCGCACCGACAAATATTTCGGCTTTGCGGTCCCGACCGCGCTGCCGGGCGTGCCGGCCGAGATCCTCAATCCGGTCAACACCTGGAAGGACAAGGACGAGTTCGACAAGACCGCCCGCGCGCTGGTCGGCATGTTCCAGAAGAACTTCGCCAAGTTCGAAGCTCAGGTCGACGCCGAAGTGCGCGCAGCCGCGCCCGACCTGAAGCTCGCGGCGGAGTAGGGCTCGCGCCTTGTAATGCAAAGGGCGGCCGCGAGGCCGCCCTTTTTGTTTACGCGATATCTCTCCAGCGTCATTGGCAGCGCAGCGAAGCAATCCAGACTGTCTCCGCGGAGAGATTCCTGGA
Source organism: Bradyrhizobium sp. 153 (assembly GCF_023073835.1). Taxonomy (NCBI): domain Bacteria; kingdom Pseudomonadati; phylum Pseudomonadota; class Alphaproteobacteria; order Hyphomicrobiales; family Nitrobacteraceae; genus Bradyrhizobium; species Bradyrhizobium sp. 153. The sequence goes on along the minus strand of NZ_JADPKH010000029.1, from coordinate 30,560 downwards.
TTGCTTCGCTGCGCTCGCAATGACGAGTTTGCGGAAGCAGCTACGCTTTGAAATACGCGATCTGCGTCGTGGTCGCGAGCAGCCGCCCGTTCGGCGACCACAGCTCGCCGTTCTGGTCGCCATAGCTCTTGTGGAAAATCTTGGCGTCAGCGGTGGCAAGCACACGCGTGATGTCTTCGGCGGCTAGCTCTTCGGCATCGGTGTGGAAATAGGTCGTCAGCGATACCGTACCGAACGGCACCAGCTCGCGCCGTGCGTGGAAGATGCGGCCGAAGAAGGCGTCCGACATCGACATCAGCGACAGCATGTCGAGCTTGCGCGGCGTGCGGTCGCTGATCCAGATTTTCGAATAGGTGCTGGCGGGCTCGGTCTGTGGCGGGCCGATCCGCATCTCGCCCTCTACGAAGCGGAATTCATACTGGTTGGCCCAGGAGGCCGAGATCTTCGGAAACGGCAGCGTCTGTTCGAACGGCTTTGCGTCCGGCACCTTCGCCACCCTATGCTCCCAGGACGGTCGCCGCTCGGCGAACACGGCGGTGGCGAGCGTTGCCACCCCGCCGCCGCCTTGGCTGAGCTCGACGCTCCAATGCTGGCTGGAGCGATTGGCCTTCACCAGCCGCAGGTCGAGATCGAACGGACCCTTGGCGATCGGCGCGCAGTAATTGACGGTGAGCGCGAGCGGATCGCCGGCGCGGTCCGGATGGTCGATCAGCGCGCGCAAAATCGTCGCGGCAGTGACGCCGCCGAACGGACCGACAAAGGCCCAATAATCGTCGCTGGTGTGCCCCTGCCAACTGGAGTCGCCGGCGCTGACGCGGGTGGCGTCATCGAAGGGGTGCGGGAGCTTGGCGTGCATTGCTGGTCCTCGGTGTCTCACCAACGTCATTGCGAGCGCAGCGAAGCAATCCAGACTATCTCTGCGGAGGGATTCTGGATTGCTTCGCTGCGCTCGCAATGACGGCGCTTGAGGTAGCGGCCTCGATATCGACGCCTTAGAGATGATGACGACCATATCATCATCCGCGGCGCCCGATGCAATAACCTCGCAGGTAACGCCGATTTCACCCCGCGGAAAATCAGCCTGCGACATCGCGCAGATTTGGCAGCAGCGGCGTGGTCGGATTGACCGGCACGTTCCAGATCTCCTCGGCATATTCGCGGATGGTACGGTCCGACGAGAACCACGCCATGCGCGCGACGTTGAGGATCGAGGCGCGCGTCCAGGCCGGTGCCACCTGCCAGCGCGCATCGACCGCGCGCTGCGCCTCATAATAGGAATCGAAATCGGCACTGACCATGTAATGGTCGAGATAGCGCAACGCGTGCGCGATGGATTCGAAACGGCCGGGATCGCCGGGCGAGAACTCGCCGGTCGCGATCGCATTGATGGCGCGCTGGAGCTTCGGCGAGTTGCGGATGACGTCGGACGCATCCAGGCCCTGCTTGCGGCGGATCATCACGTCGCCGGCCTCCAAGCCGAAGATTGCGATGTTCTCAGCTCCGACATGGTCGCGGATCTCGATATTGGCGCCGTCGAGCGTGCCGATGGTGATAGCGCCGTTCAGCGCCAGCTTCATGTTACCGGTGCCGGAGGCCTCCATGCCGGCGGTCGAGATCTGCTCGGACAGATCGGCCGCGGGAATGATCACTTCCGCGAGGCTGACATTGTAGTCGGGCAGGAAGGCGACCTTGAGCTTGCCGCTGATGGCGGGATCGTTATTGACGGCCTCTGCGACGTCGTTGATCAGCTTGATGATCAGCTTGGCATAGCGGTAGCTCGCCGCCGCCTTGCCGGCAAAGATCTTCACCCGCGGCACCCAATTGCCGTTGGGATCGTCCTTGATCGACTGGTACAGCGCGACCGTCTCGATGACATTGAGGAGCTGGCGCTTGTATTCGTGGATGCGCTTGATCTGCACGTCGAACAGCGCGCCGGGATCGACCTTGATGCCGAGCCGCTCGCCGATCAGCCGCGCCAGCGCCGCCTTGTTGGCGTGCTTGACGGCGCGGAATTTCTTCTGGAATTCGACGTCGCTGGCGCGAGCTTCGATCAGGCTGAGCTGGGTGGGATCGTCGAGCACTGCTTCGCCGCAGGTCTCGCGCAACAAATCGGTCAGCTTCGGGTTCGCCAGCATCAGCCAGCGGCGGAAGGTGATGCCGTTGGTCTTGTTGGTGATGCGGCCGGGATAGAGATGGTTGAGATCGTGGAACACGGTCTCGCGCATCAGGTCGGAATGCATCGCCGAGACGCCGTTGATGCGGTGCGAGCCGACGAAGGCGAGCTGGCCCATGCGCACGCGGCGGCCGCTCTTCTCGTCGATCAGCGAGACCGAAGCGCGGAAGTCGATGTCGCCGGGGCAGCGTGCTTCCGCGAGCGCCAGATGCTGCACGTTGATGCGGTAGATGATCTCCAGATGCCGCGGCAAGAGTCGCTCGAACAGCTCGACCGGCCAGGTCTCCAGCGCCTCGGGCAGCAGTGTATGATTGGTGTAGGAGAGCGTGGCAACGGTGATCTTCCAGGCCTCGTCCCAGCGGAAATTATGCAGGTCGACGAGGATCCGCATCAGCTCGGTGACCGCAAGGCTCGGATGCGTGTCGTTGAGCTGGACCGCGACCTTGCTGGCGAGGCTGCGGAGCTGGCCGTCGGAGGCGAGGTGCCGTTTCACCAGATCCTGGAGCGAGGCGGAGACGAAGAAATATTCCTGGCGCAGCCGCAGCTCGCGGCCCGCCGGGCTCTCATCGTTCGGATAGAGGAATTTGCAGATCGCCTCCGCGCGCGCCTGCTCGGCGCTGGCGCTGACATAGTCGCCCTTGTTGAAGGCATCGAGCCTGAGAGGATCGGGCGAGCGTGCCGACCACAGGCGGAGCGCGTTGACGTGCTGGCCGCGCCAGCCGACGATCGGCGTATCGTAGGCGATCGCCTGCACGGTCTCGCCCGGATGCCAGATGGCGCGGTCGCGGCCCTTATCGTCGACATGCTCGACGGCGCCGCCGAAATTGATGTCGTAGATCACCTCCGGCCGCTGCAATTCCCAGGGATTGCCGAAGCTCAGCCATTCGTCCGGATATTCCTGCTGCCAGCCTTGATTGATGATCTGGCGAAACAGGCCGTAATCGTAGCGGATGCCGTAGCCGATCGCAGGGATCGACAGCGTCGCCATGCTCTCCATGAAGCAAGCGGCGAGCCGACCGAGGCCGCCATTGCCGAGCGCCGCATCCGGTTCGCATTTGCGCAGCTCGGGCAAGGAGACACCAAGGTCGCCGAGCGCGACCTCGAAGATCTTCAGGAGCCCCATATTGTTGAGCGCGTCGGTGAAGAGGCGGCCGATCAGGAATTCGAGCGAGAGATAATAAACGCGCTTGCGCCCGGCGTCGTAGCTCAGCTTCTCCGCGCTCAGCCAGCGATGCACGATGCGGTCGCGCAGCGCGAGCGCTGCGGCCTGATACCAATCGTGCCGGGTCGCCATGCCTGCGTCCTTGCCGATGGCAAGGCGCAGCTTGGCCAGGATCGCGCCCTTGATCTCAGCCAGCGCGAGCTCGTCGATGGGCTGGCCGGGAGCGGGAAAATTCGGCTGGAACGATTGATCTTGCAAGGCCTTCACTTCCTGGTCGACTGAACACTCACCCTACGCGTCCTGCTTCCGTGCCGGAACCGTCACTGGTGCGGCCGTGCACTGCGCTGGCGTAAATTTATGCAAGGAACGGGCCGGCTTGGGAACCCGGACGAGCACGGAGAAAGACGGATCTGCTGTTAGAATGCAGGCCAATTCAGCCATCACTGTGGAGGAGACCGTTGAGACCTCTGATGAGACTGCTGATCGAAATCGCCACTGCGACCCTGCTCGTCGTCTGCATCACCGCCGCCTCCGCCGCCGGCAGAACGGGCCGCAGCGCCGATGGCCTCAGTTGCGCCGTCTCGCTTCCGCAAAACGCAACGCCAGCAGCACGCTGCGCCGCCATCAAGCGCCAATGCGGCGGCAAGTTTTATGCGAGCGCGTGCGGAGACAAGTTGATGTCGGCGGCGAGGTGAGGCGAGTGATCGTACCGCAGAATCCGCGTTCGTTTGGCGAACGCTTTCACGCGGTTGTTTCTCGACGAAGGCCGGGAGGACTTTGTGGACGCATCAGAACAAATTAAGAACACTTTAGCAAGTCTTTGATATCATCGTGATTCGGCATCGTGCCGACACAATATCTAGCGTCCGTCAGACTTTGCGAGGACTACATGTCCACCATTGCCTTCGATCAATTTGCCCTCACCCGGATCGCCGATTTCGCGCGCTCGCTGTCGCTTCTGCATCGGGCGGCGCGGCGCCAGAGGATCGATGACGACCAGTTCGACCGCGAGTTCAATGCGGTGTGCCAGTCGATCTGGGGCTACACCATCGACGATATCAGCGACGAGCTGTTTTCGACCGACGACCATCTGTTCCTCGACACGCTGGACGAAGCGCATGCGCGCATCTTCGCGGCCGAGCAGGGTTATGACCTCGTCGACGATCAGGGCATGCTGACCGATTGGTGGGGCTTTTGCTGGATGATCCTGGCCGAGAAGCGCGGCCTCCTCACGCCGGAAAACCGCGCCGCTGCGCGCACCGCGATCGAGGAGAAATATCTGGCGGCGCCGAATGTGATCGGGGTGATCATCGGGAGGTGACGGCTCAGTTGCCGTCATTCCACTAATCCAACCCCGCCCGCTTCGCCGGTTTTTGCGTCTTCGGCACCGTGACGTCAGGCAGCGCCTCGCGCACGATCTCTGCAGCCGGGGCATCCGCCGCGACGGTCTCGGCCCGCACCGGTGCCACCTTCATCTCGCCGAGCCGCGCGCGGACCTGTGCGGTGAGGCCGGGATAGGAGGCAACCGGGGTGAAGTCCGCAGCCTGATCGTTGCCGACACGGATGCCGGTATAGGCAACGAGGCCGTCGGCCGTGGCAATCACGTCCCCGGCTTTCAGCGATGAATCCAGCGCGAGATCGACCGGGGCGAGGCCGACCGGCTCGCGGCCGTTGCAGGTGCAGTCGGCGCGCAGCGCCTTGCGATAGGCGAACGCGTTCTCACTTTCGGTGTAGCGCTCGCCGGTCTGCGACGCGGCACCCTCGATCGAGGAGCCGAAATAAACCTTCGTCGCACTGGCAGGACAGAACGCCTGACACATCTGGGCAGGCGAGGCGAGTCCGCGCATCAGCGGGAAATATTTACCATCGCAGCTGCGCACGCAGAAGGCCGGGCCGGAGCCGCCGGCCGCCGCCGAACGGGTTGGCGGCACGTATTGCGGAGTTGCGGCATTCTGCTGGCCGGTGAAGGGATCGGCGTAGGAGCCCGCCTGCTGCGGCACCTCGCGCTGCGGGCGCTGTTGCCGCATGCCGCCGAAGAAGAAATCGAACAGCCCTTCGGCCGCAACCGGGGACGGCGCCGCGAGCAGCGGAGCGCCAAGGCTGGCGGCTACAAGCATCGCGCGACGCCGCCGGCGCGCATGGGACGAGATTGTACGCAACGCGCTGCTCCACCCGACGCTACTGAATCAGCCGAGACCAGCGAGGTCTTGGCACATGATTCACCATAAAGCGGGATGGTAAATGAGCAGTTGAGCGGAGGCGGTTTCAAGTCGAGGCCGTGACCTCTTTGAGGCCGGGCACAGCTTCCGACAAATCGTTGCTTCCGGGCCACGCCCGGACATGACGGCCAGGGCTGTTTCGCGGCCTCAAGCCTTCAAGAACTCGGATGCCTTGTACAGCGAGCGGAACGGCAGGCCGGCTGCACCGAACGTGTCGGTGGCGCCTTCCTCGCGGTCGACCATGGTCAGCACCAGCACCACATTGGCGCCGGTCTCGCGCACGGATTCCACCGCCTTCATCGCCGAGCCGCCGGTGGTGGTGACGTCCTCGACGATCACGACGCGCTTGCCGGCCAGGGTCTCGCCCTTGGGCAGGCCCTCGATCGCGAGCTTGGCGCCGTGCTCCTTCGGTTTCTTGCGCACGAAGAATGCCGCGATCGGATGGCCTTTGATCCAGGAGATCTGCGCCAGCGCCCCGGCGAGCGGCACCGCGCCCATCTCGAGCCCCCCGATGAAATCGAGCTGGTCGTCCTTCAGCGCCTCGTAGGTGAGCTCGGCGAGCAGCGTCGCGCCCTCGGGGTCGAGCATGGTCGGCTTCAAGTTGAAGTAGAAATCGCTCTTGCGGCCCGACGCGAGCGTCACCTCGCCGCGGCCGAAGGAACGCCGGCGGATGATTTCGAACAGGCGGGCGCGGGAGGCTGATTTCGACACGGCGGTCCCTCGGAAGCATTTTTGGAGGAGGCGGAATTTATCCGCGACCGCCGCCACATTCCAGAGGGGGCGTCCCCCGTCAACAGAGATCGGCTATCCCGGTCCGCCGGTTGTGGGGGTGCAACCTTCTGGAGTAGGTGAGGGCCGAACCTGTCAGCGGCAAGGAAGCAAGGCATGACCATCGAACTGCACACCTGGAACACGCCGAACGGCCGCAAGATCTCGGTCGCGCTGGAGGAGATGGGGCTGCCTTACAAGGTGATCCCGGTGAACATCACCAAGGGCGAGCAGATGGCCACGGAGTTCCTGAAGCTCTCCCCCAATAACAAGATCCCCGCGATCGTCGACCCCGAGGGTCCCGACGGCAAGCCCGTCAGCATCTTCGAATCCGGCGCCATCCTGCTCTATCTCGGCGAAAAGACCGGCAAATTCCTGCCGAAATCGCTTGGCGGGCGCATCCCCGTCTATGAATGGCTGATGTGGCAGATGGGCGGTTTCGGCCCGATGCCCGGACAGGTGCACCATTTCATCGCGCTCGAAAACGAGCAGGACCGCGCCTATGGCCTCAAGCGCTTCATGGCGGAGACGCGCCGGCTCTATGGCGTGCTCGACCGCCGGCTGGTGGGCCGCGACTTCGTCGCCGGCGACCTCTCGGTTGCCGATTTTGCCATCCTGGGCTGGGCCTGGCGCCATCCTCGCCACAAGGTGGACCTCGCCGACTTCCCCAACGTCAAGCGCTGGTACGACGCGCTGATGGCACGGCCCGCCGTGAAGCGCGGGATGGAGGCGAAGCTGGATTGATCTTTCTCTTACCCTCCCCTCGAAGGGGAGGTCGATCGCGCGTAGCGCGAGCGGGGTGGGTGAAGGTCCCTCCGCATCGAACCGTCCTCGTGGGGAGAGATCACCCACCCCGTCTCACATTTCGCTGCGCTCAATGTGAGCCGACCCTCCCCCTCCAGGAGAGGGTCAGAAATCTCACACCTTCTTCGCCTCGACCGCCATCCGCACAGCGAGCCCGGCCAGCACCGTGCCCATCAGCCAGCGCTGCACCAGCATCCAGCTCGGCCGAGTTGCGAGGAACAGCGCAATCGATCCGGCCGCGAGCGCGATCATCGCATTCACGCTCACGCTGATTGCGATCTGGATCGCCCCTAACACCACCGACTGCGCCAGCACGCTGCCGGCGGTGGGATCGATGAACTGCGGCAGCAGCGCCAGATACAGCATCGCGATCTTCGGGTTGAGCAGGTTGGTGACGAAGCCCATCGCGAACAATTTGCGCGGGCTGTCGATCGCGAGCTTCCTGACCTGGAACGGCGAGCGTCCGCCCGGCTTCACCGCCTGCCAGGCGAGCCACAGCAGATAGCCGGCGCCGGCGAAGCGCAGCGCGTCATAGGCGAAGGGAATCGCGAGCAGCAGCGCCGTGATGCCGAAAGCCGCGCACAGCATGTAGAACACGAAACCCAGCGCCACGCCGCCGAGTGAGATAATGCCCGCCGTCGGCCCTTGCGTGATCGAGCGCGAGATCAGGTAGATCATGTTCGGCCCGGGCGTGAGCACGAGACCAAGGCAAACGAGGGCAAAGCCGAGCAGGGCGGGTGTGTGGGGCATGGGGCGACCGGTGCGAAGGACGGCACGGTTCTAATATGCGCGCCGACGCGAGGCCATTGCGCAATTGCTCGGAGGACAATCGAGGCGGGGCGCGCTCTCTTTGCTCCCTCTTCCAGCAAGGGGCAGGACTGTCACAGACTCTGCGTTTGCCGCCATCCTTCGAGACGCCCGCCTTTGGCGGGCCCTCAGGATGAGGAGCAACTGTGCGACAGCAGTTTCAACGCGTACCGACGCTGCTTAGCCTCATCCCGAGGAGACCGCGCGGCGGTCGTCTCAAAGGACGAGGCGTGCGCTCAGCCGCCTCCAAAGTGATATGCGATCGCTCTGCCGCCAACAAGGAGAGGTTGGGAAGAGCTCAATGCGCCTCGTCCCAGTTCGTCGCTGCCCGCGCATCGACATGCAGCGGCACTGATAGCAGCACCGCCGGGAAGGGCGCGTCCTGCATCACGTGCTGCACCACCGGCAGCGTCGCCTCGACCTCGTCGTCCGGCACCTCGAAGATCAGTTCGTCGTGCACCTGGAGCAGCATCTGCGCCGAGAGCTTCTTCTCTGCCAGCGCGTCCTCCACCCGCGTCATGGCGCGGCGAATGATGTCAGCAGCGGTGCCCTGGAGCCGCGCGTTGATCGCGGCGCGCTCGTTGAAGGCGCGCACCGAGGCATTGGAGGCCTTGATATCCGGATAGTGGCATTTGCGGCCGAACAGCGTGGTGACGTAGCCGTGGCTGCGGCAGAAGTCGCGCGTCTCGTCCATATAGGCGCGGATGCCGGGGAAGCGCTCGAAGTATTTCTTAATGTAGGCGGCCGCTTCCTCGCGCGCGATGCCGAGCTGGTTGGCGAGGCCGAACGCGGAGATGCCGTAGATGATGCCGAAATTGATCGCTTTGGCTCGGCGGCGGATTTCGCTTGGCATGCCCTTGATCGGCACGCCGAACATTTCCGACGCCGTCATGGCGTGAATGTCGAGCTCGTCGCGGAACGCCTGCTTCAGCACGGGAATGTCGGCGATCTCGGCCAGCAGCCGCAGCTCGATCTGCGAATAGTCGGCGGAGACCAGCTTGTGTCCGGGCGTCGCGACGAAGGCCCGGCGGATCTTGCGGCCGTCCTCGGTGCGCACCGGGATGTTCTGCAAGTTCGGCTCGTTCGAAGACAACCGGCCGGTCGTAGTCGCGGCCAGCGCGTAGGTGGTGTGGACGCGGTGGGTCTGCGGATTGACGTAGGTCGGCAGCGCATCGGTGTAGGTCGATTTCAGTTTCGAGACCTGGCGCCACTCCAGGATCTTCTTCGGGAAGTCGTGGCCCTGCTCGGCGAGCTCGTCGAGCACCTGGGCGGTTGTCGACCACGCGCCGGTCTTTGTCTTGGAGCCCCCGGGCAGTCCCATCTTGCCGAACAGGATGTCCCCGATCTGCTTGGGGCTGCCGACATTGACCGGCTCGCCCGCAATCTCCTGGATCTCGGCCTCGACCCGCGCCGCGGTCTGGGCGAATTCGCCCGACAACCGCGACAGCACCTGGCGGTCGATCGAGATGCCGCGCCGCTCCATGCGCGCGAGCACGGACACCAGCGGCCGTTCCAGCGTCTCGTAGACGGTGGTCATGTGCTCGGCGACGAGACGCGGCTTCAGCACGCGCCAGACTCGCAGGGCGATATCGGCGGCTTCCGCCGAGAGCGGCGCGGCCTTGTCGATCGTCACCTGGTCGAAAGTGATCTTGCCCTTGCCGCTGCCGAGCAGCTCGCTCTCCTTCAGCATGGCATGGCCGAACCAACGCTCGGCGAGCTGCTCGATCGCATGCGAGCCACGGCCGGCGTCGAGCACGTAGGAGATGAGCTGCGCATCGTCGATGTTGCGCAGGGTGATTCCGTGCTGCGCCAGCATCACGGCGGTGAATTTGACGTCGAAGCCGACCTTGAGGATGCCTGATGATTCCAGCACCGGCCGCAGCGCTTCGATGGCATCAATGTGCTTGATCTGGTCGGGTGCCAGACCCGCGTCGAACAGGCCGGCACCACCGCCGGATTGCTTGTGCGCCAGTGGCACATAACAGGCCTCGTTCGGCGCCACCGCCAGCGCGATGCCGCAGAGATCGGCCTGCATGGGATCGATGGAGTTGGCTCTCGTCTCGATCGCGACGTGGCCGGCGTCATGGATGCGGGCGATAAAGGCGTTGAGCTCCTGGAGCGTCTTGATCGCCTGATACTTGCTGCGGTCGACCGGAAGCTTGCGCAGCGCCTCTTCGCGCGCGGCGGCCAGCGAGATCGGGGCACCCTTCTGGCTTGCGGCCTTGTCCTCCTTGCTCGCCGATTTATTGCGTTGGCCGGGAGCCGCTTGTGCCGGCGTGCCGGTGCCCGGCGCGGGCACGACGTCCGAGGGCGGCAACGGCGAGAACACGCTGGCGCCGCTCGTATAGCCGGGATCGGCATCGACATTGGCGGGATCGATCTGAGAATATTCGGCGACGCGCCGCGTCAGCGTCGTGAATTCCATCGCCTTCAGGAAGGCGATCAGCTTGCGTGCATCCGGCTCGTGGACGGCGAGGTCGTCGAGTGGCACATCGAGGTCCACCTTGTCGTCGAGCAGCACGAGCTGCCGCGAGATGCGCGCCTTCTCCGCATTCTCGAGCAGCGCCTCGCGCCGCTTGGGCTGCTTGATCTCGCCGGCGCGGAACAACAATTGGTCGAGGTCGCCATATTCGGTGATCAGTTGCGCCGCGGTCTTGATGCCGATGCCGGGCACGCCGGGCACGTTATCGGTCGAATCGCCCGCGAGCGCCTGCACCTCGACCACCTTGTTCGGCGGCACACCAAACTTCTCGATCACCTCTGATATGCCGATGCGGCGATCCTTCATGGTGTCGTACATCGTGACGCAATCGGTGACGAGCTGCATCAGGTCCTTGTCGGAGGACACGATGGTCGCGCTCGCGCCGCGCTCGCAGGCCTGCCGCACATAGGTCGCGATCAGATCGTCGGCCTCGAACCCCACCTGTTCCAGGCAGGGCAGGTCGAAGGCGCGCACGGCCTCGCGGATCAGTGAGAATTGCGGGATCAGATCATCAGGTGCCGGGGGCCGGTGCGCCTTGTAGTCGGGATAGATCTTGTTGCGGAAAGTGATTTCAGACTTGTCGAAGATGATCGCCAGATGCGTCGGCCGGTTGTCCTCGGGCATCTCGCGCAACAGCTTCCACAGCATGTTGCAGAAGCCGAGCACGGCATTGACCTGGAGGCCGTCGGACTTGCGGTTCAGCGGCGGCAGCGCGTGATAGGCGCGGAAGATGTAGGAGGAACCGTCGACCAGGAAGACATGGTCACCCTTGCCGGCCGCCTTCGCCGCGACCGGCTTGGCAGCAGCTTTGGCAGCAGCGGATTTGCTCTCGGCGGCCGCCTTTGGCGCGGCCTTGGTGTCAGCTATGACGGTGGTCTTCGGGGATGTCTTGGGCATGGCCGCAATGTATGAGCTTTTGCGGGCTTTGACAGCCTTGGGAGGCGGATTTTTGGCTCGCTATCCCCACGGTCTCACAGGACCCATCCAGTAATCGGGAGGCCGCCGGCGCCCCATCCTTGAGGAGGATGGCGACACAATCATGCAATCCAGTGCGCCGCGGCTTTTCCGTATCCGACTGATGCCTGTGGAATACTGGATGCCCCGCCCCCGCGTGGCATGACCGCTATTCCGCCGCCTGCAACACCGCCCCGGCTTTTTTCTTCGGCGCGAGCCAGAACGCATCGGGCCGCTCGAACAGGAAGTGCGCATGGAGCCGCAGCGCAAACTGCCAGATCGCGAGTGCCCCGAGCACGCCGAGAACCGTGACGATCAGCGACACCGTGCCGATGTCGCCAATGACGCCCGTGCGCAGCAGCAGCGTCCGCGTCGCCGCCATCGGCAGGAAGAAGGCGAGATAGATCACGATCGAATGCTCGCCGCAGAAGCGGAGAAAGTTCAGCCACTGCGCGCGCGCGAGCAGCGTGCCGATCGTGATGATGGCGCAAGCGCCGGCGAAGCCGAGCACGAGCGAGACGATCTTCCATTCGCTGGCCCCATGCCCGACGAGGCCGGCATTGACCAAGGCCCAGCTCGCGAGCGCTGCAAGCGCAAGGATGGGATGGCTGCGGGCGCGATCCGACAGCGCGAACACGTGAGGCGCGAACAGATAGCCCGAATAGAAATAGACAAAGCGCGCGCAGAACTCGTCGATGACGGTCCAGCCGGTCGTGATGCGTGCCGTCTCCAGTGCCGCGGCGGCGAGCCAGATCGCGAGCGGCGGGATTTTGCGTGTCAGTTTCGTGACGACGAAGAAGATCGGCAGGAGATAGATGAACCAGAGCGTGCCGAACGGCTCGATGAAGGATTCGAGGTACAAGAGGCCAACCTCGCGCCAGCTCGTTTCCGCCGCGAAGGCCGGCGCCTTGAAGCCGAACTGGATTGTCACCCAGACGACATAGAAATAGGCGAAATGCACCACCTTGCGGTCGAGATAGGTTCGCCAGTCCCGATCGATCACCAGGGCCAGGAACAGGCCCGAAATCAGGAAGAAATCCGGCATCCGGAACGGCTTTGCGAAGGCGACGGCGACATGCATGAAGCCTGTCTGGCCAGCGGCGAGCTCAACCCCGAGCACCGAATGCATCATCACCACCATGACGATGCAGATGCCCTTGGCGTAGTCGACCCAGTCGACACGCGCGGCAGAAGGGGGCTTGGAACGGCCGCCTGCAGCGATTGTGCCTGATCGTGCCATGGTGTCCCTTTTTGAGGCGTGTTCCGCCGCTCTCCGTCTGTCAGCGGGGCAGTGTGGCGCCTTGCGGTTTCAGACTTCTTTACCGGTTCAATTCCCGTGCCGCTTTTTTGCATGCGGACTCTTCCCTCGCCTCGGGAAAATGCTAAACCGCCCCGCGTCGGGGTTTCATTAACCAATCTAAGACAGGGATTTTCATGCGCATCGCGATGATCGGCACGGGCTATGTGGGATTGGTGTCCGGGGCCTGCTTTGCGGATTTCGGTCACGACGTCACCTGCGTCGACAAGGACGAGAAGAAGATCGCGGCGCTTCATCGCGGCGAAATCCCAATTTACGAGCCCGGGCTGGACGAGCTGGTGGCGAACAATGTGAAAGCCAAGCGGTTGGACTTCACCACCGATCTGTCCAAACCGGTCGCGGAGGCCGATGCCGTGTTCATCGCGGTCGGCACGCCCTCGCGTCGTGGTGATGGGCACGCTGACCTTTCCTACGTCTACGCCGCCGCTCGTGAGATCGCGCAGTCGCTCACCGGCTTCACCGTCGTGGTGACGAAGTCGACCGTTCCGGTCGGCACCGGCGATGAAGTCGAGCGCATCATCCGCGAGGCCAATCCGTCAGCCGACGTCGTGGTCGCCTCCAACCCCGAATTCCTGCGCGAAGGCGCGGCGATCCGCGACTTCAAATTCCCCGACCGCGTCGTAGTCGGTACCTCCGACGAGCGTGGCCGCAAGCTGATGGGCGACATCTACCGCCCGCTATCGCTGAACCAGGCGCCGTTGATGTTCACTGCGCGCCGCACCGCCGAGATGATCAAATACGCCGCCAACGCGTTCCTGGCGACCAAGATCACGTTCATCAACGAGATCGCCGATCTGTCGGAAAGGGCCGGCGCCAACGTCCAGGAGGTCGCGCGCGGCATTGGCCTGGACAACCGCATCGGCACCAAATTCCTGCATGCTGGCCCCGGCTTCGGCGGCTCGTGCTTTCCGAAGGACACCAAGGCGCTGATCAAGATCGCGCAGGACTATGACGTGTCCCTGCGCATCGTCGAATCCGTGCTCGCGGTCAACGAGAACCGCAAGCGCGCGATGGCGCGCAAAGTGAGCCAGGCGCTCGGCGGCTCGCTGCGCGGCAAGACCATCGCGGTGCTCGGCCTCACCTTCAAGCCTGATACCGACGACATGCGCGATGCGCCCTCGATCCCGCTGGTCACCGGCCTGATCGACATGGGCGCGAGCGTCAAGGCGTTCGATCCCGTCGGCATGGAGCAGGCCAAGAGTGAGCTGCCCAACATCACCTATTGCGAGGATGCCTATTCCTGCGCGCAAGGCGCCGATGCGCTCGTCATCGTCACCGAATGGGTGCAGTTCCGCGCGCTCGATCTCGACCGGCTGAAGGCGACCATGGCAAAGCCCGTGGTCGTCGATCTCCGCAACATCTACCGCCCCGAGGACATGGAAGCCGCCGGCTTCGTGTACGAGAGCATCGGCCGCCCGTCGGTTCAGGGCTGACGATCTGCCGCCAAATAATTCCGTCATGGCTGGGCTTGCCGTCTTCGCCTAGGCTTCGTCGGCCCGATTCTGTAAGCCCGGCGAAGCATTCGCGGAGCCGGGTCCCGGCCATCCACGTCTGTTTTCTAGTCCAATGATGTGGATGCACGGGACCAACCCCCGGGCACGACGAACGGATAGATACTTGCCCCGCAGCTTCGACACGCCCCTCCCGATCGATGCCGTGCTCGATGACCTCTCGCGCACGCTGGAGGCGCATAACGCGGCCGTGCTGGTGGCGCCGCCGGGTGCGGGCAAGACCACGCGGGTGCCGCTGGCGCTGCTGGATGCGCCCTGGGCCAAGGATAAGAAGATCATCGTGCTGGAGCCGCGCCGCATCGCCGCCCGCGCTAGTGCCGACCGCATGGCCAAATCGCTTGGCGAGCGCGCTGGCGAGACCGTCGGCTATCGGGTCCGCTTTGGCTCCAAGATCTCGCGCGCCACGCGCATCGAAGTCGTGACCGAAGGCATCTTCACCCGTCAGATCCTCGATGACCCCGAGCTTTCGGGCGTTGCCGCGATCCTGTTCGACGAATTCCACGAACGCTCGCTCGATGCCGACATGGGCCTGGCGCTGGCGCGCGATGCGCAAACCGGCCTGCGCGAGGATCTCCGTATCCTCGTGATGTCGGCCACGCTCGATGGCGCGCGCGTGGCAAGATTGCTCGGCGAGGCGCCCGTCGTCGAGAGCGAGGGCCGCGCCTTTCCGGTCGAGACCCGCTATCTCGGCCGCAAAGCGGACGCGCCGCTAGAGCGGCAGATGGCCGACGCGATCGCATCGGCACTGCGCGCCGATAGCGGTTCGGTGCTGGCGTTCTTCCCCGGCGCCGCCGAAATCCGCCGCACTCAGAGCTTTCTCGCCGAACGCGTGCAGGACGCTTCGATCGAGATCGTGCCGCTGTTCGGTGCGCTCGATGCCGCCGTGCAGGACCGCGCCATCGCGCCGGCGCCCAAGGGCATACGCAAGGTGGTGCTGGCGACATCGATCGCCGAGACCTCGCTCACCATCGAGGGCGTGCGTATCGTCGTCGATTCCGGTCTCGCCCGCGTGCCGCGCTACGAGCCCGACATCGGGCTGACCCGGCTCGAGACCGTGCGCGCCTCGCGCGCGGCGGTGGACCAGCGCCGCGGCCGCGCCGGCCGCACCGAGCCCGGCGTTTGCTACCGCCTCTGGGACGAGCCGCAGACGGCTTCGCTCGCGCCTTATACCCAGCCGGAAATCCTCAGCGCCGATCTGTCGTCGCTGGTGCTCGATCTCGCGCAATGGGGCGTTGCCGATCCTGCAGCGCTGTCGTTCCTCGATCCGCCGCCGCAGCCGGCCTGGAAGGAAGCCAAGAGCCTGCTCTTGGAGCTCAACGCGCTCGATGGCGACGGCCGCATCACCGCGGAGGGCAGGAGCCTGCGCGCGCTGGCGCTGCCGCCGCGGCTGGCGCGCATGATCGTGGATTCGCATCGCGCCGGCAGCGGCGAGGCGGCTGCCGAGATCGCGGCCATCATCACCGAGCGTGGGCTCGGCGGCGACAGCGTCGATCTCGAGCACCGGCGCGACCAGTTCCGCCGCGACCGCTCGCCGCGTGCCGCGAGCGCGCGCGACCTGGCGCGGCGCTGGGCCTCGCAGGTGGCGGCATCGGAGACAGCGGGGCAGCAGGAGGAACTTTCGACCGGCCTGATGCTCGCCTATGCCTTTCCGGATCGTGTCGCGCGCAACCGTGGCAATGGCAGTTTCGTGCTGGCCAACGGCCGCGGCGCTTCCGTCGAGCAGACCTCTTCGCTGGCCCGCGCGCCTTACATCGCAATCGGCGAAATGACGGGAACGGCGGCGAGCGGACGCATTCTGCTTGCCGCGCAGATCACGCAGGACGAGATCGAGCGGCATTTCGCTTCGCATATCGAGAGCACCGACGAGATATTCTTCGATCGCGGCGCGATGGCGTTGCGGGCGCGGCGCAAGCGCGCGCTGCACGCGATCACGCTCTCCGAGGCGACGCTTGCCGTGTCGCCCGCGGAGGAAACGGCGCGCATCTTCGCGGATGGCCTGATCGCCGCCGGCCTCGACCGGCTGCCCTGGTCAAAAGCCGCCAAGCAGTGGCGCGATCGGGTGATGTTCCTGCGCAAGGCCGAGGGCGAGAGCTGGCCTGACCTGTCGGACGATGGATTGGTCGCGCGGCGCGACGAATGGCTGGTGCCGGCGCTCTATGACAAGACCGCGCTCAAGGATGTTTCCGCCGGCGATCTCTCCGATGCGCTGATGGCGCTGCTGCCGTGGGACATGCGCACGCGGCTCGACCGCGAGGCGCCAACACATTTCGAGGCGCCAACTGGCACCATGCTGGCAATCGATTACGAGGCCGAGCAAGGGCCGACCATCGCGGTGCGGCTGCAGGAATTGTTCGGCCTCAAAACCCATCCCTCGATCGCCGCCGGCAAGGTGCCGTTGGTGCTGGAATTGCTGTCACCGGCGCAGCGCCCGGTGCAGGTGACGCGCGACCTTCCCGGCTTCTGGCGCGGCAGCTACAATGCGGTACGCTCCGACCTGCGCGGCCGCTACCCGCGCCATCCCTGGCCGGATGATCCGGCCAGCGCGCTGCCGACAAGGCGGGCGAAGCCGCGTGGGACGTGAGATGTCTTCTCCCTCTTCCGCAGGCGGCAGGGCTATCGCAGTTGAAGATTGTTCGCCTTGGGCCATCCTTCGAGACGCCCGCCTTTGGCGGGCCCTCAGGATCAGGACGGAGTGTACGGCAGCAGTTTCAACGAGCACCGATGCCGCTTAGCCTCATCCTGAGGAGACCGCGGAGCGGTCGTCTCGAAGGACAAGGCGCGCGCTCACTCGTCGCCAAAAGCCATATGCGATTGCCCTGCCGCAGGCGGGGAGAGGTCAGGCGGCCGCATTAACCGTCCGCTCATCCTTTTCGTCAAAATGGCATCGGTCCAGCCGTGGCTTCGCTCGCGGACGGGCGTGCCGCGTGGTGAAATCGAGCTTTCCGGCTCGGAAGTGATGTGATGCGTAACATAGTGATCTTCGCGGCTGTCATGATCGGCCTCGGCACCTTCATGGCGCAGATGGCGGACAAGATGAGCTCCGCCTCCGCCACCTCGGTGCCGCGCACGACGGTGGCAGTCGCTTCCTCCGCGCCGGCCGGCGGCCGCAGCCTCGCCATCTCTCGCGACGGCCGCGGTCATTTCCAGGCAGAGGGCCGGATCGAAGGCCAGCGTATCGGCTTCATGGTCGACACCGGCGCGTCCGTCGTTGCGCTGAACGAGACCTCGGCCGCCCGCTTCGGTCTGCGTCCCTCGCGCAGCGAATACAACGCGACCGTCTCCACTGCCAACGGCACCATCAAGGCCGCGCGCACCCGCATCGCCATGCTGGAGGTCGGCGGCCTCGTCGTGCGTGACGTCGATGCCATGGTGCTGCCGGACGCAGCGCTGTCGGAGAACCTGCTCGGCCTTTCCTTCTTGTCCCGCCTCAAGCGCTTCGAATACGCCAACGGCCAGATGGTGCTCGAGCAGTAAGTTCGCTTTAGCGGCCCGAAGAGGCTCTCCCACCGGAGCAGGCGGGGTGCTATATTCCATCCATGAACGGCCCCGATGCGATAGCGATTCTGCGACAGTTCGAGCCTGCCCTGCGCGAGCGGGGCGTTTTGCATGTCGCGTTGTTCGGCTCGGTGGCGAGGGGTGAAAATCATCCCGGCAGCGATGTCGATATCATGGTCGAGATCGATCCGAATAAGCGGATCACGGTCTTCGATTACGTCGAGCTCAAGGAATATATTGCCAAGCTCTTTGATGAACCCGTTGACGTCGTCAACCGTGACGGCCTGAAATCATACGTCGCTCCCGCCGCAACGGCCGACGCTATCTATGCCTTCTGATCGCATCCCCGGGGCACTGCGAGACATCTTGCATCACATCGATTTGGCGGCTGAATTCGCCGGACGTCTTGATCGCGAGGAATTCGCGGCGGATCTGCGGACCGTCTACGCAGTTACGCGGTGTCTGGAGATTATTTCAGAAGCATCCCGCCGTCTGCCCGAGGAGTTGAAGGCGAGGCACCCGGCGATCGCGTGGAAACAGATGGCAGCCGCAGCAATGTCTATCGCCACAATTATGAGGACGTTGCCGCCCATTTCGTGTGGGAGACTGTTCAACGGGCTCTGCCGCCTCTCAGGGAGGTCCTTGAAGAGGAGGTTGCACGACTACAGCGTTAGCCCATTCTGGTCAGACATCTATATCGCGCGCGCTTCGTTACCAAACTGCCGCAATTATCGGCCATAAGCCT
Organism: Bradyrhizobium sp. 153; assembly: GCF_023073835.1. NCBI lineage: Bacteria > Pseudomonadati > Pseudomonadota > Alphaproteobacteria > Hyphomicrobiales > Nitrobacteraceae > Bradyrhizobium > Bradyrhizobium sp. 153. The sequence continues at coordinate 12,122 of NZ_JADPKH010000029.1, read as the reverse complement.
TTATTCCCGCCTTCCGCTGCGGTCCGGCATTCGCTAAGGCTGCAGCAAATCCTGCCCCCCCCCCTTTTCACGAGACCGTCTCAATGTTCCCGAAGCCGAAATCCGTATTGTTGCCCAACACCTATGCCTTCGAATCCGAGCCGATGGTGAAGCCGACGGGCTTTCGCGAGTACGACGCGCGCTGGTTGTTCCAGAAGGAAATCAACCTGATGGGTGTGCAGGCGCTCGGCATGGGCCTGGGCGCGTTGTTCGCCGAGCTCGGCGTCAGGCAGGAGATCGTCACCGGCCATGATTTCCGCGGCTATTCGGCCTCGATCAAATACGCGCTGATCTCCGGCCTGATGGCGGCGGGCTGCAAGGTGCACGACATCGGTCTTGCCGTGACGCCGATGGCCTATTTCGCGCAATTCGATCTCGACGTGCCCTGCGTCGCCATGGTGACGGCCTCGCACAACGACAATGGCTGGACCGGCGTGAAGATGGGCGCCAACCGCCCGCTGACCTTCGGTCCCGACGAGATGACGCGGCTGAAGGAGATCGTGCTGGGCGCCGAGTTCAAGAACAAGGCCGGCGGCTCCTATCAGTTCCACGAGAACTATCCGGCGCGCTACATCGCCGATCTCACCTCTCGTCCGAAGCTGACGCGCAAGCTCAAGGTCGTCGCGGCGTGCGGCAACGGCACCGCCGGCGCGTTCGCGCCGCAGGTGCTGGAGGCGATCGGCTGCGAGGTGATCCCGCTCGATACCGAGCTCGACCACACCTTCCCGAAATACAATCCAAATCCTGAGGACATGGAGATGCTGCACGCGATCCGCGACGCGGTGTTGCATCACAAAGCCGATGTCGGCCTCGGCTTCGACGGTGACGGCGACCGCTGTGGTGTCGTCGACAACACCGGCGAGGAGATCTTTGCCGACAAGGTCGGCGTGATGCTGGCGCGCGACATGTCGGCGATCCACAAGGACGCGCAGTTCGTCGTCGATGTGAAGTCGACCGGCCTGTTCGTCACTGATCCCGTGCTCCAGAAACAGGGCGCGAAGGTCGCCTATTGGAAGACCGGTCATTCCTACATGAAGCGCCGCACTAACGAGATGGGCGCGCTGGCGGGCTTCGAGAAGTCGGGACACTTCTTCTTCAACAAGCCGTTCGGCCGCGGTTATGACGACGGCCTGGTCTCGGCGATCGCGATCTGCGACATGCTCGACCGCGCGCCGGGCAAGTCGATGGCCGACCTGAAGAACGCGCTACCAAAGACCTGGTCGTCGCCGACCATGTCGCCGCACTGCGCCGACGAGGTCAAATACGGCGTCATCGACGCCGTTGTGAAGCATTTCGAGGGGTTGCAGGCGAAGGGCGCCAAGATCGGCGGCCAGGCGATCCGTGATCTCGTCACCGTCAACGGCGTGCGCGTCACGGTCGAAGACGGCAGCTGGGGCCTGGTGCGCGCTTCCTCCAACAAGCCCGAACTCGTCGTCGTGGTCGAGAGCCCGGTCTCGGAGCAGGGCATGCACGACATGTTCGAGATGGTGAACAGCGTGCTGCGCACGCATCCCGAGGTCGGCGAGTACAACCAGAAGATCTGAAGCGCGCCGTACCGCGGCGGCCCGACTCGAGGCGAGTGCAGCCGACTATGCCATGCGCGGGCGGCTCACGCCGCCTGCAGCGCACCGAGGAAGCCGTTCACCTCGGATTTCAACTGATCGGATTGCGACGACAAGCCGTTGGCTGCCTCTAGCAGCCGGTCAGTGGCCTTGCTCGCGTCTTCCGATGCCCGGCTGACACTGAGGATATTCTTGTTGACGTCTCTGGTCCGGTCGGCAGCCTGTTGCAAATTGTTGGCAATCTCACGCGTCGCTCCGCCTTGCTGCTCGACCGCAGCGGCAATCTCACCGGAGATCCGGTCGATTTCGGCGATGGTGCCGCCGATCGCCTCGATCGCGCCGACGGCCTCACCGGTGGCCGCCTGGATGTCCTGGATCTGGGCGGAGATCTCTTCAGTTGCCTTGGCGGTCTGATTGGCCAGTGCCTTGACCTCGCTCGCGACGACCGCAAAGCCCCGGCCATGCTCACCGGCTCGCGCCGCTTCGATGGTCGCGTTCAGGGCCAGCAGGTTGGTTTGGCTGGCAATACTCTGGATCAGCGTCACCACCTCCCCGATCTTTTGCGTGCCGGTTGCGAGCATTTCGACAACCGTATTGGTCCGACGCGCTTCCTCAGCGGCTTTCGCGGCGATTTGGGCCGATCGCGTCACCTGCTCGGAGATGCTGTTGATCGAAGCCGTGAACTCTTCGGTTGCCGCCGCAACGGTCTCTACATTGGCCGTCGCGCAGGTCGAAGCCGTGGCAGCAGCCGTGCTCTGCCGCATCGCTTCGACGTTACTGCCCCGCATCGATGCGGATAGGTCCTGCATCTCGCCCGCAGCGCGCGCCACTGCTTCGACGACACCGCTGATCCTGTGCTCGAAACCGGCTGCAAGGTTGCGACGGGCGTCGTCCCGCTTTTGTTTGGCGCGTGCGGCCTCCTGTCGGTCTGCGTTGGCGCGGGCTTCAGCGGCGCTCGCAGCCTGGGCCTCGACGGTTTTCTGAGCCGCCATTGCGAAGATCCCGGTGACCGTATGCGCGAGCCAGATCAGGACCCCGGCCTCGATCAGAACGATGACGGCGTGGAGCACCACGCGGCCGAGATCCGCGCCGCCGGGGTAGATGGCCGCCGGCAGAACGAAATTCAGCGTCAGGTGATGCAAAGCGACTGCAACCGTGCCGGCGACGATCGGACGATAGTCGCAATACGCGACGAGACAGGCTAGCGCCGCGAAGAAGTACATGTGCATGTCGACCTGCCATGGGTGACCGGCGAACTGGAACACCAGCATCGAAACGCCGCCCATCAGCGCAACGGCGACGATCATTTGGGTCGAAGGTCCGTTTCCTCCAGCCGACCACGCGATGCTTGCGGCCGAGGCCATCGCGGCCATGAAAATGGCCGGTAGCAACCACCCGGTGCCCAAGATCACCCCGACCACGACCGCGAGCGGGACATGCAGCCAGAGCGCCACGAGCAGGATCTTGCTCGTGCTCGCGCGCAGGACCGCCAGTTCATCACCTTCGAAGGTCATTCCCCAGTCCCCAATGGCTTGTTCGTGAAACAGGCATCGATCGCTTGCGGGTCGAGAGTCAGCCAGGCCCCCGCCTCGTGCAGCTTCTTCAATCCATCGTGGCTGTCGGGACGCAGCACCAGAACGGCCGGCGCAGCCGTCATCCGCACCAACGCCGCGTTCGCCGATGCGGCGGCCAGCAACGCCTGCTGGGCGTCCCACCAGGGCGGGAATGCCACTGCCACCACCTCAGCGTCCGGTCGCGCCTGCAGCGAAAGTGCTGCGACCGCGACCCAGCTCACCAGCAGCAACGCTGCTGCGGGCAGCCAGCTTCTTCTGAGGACGTTCCCCGACTCCATCTCCGAGGATCATAGCTTCACGAAGCTAACCGAGGGTAAATCTCTGGTAGAAGAAAGCCGAGCCCTCGCGAGGCTGCCGCGCTATGCCGCGACCACCGCCGGGATCGGCAGCGCAGTGACCGACTTGATCTTCTCCATCGCGAAGCGCGAGGTGACGTTCTTCAGCGGCACGGCGCTGATGAGCTTCTTGTAGAACACGTCATAGGCCTGCATGTCCGCCACCACCACGCGCAGCATATAATCGACGTCGCCGGCCATGCGATAGAACTCCATCACCTCGGGCATGGCGCTGACGGCTTCGGCGAACCGTTTCAGCCAGGCGTCCGAGTGATCGGCGCTCTCCACCGAAACGAACACGGAGATGCCGAGCCCGATCTTGTTCTGGTCGACGAGGGCCACGCGCTTGATGATCACGCCGTCGGCCTCAAGCCGCTGGATGCGCTTCCAGCAGGGGGTCGAGGACAGGCCGACGCGGTCGCCGATCTCGGCGACGGAGAGGGAGGCATCTTCCTGGAGCACCATCAGGATCTTGCGGTCGATGGCATCGAGGCGGCGGCTGGTCTCGGGGATCTGGACGGCAAGGTCGGTCATTTGAAGAACTTTGTTCCATTTCAGGGGCGAATTCCCCTGATACATAGAAAATCATTCTATCGCAAGTCTATAATGTTGGCGCCTGACCGGGCATCGCCGCCTGCTGCCTTCTCAAAAGCTCTTCAACTTCAACGCGTTGTGGGGCGGCTAGGCCACCGCCATGGCGGGTGCATTTCAGCGCCGCGGCGGCCGCGGCGAATCGCAGCGCCTCCCGCGTCCCCTCACCCTCGGCGAGGCGCAGCGTGAATGCGCCATGGAAGACGTCGCCGGCGCCGAGCGTATCCACCGCATGAACAGGGAAGGCTGGCGTCTCCTTCAGCTCGCCTGTCTCGTTCAGCCAGATCGTGCCGAGGGGACCGCGTGTGGCGGCGAGGAAGGCCGGCGTCAGCTTGGCGAGGCGCTTCAATGCCTCGCCGTCGTCGGCGATGCCGGCGGTCTCCTGCACCTGTTCGCTGGCGAACAGCAAATGAGAAGCGGCCGTGAGCAGGCCGTCCTGCAACGACATCGCGCGGTCCACGCCGACGATGAGGGGAAGGCCGCGCCGCCGTGTCTCGGTGCAGAGGGAAGTCGCGAGCGAGGCGCAGCGGCTTTCGACGAGGACCGCGCGGCAATCGGCCAGCAATTCGTCCAGGTCCGGCAGTTCTACGGTCCACAAAGCGGGATCACGATAGATGGTGATGGTCCGCTCGCCGGAGGGCTCGATCATGATCGCCGAGACCGGCGTGGCCAGGCCCGGCATGCGAACGATATGGCTGATGTCGATGCCCTCCAGCGCCATCCGTTCGAGGATGAAGCTGCTCGACGTCTCCCGCGCATCGCCCATCGGACCAGCGAACGCGACACGACCGCCGAGTCGCGCAATGGCAATCGCGGCATTGAGCGCGTTGCCGCCGCAGATCTCCGCAAGCTGGTTCGCATTGGCCTTGCTGCCGCGCGCTGGCACGTGTTCGACGCGGAAGGTGAGGTCGCGCACGGGAATGCCGATGCAGAGGATGCCCGGCGCAAGTCCCGTTGCGGTCATGGACGCTCTCAGTTCAGGTGCGGCTCTTGTCGTGCACCCAGCGGCCGAGCAGGTGATGGGCGATCGCGAAGGGATGAGGTCCGGCGAGCCCGTCGGGGTGCGTCCGCGCCAGCATCAGCGCAGCCTCCTCGCGCGTGAACCAGCGCGCGTCTTCCAGCTCCATGCGATCGACGACGATGTCCTCGTTCAGCGCCCGCGCGCTGCAGCCGATCATCAGCGACGACGGATAGGGCCAGGGCTGCGTCATGTAATAGTGCACGTCGGTGCAGCGGATCCCGGACTCTTCCAGGATCTCGCGGCGCACCGCGTCCTCGATGGTCTCGGCCGCCTCGACGAAGCCGGCAAGGCAGGAATACATGCCGGGTGGAAACTGCTTCTGGCGGCCGAGCAGGCATTTGTCGCCGGAGGCGACCAGCATGATCACGACGGGATCGGTGCGCGGAAAGTGCTCGGCCTTGCAGGCAGGACAGTCGCGCTTCCAGCCGCCTTCCTTCATGCTGGTGCGCGCGCCGCAATTGGCGCAATAGCCGTGGCGCTGGTGCCAGCTTACCATCGACTTCGCCATTGCGATCGCCGACAGCTCCTGTGGCGGAAGCGCCCCCTGCATCGCCATGCCGCGCAGCTCGGTCACGGTGTAGTCGTCGCGGCCGACGAGCTTCTCGGCCGCCGCCTGCGACATCCCCATGCCGAACATTGCTGCGCCGTCGCGCAGCCCCAGAAAGACCGTGCCGGGATTGGCGCCGCATTTCACTGCCTCGTCAATTCCCAGCAGCGCCCGCACCTTCTCGCCCTCGCGCTTCACCAGGAGCGAGTCGCGATAGACCACATAGGCGCGCGATGACGGCTTCTGCTCCAGCGCGAACAGCTTTTCGTCGTCACGGCGCAGATGCGCGGCACGGTCGAGGACGTTGGTGACGAAGGCCGGCTGTCCCAGCGGGAACGCGTTGAATGCTGACATTTTTTCTTTCAACCCAACCAAATCTTGCGGCGGAGCGCGCTGATGAAATTCTGCACTTCAGTGGCGTCGTGCGCCAGCGGCGGCATCACGCCCCACACCGGCCGCGGCCAGGCCGCATCACTGGTGCGGCGCGCGATGATATGAACATGAAGCTGCGGCACGAGGTTGCCGAGCGCGGCGACATTGAGCTTGTCGCATTTGGTGATCTCCTTCAGCGCGCGCGAGACGCGGGAGATCTCGGTCATCAGCTGCGCCTGCTGCACCTCGTCGAGATCGATGATCTCGATCGCGTCGGGCCGCCGCGGCACCAGCAGCAGCCAGGGATAATGCGCGTCCTTGATGACCAGCACCTTCGACAGCGGCAGATCGCCGATGTCGATCGTGTCCTCTTTCAGGCGGGAATGCAGCGACCAGGCGGGTTCGGGCATGGAGGTTCCGGATGGGCCCGATGGGTTCGGGCTTGTTGGAGCCGACCATACGATACGGAGTCAGCGAGGGGAAGGTTGAGGCTCCGCCGCCACTGCATACGCGATCGTCGTCCTGGACAAGCGCGCGCCGCGCTCGTCGCTGCGTGAGCTAGGGCGGTTTGTCAGTATCGAACGGTTTCTCTATCAATGATGTGTGAGCGCAAGGCGGCGCGCCGCGACATGATGTCGGTCCCGAGGGCTCAGCCGTGCCAATGGGAGTTGCGGATGACGCTGCAGAAATTGCCGCGATGGAAATGCGGCTCCTTGTCGGCGATGACGTCGGCCTTGACGTTGCCGAACGTCGTCTGGGGCCGATGCTTGATGCCGTCGTAGAACGACTGGATGATGTCTTCCTTGAAGTGCGCCGTTCGCGGAAATGCCTTCACCACGGCCTCGCGTTCCTCATCGGGATATTCGTCGTAGGTGAGCCCGAGAACGTCCATTTCGACGCCAGCGGTCACCAGCGCGACGACGGGATGCATGTGCTGGGGAATGCCCGGCGTGGTGTGCAGCGCGATCGCGCTCCAGACCGTGTAGGCATCCGCTTCCGGGATGCCGTGGCTGCGCAGGAAATCGCGCGCCGCATGGGCGCCATCGACTTCGAACCGCTCGTGCTTGCTGCCATGGCCGGGCATCAGGCCGATATCGTGAAACATGGCGCCGGCGTAAAGCAGCTCGCGGTCGAACTTCAGCCCGCGGCGGATGCCTGCCAGCGCCCCGAAATGGTAGACGCGGCTGGAATGGTTGAAGAGCAGGTCCGTCTCGGTGTCGCGGATATATTCGGTAATGGCACGCGCCAGCGTGCTGTCGGGAATCTGGGCGGCTTCGTTGATTTTCGACATGACGTTCTCCTGAAAATCTCTGGTGGCTGGCAGGCTAAGTCTGGGCTATTCTGTCTGCAATTGACGCGATACGTCCAAAACGGACAAATCTGCACCGAGGCGGACATGAATGGGAAGCCAAAATCGAGGACTGTTGTAATCGTTGCGCTGCCAGGGGTGCAGCTTCTCGACGTCGCCGGGCCGCTCGACGTGTTCGCCGAGGCCAACGTGCAGGCCGGCCGTGCGGCCTATGCGCTTTTCGTGGCTGCGACCGAGCCGGGCCCGATTCTCAGCTCCTCCGGCGTTCGCTTAATGCCGGACCGAATCATCGACCGCGACTTCCAGGAGCCCATCGACACCCTGCTGGTCGCCGGATGCCCGAACGCTACCGAGATCCCCGCGAATGCCAATGTGGTCGGCTGGCTTCGCCGGCGAGCGTCGAGGACGCGGCGGTTCGGGTCGGTGTGCAGCGGCGCATTCTTCCTTGCGGCGGCCGGCCTTCTTGACGGCCGGCGGGTTACGACGCATTGGGCAGTCGCCGATACCCTCGCGAGTAAATTTCCGTCGGTCACGGTCGACAAGGATGCGATCTACGTCATCGACGGAAAACTTCGCACAGCAGCCGGCGTGACCGCAGGGCTCGATCTCGCGCTTGCACTGGTGGAGGAAGACCTTGGACGCGAGACCGCGATGAAAGTCGCTAGCCAACTCGTGATGTTCTTCAAACGGCCCGGTGGGCAGATGCAATTCACCCGCAAGGGCGCGGCCGTTCCTGCCGGGCGTGCGGCATTGCAGGAGCTCCAACGCTGGGTCGCCGCCAATCCTGGTCTGGACCATCGGGTTGCGAATCTGGCCAAACGCATGGAACTCAGCCCGCGGCATTTGGCGCGGCTGTTCCATGCGGAGGTAGGCATCACGCCTGCGACCTGGGTCGAAGAAGCCCGCGTCGACGCCGCGAGGCGGCTGCTTGAGTTCGGTAACGAAGCGCCAAAGCAAGTGGCGATTCGTTGTGGATTTGCGGATGCCGATACGTTGCGGCGCGCTTTCGCTCGCCACGTCGGCGTGACGCCGGCCGAATATCGCAAGCAGTTTGCGCACATGGCCGAGGTTCCGGGGCAGGTGCCCTGACCACGCTCGGCATCCGATCTGGCGGTACCCGGCAGGTATGCTGGATTGGGGATGGCCCCGACAGGGAGACCATGTCCGTGGACAGCCGACTTGCTTTCCGCTTCCTTTGGCCCCAAATAGGGACCGGGAGATTGGCGGTGGACGAGCCACTCGCCAACCGGGTCAGGTCCGGAAGGAAGCAGCCCTAACGAGGTCCGGATCGGGTCGCTCGTCAGTCTCCTACCTGTTTTTCGAGCGAATTGCGCCGGCGGCCCCCGCCGGCGCGCTCCTTTCCGCAAAAGCCGGCCAACAGACATTTCATTGCGGATCGACCGATGACCGACGCTGGCGCCCCTCCCGATCCCGACAGAGCGAGCCAGGCCCCCACACCCTACCGCGTGCTGGCGCGGAAATACCGCCCTTCCTCTTTCGATGATCTGATCGGCCAGGAGGCTGTGGTCCGCACCGTCTCCAACGCATTCGAGACCGGGCGCATTCCGCAGGCGTGGATCCTCACCGGGGTCCGCGGCGTCGGCAAGACGACCACCGCGCGTATTCTCGCCCGTGCGCTCAACTACGAGATGCCGGATGCTTCGGTGAAGGGTCCGACCATCCACATGCCGATACTCGGCGTGCACTGCCAGGCGATCATGGAAAGCCGGCACATGGACGTGCTGGAGATGGACGCCGCTTCGCACACCGGCGTCGACGACGTCCGCCAGATCAATGACAGCGTGCGCTATGCCCCCGCCAGCGCCCGCTACAAGGTCTACATCATCGACGAAGTCCACATGCTGTCGCCGGCGGCGTTCAGCGCCTTCCTGAAGACGCTGGAGGAGCCGCCGGAGCACGCCAAGTTCGTGTTCGCCACGACCGAGATTCGTAAGGTTCCGGTGACCGTGCTGTCGCGCTGCCAGCGCTTCGACCTGCGCCGCGTCGAGGCCGACGTGCTGATGAAGCACCTCGCCAACATCGCGGCCAAGGAAAGCGTCGAGATCGAGCCCGAGGCGCTCGGCATCATCGCCCGCGCCGCCGAAGGCTCGGTGCGCGATTCGCTGTCGCTGCTCGACCAGGCGATCGCGCATGCGGCTGGCACCGTGAAGGCCGATGCCGTCAGGCAGATGCTGGGCCTCGCCGATCGCACCCGCGTCATCGATCTCTTCGATTCACTGGCGCGCGGCGACATCGCGGCCGCTTTCAAGGAGTTCCGCGACCAGTACGATGTCGGCGCCGATCCCATCGTGGTGCTCTCGGACCTCGCCGAGTTCGTCAATTTCGTCACCCGTGTGAAGATCGTGCCGGCGACCGCCGACAACGTCGCCTATGGCGAGACCGAGCGGGTCCGCGCACGGGACTTCGCGTCCAAGATTTCCATGCGCGTGCTGTCGAGGATGTGGCAGATGCTGCTCAAGGGCATCACCGAGGTGCAGGCCGCGACGCGTCCCGCCGCGGCGGCGGAAATGGTGCTGGTGCGCATTGCCTATGTCGCCGACCTGCCGACGCCGGACGAGGCGATCCGGATGCTGGAGCAGAACGGCGGCGGTTCGCCGGTCGTGAGCAGCGGCAGTGCCACGCGCAGCGCGCCTTCCGCACCGGTCGCGTCTGCTGCGCCGGTTCGCATGCCGACATCCTTGCCATCCTCGTTCGGCGCCAGCGCCCGGCCGCAGATGGCGGCCCCCGCGTCGGATCCGCAAGGTGCAGCGCCGGTGCTGCGCGTCACCAGCTTCACCCAGCTCGTCGCGCTGGCCGGGCAGAAGCGTGACATCATGACCAAGAGCGCGCTCGAAGGCGACATGCGCCTCGTCCGTTTCGAGGAGGGCCGGCTGGAAGTCGCGCTCGAGCCCAACGCCTCCAAGACCATGATCTCCGAGCTCGCGAAAAAGTTCGAGCTGTGGACCGGGCGCCGCTGGACCGTGATCGTCTCCAACGAGCAGGGCCAGCCGACGCTGCGCTCGGTGAACCAGGCCGCGAAGCAGGAGCATGCGCGCACCGCCGAGGCCGATCCGCGCGTGCAGGAGGTGCTGTCGCGTTTCCCCGGTGCGAAGGTCGTCGAGGTCCGCAGGCTTGCCCCCGAGGTGCCGGAAACCAATATTAACGCCGACTATGGCAGTGACGATCCGCCCGACGGTTCCGACGGCGACGATGATCTCTGAGCCATTCTTTCCAAGGACGAGCACCGATGGCTGATTTTCTCGGCATGATGAAGCAGGCGGCGCAGCTGCAATCCAAGATGCAGGAGATGCAGGACCAACTCGCCAACGTGGAAGTCGAAGGCATCTCTGGCGGCGGCCTCGTCGCCGTGCGCATGACTGCGAAGATGGACGTCAAGGCCGTCAAGATCGACCCTGCGCTGATGAAGGCGGACGAGCGCGAGGTGCTGGAAGACCTCCTCGTCACCGCCTTCGGCGATGCCCGCCGCAAGGCGGAGACTGCGATGCAGGAGAAGATGCAGGCCCTCACCGGCGGGCTCGGCCTGCCGCCGGGGTTGTTCGGCCAGTAATATGGGCGCCGTTGCAGGTCCCGAGATCGAGCGGCTGGTCCAGCTCCTCGCGCGGCTGCCGGGCCTCGGCCCGCGCTCGGCGCGACGCGCGGCGCTGCATCTGATCAAGAAGCGCGAAGCGCTGATGATGCCGCTTTCGTCGGCCCTCCAGGTCGCGCTCGACAAGGTCGAGGTCTGCAAGACCTGCGGCAACATCGATACGCAAAATCCCTGCACCGTTTGCATCGATCCGAAGCGCGATCCCTCCATCATCGTCGTCGTGGCCGACGTCGCCGACCTCTGGGCGCTGGAGCGGGCCAATGCCACCCAGGGGCGTTATCATGTGCTCGGCGCGACATTGTCGCCGCTCGACGGCGTCGGCCCGCAGGACCTCACCATCGACGCGTTGGTGGCGCGCGCGCATGATTCGCAGGTGCACGAGATCATTCTGGCGCTTAATGCAACTGTGGACGGCCAGACCACGGCGCACTACATCACCGACCTGCTCCAGGACGCCAATGTGAAGGTGACGCGGCTCGCCCATGGAGTTCCTGTCGGCGGCGAGCTTGATTATCTCGATGAAGGTACGCTATCGGCTGCGATGCGGCAGCGTACTCTGTTCTAGCCATCCAGAATTTACGGAACGGACGACATGACGAAACCTTTCGCCACACGATCGGCTTTGGTTGCGACGATGATGATGCTGGTGAGCCCGGCCATATCCGCGCAGCAGGGCGACGAGGCGCTGCCGCCGTCCAAGCCCGGCAAGCCGATCAACACCGGCGACGTGCTCTCCGGCGAGTTGAATGCGATGAAGGTGCGCGACGTCAAGAACGGCAAGCGCGTTGCGACCTACCAGATCACCTCCGAGCCGCGCCGCCTGCCGCCGCCGAACGGGCTGTGCAATCTCGAGACGGGCCCCGAAACCTTCCAGCTCGTCACCTCCAGCGACGCGCAGGCCGCGCAGCTGAAATCGTTCGTCGGCAAGGAAATCTCGGTCAAGGTCGACGAGATCGCCTGCGCCAGCGATGCCGGCCAGATGAGCGAGGCCGTGATCACCAAGTGGAGTTTGGTCAAGAAGCAGTAGGAATGGCTCGCGATTGGCCCCTTGCCGCGGCTTTCTCCGCCGTCATTGCTGTGCATGTTCACTAATTCGCTGATTGGATCGCTCCAGCGGAGGACGATCCGATGCGCGACAACAGCTATGACCGGACGATTGAGCGCA